>NZ_JBITES010000018.1:0-240944 GCF_044455405.1 Streptomyces sp. NPDC051243 | reverse complement strand
CCCCCCCCGCCCCGCGGGGGCCCCCCCCCCGCCGCCCCCCCCCCCCCCCCGCCGCCCCCCCCCCCCCCCCCCCCCCCCCCCCCCCCCGTCGTAGTGGGCGGGCCGGTCGCGCGGCCCGGTCAGTCCAGTGCGGACACCTGCGTTCTGAGCAGGGCGGGGAGGCGGGTGGTGCGGGGCTTCGCCGGGACCTCGGCGACGGCGCGGGGCAGGGCCTGCTCCACGCCGTGGACCACGGAGAGGTGTCGGTCGGCCCGGCTGAAGGCCGTGTAGACCCAGGGGCGGCTCAGGGCCTGGGCGGCGTCCCCCGGCAGCACCACGACCACCGCCGGCCACCGGGTGCCCACCGCCTGGTGTGCGGTCAGGGCCCAGCCGTGGCGTACGGACTGCTCCACGCGTTCCTTCGGTACGACCACGGGCTCGCCCGCGCAGGACAGGTGCAGTCCCTCGGCATCGGCCTTCACCACCTGGCCCGGCACCGTACGGCCCGGGGCGGGGGAGTAGGCGACGCGGTCACCGGGATCGAAGCCGCCGAAGCGGCCCGGGCCGGGGTTGAGCCGTTCCTTGAGCGCGGCGTTGAGCGCGCGCGTGCCGGCCGCGCCGCCGTGGCCCGGCGTGATCACCTGGGTCTCCTCCGCCGGGACGCCGATCGCGCGCGGCACCGAGTCCGCGACGAGCTGCACGGTGCGGTGCACGGCCTCGCCGGCCTCCCGCACGGGCACGATCACGAGCTCCTTGCCGGGGGCCTCGACCTGGTTCAGCTCGCCGATGCCGATACCGGACACCAGCTCGCCCAGCGGCCCGGGATCCGGCCGCCGTGAGGCGATCTGCGGGCAGATCCGTGCCGCCAGCAGATCGGCGAACACCCGCCCGGGACCCGCCGACCACAGCACCGCCGGATCCCCGGCCAGTACCAGCCGGGCCCCGTCCGGCAGCGACTCCGTGAGCAGCGCCGCCGTCTCCACGCCCAGCTGCGGCGCGTCGAGCACGACGAGCAGATCGAGATCGAGCGCCCCCTCCGCGTCCCGCCCGGGCCCCTCGGCACCGGACAGCAGACCGTCCACGGTGACGACGCCGGGCACGTCGGATGGGGCGGCGTCGGGGGCCCCGCCGGGCCGGCCGCCGCCGCTCAGCAGCGCCGAGAAGCGCTCTCGGCCCGGGGCGCTGTGGGTGGCCGCCCAGGCGCGCAGGCCCAGAGCCCGCGCCGTGTGCAGCAGGGCCGCCGGTTCGGCGAGGGAGGCCTCGCAGCCGGTGTGGAGGACCAGGCCGTGAGCCGAGACCGCTCGGATCAGGTCGGCGGCGGAACCCGCCGCGGTCGCCGCCCGCTCCCACTCCTCCGCCGAACCGTCCTGCTTCGGCGCCGAGTTGATCAGGCGGGCAAGTCCGTCGGCGAGGCTCTCCTCCGCGAGGGCGTACCGCTCCAGTCCGACGAGGACGCGGACGGGCCGCTCCTCGTCCTCCGGCTCCTCGTCGTCCCGCCGTGCCGGGGCGCCCGGCTCGTCCAGGGCGTCCTGGAAGGCCAGGGCCTCACCCTCGGCCAGGGTGTTCTGCACCGCCGAATCGGCGTCCGGCACGCCCCGCTGGGCCAGCGCGGCGGTGAGCGTCGGCATCTCCAGGGCCGTGTGCCCTGCCAGGGCCGCCTGTTCCAGGAGCCAGACGGTGACCGCCCGCCCGCGCCGCTCGTCGTCCGGTCCGCACTCCGCGCCCAGCAGGGCCCGCGCGAACCCGTCGGCCTGCTCCGGCCGTACGCCGCCGACTCGCAGCAACTGCCAGGGGTCCGCCCGCAGCTGGTCCCCCGCGCGCTCGCCGAGCGCGACTGCGGCCTGCGCGGCGAGTGTCTCCGGTGCGCCGCCCTGGGCCAGTACGCGCCGTACGGACTCGACGGTCTCCGGTGCGGGGGCGGCGGGTGCGTCGGCCGTCACCGTGGGCCGCGGTGGCCGTACCGGCTCCGGGGCGGGACGGCGCGGTGGCTCCGGCTCGCTGAAGACGGTGGCCGCCGGCTTCGAGCCGCTCTCCACGGCCCGTACGGCCGCAAGCAGGTCGGCGGCCTTCCCGCTGAGCTTGGCCCCGCTCGCGATGGGCCCGTTCTTCTCGGCCCTGCGCCGCGCGATCCGCTCCCGCTCGACCCGCTGAGCGGCCAGCTCGGCCTCGGCCTCGGACAACTGCGCCGAGGCGTCACCGGCGTCCCCGTCCCGGCCGGCCGGGCTGTCCCCACCCGTGCCGCTCGACTGCTCGGCCGCGGCTTCGTCCCCGCTGCCCTCGGCGCCCCCGCCCATCCGGCTCTCATCGTCGCCGGCTTCGTGACCCCCGGACGCGGTTTCGCCCTCGGCGTCGGCGATACCGCCCACCGCCCCGCCCTGTGTCGCGGCGCCCGGCGTCCCCGGCTCAGTCTGCTCCGTGGTCTCGGGCGGCTCCGTGGTCACAGCGTGCTCCAGTCGTGATCGGGATAGCGGTGCACGGGCGCTGACACGTCGTCGAGCGCCCGGCAGATCTCGTCAGGAAGACTAAGGGCCTCCACTGACAACGCCGCCGTGAGCTGCTGTGCGTTGCGCGCGCCTATGACCGGTGCGGTCACGCCGGGCCGGTCGCGGACCCAGGCGAGGGCGACCTGGAGCGGGGTCACGGCCAGCCCGTCCGCCGCCGTCTGCACGGCGTCCACGATGCGGCTCGCCGTGTCGTCGAGGTACGGGGCGACGAAGGGCGCGAGGTGTTCCGAGGCGCCGCGTGAGTCCGGGGGAGTAGCGCCCCGGTACTTGCCCGTCAGCACGCCCCGGCCGAGCGGCGAGGAGGGCAGCAGACCGATGCCCAGGTCCAGCGCCGCCGGCAGCACCTCCCGCTCGACGCCCCGCTGCAGCAGCGAGTACTCCAGCTGGGTGCTCGCCAGCCGGGTGCGTATGCCGGGCGCCGCGAGCTGCCACGTCGCCGCCTTGGCGAGCTGCCAGCCGCAGAAGTTGGAGACGCCGGCATAGCGGGCGCGTCCGCTGCTCACCGCGAGGTCGAGGGCCTGGAGGGTCTCCTCCAGCGGTGTGTACGGATCGTAGGCGTGCACGTGCCAGACGTCGACGTACTCCGTGCCGAGCCGGGCCAGCGAGGCGTCCAGCGCGGAGAGCAGATGGCCGCGTGAGCCGTCGAAGCGGCGGTCCGGGTCGGGTACGCTGCCCGCCTTCGTCGAGATGACCAGGTCCCGGCGCGGGACCAGCCCTTCCATGAGCCGGCCGAGCAGATACTCTGCCTCCCCGTCGCCGTACACGTCGGCCGTGTCGACGAGGGTGCCGCCCGCCTCCCAGAACGTCTTCAGGAGGTCCGCGGCGTCGTGCTCGTCGGTGTCCCTGCCCCAGGTGAGGGTGCCGAGCCCGATCCGGGACACGCGCAGGCCGGTGCGGCCGAGATGCCTCTGCTCCATGAACGCCGAGATTACTGGCCAGAACCTGCCATGTGGGGGCCTGTGGATGAGCAGTTTTCACGACGGTTACCGCGCCCTCCGAGCACCGCCCGGGCGACGCCCGCCACATCGCCCTCCCCGCCGGCGGCCCCCCACGCTAAGGTCGGGCCCACAAGGGACGTTACTGATCGGTAAGGGGAATCCGCCATGCAGCTCGGGATCAACCTCGGCTACTGGGGTGCCGGAATGGACGCGGACAATCTCGCCGTCGCGCAGGAGGCCGACCGGCTGGGATACGCCGTGTGCTGGGCCGCCGAGGCGTACGGCTCGGACGCGGCCACCGTGCTCTCCTGGGTCGCCGCCCAGACCGAGCGCATCGACGTCGGCTCCGCCATCTTCCAGATCCCGGCCCGCCAGCCGGCGATGACCGCGATGACGGCCGCGACCCTCGACTCGCTCTCCGGCGGCCGCTTCCGGCTCGGCCTCGGAGTCTCCGGCCCCCAGGTCTCCGAGGGCTGGTACGGCGTCAAGTTCGACAAGCCCCTGGCACGCACGCGTGAGTACGTCGAGATCGTCAGGAAGGCGATGACGCGTGAGCGCCTGACGTACGAGGGGCAGCACTGGACGCTGCCGCTGCCCGGCGGCCCCGGCAAGCCCATCAAGCTGACCGTGCACCCGGAGCGCGAGCACATCCCGCTGTACATCGCCGCCATCGGCCCGAAGAACCTCGAGCAGACCGGTGAGATCGCGGACGGCGCCCTGGTCATCTTCCCGTCCGCCGAGCACCTCGAGGAGACCACGATCCGGCACCTGCGTGCCGGGCGCGAGAAGGCCGGCAAGACCCTCGACGGGTTCGACGTCTGCCCGACGCTGCCGCTCGCCGTCGGCGAGGACAAGGACGTGGCCACGCTCGCCGACACCTTCCGTCCCTACACCGCGCTGTACGTCGGCGGCATGGGCAGCGCCAAGCAGAACTTCTACAACCAGCTCGCCCAGCGCATGGGCTTCGAGGCCGCGGCCGCCGAGGTCCAGGAGAAGTACCTGTCCGGCGACAAGCAGGGCGCCGCGGCGGCCATCCCGCACGAGCTGATCGACCAGACGACACTGCTCGGCTCCGTGGACCGCATCGCCGATCGGATGAAGGAGTACGCGGCGGCCGGGGTCACCACCCTCAGCCTCGCTCCCGCGGGCTTCACGCTCGACGAGCGGATCGCCTCGCTCCGCGCCGGCACCGAGGCCCTGGAGCGCGCCGGACTGGCGTGACACCGGGGGCGTACGAGGGCGTACCAGCGGAAATTTCCGCGGCCGTGGTGGGGGCTCGGGGGTCTTCCCCGCCACGGCCGTCACGCAGAACAACGCGCGCGTGCCCACACGGTTACGCCCCCGTCGTGACCCCGATGGTCATTCTTTTGGCGGAGTTGTCCGTCATTACTGTTGCGGCACCTCTCTCAGCCCATTTGACTCGTTCTTTGCGGAATACCGCGGAGTCCTGCTGAGCCCGGCTGAGTCCCACTGAGTCCTGCGGAGTCCTGCGTCTGCAGAGAGGTGCCCCACGATGCTTTCGGCCAAGAGTCTGTTCCAGGAGATCCTCGACAACGACGAGTCCTTCCGCCTGTTCTGCTCGATCGCCGCCAGCGGCGAGTCCCAGGGCGGCTGGGAGAACGCCCGCATCGCCGCGCTCGTCCCGGAGAGCGAACGCCCCCTCGCGCCCAAGATCACCCGGCACGGCGCGGACGAGGACAAGCACGGCCGGATCTTCAACGCCCTGCTGAAGAAGCGCGGCCTCGAACCCGTCCCCGTCCCGCCCGAGACGGACTACACGATGCTGCTGGAGAAGCACGGCATCGGCCTCGCGCACGAGAAGCTAAAGAGCGACGAACAGCTCACCGTCCAGGACATCGTCACCTACCTGTCGCACAGCCGGGTCACCGAACAGCGCGCCTCCGAGCAGATGGACCTGCTGCGCAAGCACTTCGCCGACCACCCCGACCTCGGCCGCGCCGTCAAGATGATCTCGAACGACGAGGACAACCACCTCGCCTACTGCCACGAGGAACTCCTGCGCTTCGCCGCCCGGGGGCACGGCCGGGCCATCCAGCGCACCCTGCGCGAGTGCGCGCTCGCCGAGATCCGGATCTACCGGGACGTCAGCCTCGCGGTCATGGAGCACATGGGCCGCATCCTCGGCTGGCCCCGGCCGAAGGCGGCGGTGCTCGCCGCGGGCATCCACGCCGTGTACGCCTGGGAGCGGCTCGCGGGCTGGCGGCGCATGGTGTCCCTGAAGATGCCGGAACGCCGCGACGCCCTCGGCGGACCCGCCACCTCGGCACCCGAGTTCGCCTGACGCCGTAACCACGCAACCGTCCCTACAACCAGCCCCGGCTCTTGAACAGCCGGTACAGCAGCACCTCGACGGCGGCCATGCCCGCGATCAGCAGCGGATACGACCAGGCCCAGCGCAGCTCCGGCATGTGCTCGAAGTTCATGCCGTAGACCCCCGCGACCATCGTCGGGATCGCGGCCATGGCCGCCCACGCGGAGATCTTCCGCACGTCGTCGTTCTGCCGGACGCTCATCTGCGCGAGATGCGCCGCGAGGATGTCGGAGACCAGCCGGTCCAGACCCTCCACCGCCTCGTTCACGCGCGTGAGGTGGTCGTTCACATCGCGGAAGAAGGGCTGTGCCTTCTCGTGCACGAAGGGCACCCGCACCTCGAACAGCCCCGAGCCCGCGAGCCGGGCCAGCGGCTGGGCCAGCGGACCGGTTGCCCTCCTGAACTCCAGGATCTGCCGCTTGAAGGCGTAGATCCGCGACGCCGTGTCCCGGGAGCTGCCGCCGGCCGGCGAGAACACGTCCGCCTCCAGTTCCTCCAGGTCGGTGCCCAACTCGTCGGCCACGTCGACGTAGTGGTCGACCACGGCGTCGGCGATCGTGTACAGCACCGCCGTGGGGCCGTGCCGGAGCATCTCGGGCTCGTGCTCCAGACGGCGTCGTACGGCGCTCAGCGGAGCCTCCTCGCCGTGCCGGACGGTCACCACGAACGAGTCGCCGATGAAGACCATGACCTCGCCGGAGGAGACGATGTCGCTCCTCGGCTCGTACCCGACCGGCTTGAGGACCATGAACAGCGAGTCGTCGTACACCTCCAGCTTGGGCCGCTGGTGTGCCTTCAGGGCGTCCTCCACGGCCAGCGGGTGCAGCCCGAACTCCTCGGTGACCTTGTCGAACTCCTTCTCCGTGGGCTCGTACAGGCCGATCCAGACGAACGCGTCGTCCCGCAGACGGCACAGGTCCAGGGCGTCGGAGAAGTCCTCCGGCCCTTCCGTCCGGCGCCCGTCGCGGTAGATGCCGCAATCGACGATCACGGAGCGTATTCTCCCGCCGCCCGCCCGAGGACGCATCCCCTGGTACGCCTACGCTGGGCCGCATGCCCACGCTGATCCTGGTCCGGCACGGACGTTCCACCGCCAACACCGAGGGACTGCTCGCCGGGTGGACGCCCGGTGTCGCCCTCGACGAGCGCGGGGCCGCGCAGGCCGCCGCACTGCCCGGCCGGCTCGCCGAGCTGCCGATCTCCGAGGTCGTCACGAGCCCCCTGCAGCGCTGCCAGGAGACCGTCCGCCCGCTGCTCGACGCCCGGCCCGGACTCACCGGGCACACCGACGAACGGATCGGTGAGTGCCACTACGGAGACTGGTCCGGCCGCAAGCTCGCCGAGCTCAAGGACGAACCCCTGATGGAGGTCGTCCAGGCCCACCCGTCGGCGGCCGCGTTCCCGGGCGGCGAGTCGATGCGGGCGATGCAGACCCGGGCCGCCGAGGCCGTACGCGAGTGGAACGCGCGCGTGGAGCGCGATCACGGCGCCGACGCCGTGTATCTGATGTGCTCGCACGGCGACGTCATCAAGTCCCTCGTCGCGGACGCACTCGGTCTTCATCTCGACCTCTTCCAGAGGATTTCCGTCGAACCGTGTTCCATCACCGCGATCCGTTACACACGCCTGAGGCCGTTCCTCGTACGCCTCGGGGACACCGGTGATTTCGCGTCACTCGCCCCGCGCGAGGAACCGCCGGCCGGCGATGCGACGGTCGGGGGCGGCGCGGGCGCACCGTGATCGTCCGGCGCAGTAGGGTGAAGCAGCGGTCGAAGCAGCGCCGTGCTCAGGATTTCGTCGAATCCATGATGTCGCCGAATCCACGATGTCGCCGTACCCACGATTCCAATGGAGACAGGACGTGTCCCGTCAGGTGTTCCTCTACGACCCCCCGGACCGCTTCGTGGCCGGTACGGTCGGACTGCCCGGACGCCGTACGTTCTTCCTCCAGGCCACCGCAGGCTCCCGGGTGACCAGCGTGGCCCTGGAGAAGACCCAGGTCGCCGCCCTCGCCGAGCGCATGGACGAGCTGCTCGACGAGGTCGTCCGGCGCAGTGGCGGCAGTGCCGCCGTCCCCGCCGTGGCGCCCACCGAGATCTCCGACACCGCCCCGCTGGACACCCCCATCGAGGAGGAGTTCCGCGTCGGCACCATGGCGCTCGCCTGGGACGGTGAGGAGCAGCGCATGATCGTCGAGGCGCAGGCCCTCGTGGAGCTCGACGCGGACTCCGAGGAGGACCTCGCCGAGGCCGAGGAACGCCTGCTCCAGGACGAGGAGAACGGGCCCCCGATGCTGCGGGTCCGGCTTACCGGCGCCCAGGCGAGGGCCTTCGCCAAGCGCGCACTGGACGTCGTCAACGCCGGGCGGCCGCCGTGTCCGCTGTGCAGCCTCCCGCTCGACCCGGAAGGACATGTATGTCCGCGCCAGAACGGATACCGCCGCGGAGCGTGACCTCGGTGGAACTGCTCGCCGAGGGCGAGCTGACCGTGCGCGGCCGCATCCGCGAGGCGTCCAACGCGGCGCTCTTCTGCACGGTCGCGCACGAGGGGCAGGAGGCGTCCTGCGTGTACAAGCCGGTCGCCGGTGAGCGGCCGCTGTGGGACTTTCCCGACGGCACCCTCGCGCAGCGCGAGGTCGCCGCGTACGAGGTCTCCGAGGCGACCGGCTGGGGGCTCGTACCGCCGACCGTGCTGCGCGACGGGCCGTACGGCGAGGGCATGGTCCAGCTGTGGATCGAGGCGGCGCCCGAGGCCGAGCTGCTCGCGCTGGTGGACGGTGAGGAGCCCGGCCCCGGCTGGAAGGCGATCGGGCTCGCCGAGGTCGGCGAGGGGAGGGCCGCCCTGCTCGTGCACGCCGACGACGAGCGGCTGCGGCGGCTCGCGGTCCTGGACGCCGTGATCAACAACGCCGACCGCAAGGGCGGGCACCTGCTGCCCACCGAGACCGGCCGGCTGTACGGCATCGACCACGGCGTCACCTTCAACGTCGACAACAAGCTCCGGACGCTGCTGTGGGGCTGGTCGGGGGAGCCGCTGACGGTGGAGGCCGTCGAGGTGCTCGGCACTCTGCGGGAGGGGCTGAAGGAGGGCGGTGAGCTCGCCGTACGCCTGGCCGGGCTGATCACCGCAGCGGAGGTGGCGGCCACGCGCGCGCGTGTCGAGGCGCTGCTGGCGGCCGGGAGGCATCCGGAGCCGAGCGGGGAGTGGCCGGCCATTCCGTGGCCTCCCGTCTAGGAGCACAATGGCCGGTATCGCGCAAGAACGCCTTACCGGCCATCCGCACCGGTCCGGTTCGTGTACGGAACATCCGTCCGGTTACGCTCATGACATGTATGCCTGGCCCGCTTCTGAGGTCCCCGCCCTGCCTGGTCAGGGCCGCGGCCTGAGGATCCACGACACCGCGACCGGGGGCCTGGTCACCCTCGACCCCGGTCCCGTCGCCCGCATCTACGTCTGCGGCATCACGCCGTACGACGCGACCCACATGGGGCACGCGGCGACCTACAACGCGTTCGACCTGGTTCAGCGCGTGTGGCTCGACACCAAGCGGCAGGTTCACTACGTCCAGAACGTTACCGACATCGACGATCCGCTCCTGGAGCGCGCCGAGCGGGACAACATCGACTGGGCAGCCCTCGCCGAGAAGGAGACGGTGCTCTTCCGCGAGGACATGACCGCCCTGCGCATGCTGCCCCCGCAGCACTACATCGGCGCGGTGGAGGCGATACCCGGGATCGTGCCGCTCGTCGAGCGCCTCCGGGACGCCGGCGCCGCCTACGAACTGGACGGCGACGTCTACTTCTCCGTCGAGTCCGACCCGAACTTCGGCAAGGTGTCGAACCTCGACGCCGCCGCCATGCGGCTGCTGTCCGCCGAGCGCGGCGGCGACCCCGAGCGGCCCGGCAAGAAGAACCCGCTCGACCCGATGCTCTGGATGGCCGCACGGCCCGGAGAGCCCAGCTGGGACGGCGGTTCCCTCGGGCGCGGCAGGCCCGGCTGGCACATCGAGTGCGTCGCCATCGCCCTCGACCACCTCGGCATGGGCTTCGATGTCCAGGGCGGCGGCTCCGACCTGGCCTTCCCGCACCACGAGATGGGCGCCTCGCACGCCCAGGTGCTGACCGGCGAGTTCCCCATGGCCAAGGCCTACGTGCACGCCGGGATGGTCGCCCTGCACGGCGAGAAGATGTCCAAGTCCAAGGGGAACCTGGTCTTCGTCTCGCAACTGCGGCGCGACGGCGTCGACCCCGTCGCCATCCGGCTCGCCCTGCTCGCCCACCACTACCGGGCCGACTGGGAGTGGACCGACCAGGTGCTCGAGGACGCCGTCGCCCGCCTCGGCCGCTGGCGGGCCGCGGTGTCCCGGCCCGACGGGCCGCCGGCCGAGGCGCTCGTCGAGGAGATCCGCGACGCCCTGGCGAACGACCTGGACGCCCCGGCCGCGCTCGCCGCCGTCGACCGCTGGGTCGCCGTACAGGAGGCGACGGGCGGTACGGACACGGGTGCCCCCGGTGTCGTGTCGCGGGCCGTGGACGCGCTGCTGGGCGTGGCTCTCTAGGCGCTGCACGGCCGTATGCAGGAGAGGGGCGCTTCCTCCCCGCGGGTGGAAGCGCCCCTGTGGTTCATGTGCCCGTTGTGCTCATGTGCCTGTCGTGCTCATGTGCCCGTCAGAGCTTGCGGATCTGGATGCTCCGCAGCACCAGCGGCTGACTGGTGTCCCACACGCCGATGACCTGGTGGCCGAACGCGAAGGCCTCCTGGACCTGGTCGTGGGTCTGCGGGTTGGGGTTGTTGAAGACCCGGAACACGTTGTTGATGCGCAGGAAGATCTGCGACGGCTGCCCCGGCAGCGGCTGCACGATGTCGATGTAGCCGTTCGCGACCCCGGCCTGCGGGGCGGCCTGCGGAGCTTGCTGGACGGCGGCCTGCGTGAGCTGCTGCACCAGCTGCAGCACCTGCTGCTCGGCCTGCTGTTGCTGCTGGTCGCCCTGGACCTGCTGGCCGTAGCCCTGCTGCTGGCCGTAGCCCTGCTGCTGCCCGAGCTGCTGCAGCAGCTGCTGGAACGGCTGCTGCTGGCCGAGCTGCTGGAGCTGCTCCAGCGAGCCGCCCATGCCGTACGACTGCTGCTGATAGGGCGACGTGCTCGGGAACTGCTGTCCTTGCGGTTGTCCCATGTAGCTCATCTGCGGGGTGGTGCTCATGCGGGTGTCACCTTCCCTTGATGCGATGGGTTGTTGATGTGCCGGGCTTCGTCAGCCGGTGATGACCAGACCGACGATCTCGTCGTCCGAGAACCACACTCGGACATCGGGCCGTCCCCCCGCGAAGGCGGCATGGACCGCCTGGCGGATCTCGGGGGACGGATGATTGAGGTTCCGCCAGTCGCCGGCCACGAACAGCCGGAGCCTCGGCGGAAGTTCACGCGGATACGGCAGCAACTCGTCCCAGTACCGCTCGGCCTTGCCCGAGCCGACCGCCTGCGGCACGAGATAGGTGACCGCCGCCTTGATGTCGGGCCGGTTGCCGATCCGCTGGGAGGCGGGCCGGCCCGGCGCGTCCTGCTGCGGGGAACCCGTCGCCCGCAGCACCGCACGCGCACGCTCGGGGGACATCGGCTGCTGTCCGGCTGCCTTGAGCATCCCCTGCAGCGCGGCCAGCGCGCCGACCACCACCGGGGAGGCGGACGACGTCCCCGAGAACGTGTCGGTGTACCAGGCGATCTCCTCGGGCCCGCCCTGCAGATCGCCGGGCCGGTCCCAGAAGCCGCCGGTCGTCGTCACCTCGCGGCCCCAGCCCTGCGCGTCCACCCGGGCGCCGTAGTTGGAGAACGCGAGCCGCGAGCGGTCCGGGCCGTGGTCGCGGCCGTGTGTGCCGGGCGGCGGGGCGCCCGCGCCGACCAGGACGGCACCGGAGGACGGGTTGGACGGGTTGAACGGGTTGCGCCACGACTCGGGGAAGTCGTCCGGGCGGCGCTCGTATACCGCGTCGTCGAGCGACTCGGCGCCGTTGCCGGCGGCCGCCACCACGATGACGCCCTTGGCGGTGGCGTAGCGGACGGCGGCCAGGTCGTCCGGCCACCACTCGAGGGCGACATAGCCGCGCTGGTCGTCACGCTCGGCGTACTCGAACCGGGGGCCCGGGCGGTGCAGTTCGATCAGCACGATGTCGCCGGGGCTCAGCCGGTCGGCCGCCGCGTGGATCGCGGCCGCCGTGCCGATGTCCTGGAAGGACGCGGCCGCGGTCACCGCCTCCGGCACGATGCCGGTGACACCGTACTCGTTGCGGTCGCCGCCGATCACCCCGATCACGGCGGTGCCGTGGTTGCGCCAGGCCAGGTCCGCCATCGGGGTGCCGACGACAACACCGGCCAGCTTGCCGGCCAGGTCCTCGTGGCCCAGCTGCCAGGAGCCCTCCACGTCGATCACGGTCACGCCCTGACCGGCGCCACCGGGCCGCTGCCAGGCCCAGTGGGCGTCGACGCCCTCGGGCGCCGGCCGCAGATAGCCCTGCCGACCGCTGTAGTCGGGCGTGACCGGCGCGCCCTCCTTCAGCCGCCCGTCCTCCCCGACCTGCCCGATCGAGGCAGGCACCGCGCCCGGCTTCACATACGCCGTGTCGATCCCCGGCAGCGCGGCGATCCGCGCCCGCAGCTCGTCGGCGCGGCGCTCACCGCCACGCACCCGGTAGAACAGCGCCAGGTCGGGCACGTCGTCGGTGCCGGCCGCCTGCTGGAGCCGCTCCTCGCTGCCGAACAGCGGCTCCAGCGTGAGTTGTTCGTCGCTGAGGAACATGTTGAGGGCCGAGACGTCGGCGCCCGCCACCGACCTCACGCCCTCGGCCTGGGCACGCAGCCGGGCCTCGGGACGGGCGACGACGATCAGTTCCCGCTCGGCTCCTCGATAGGTGAATCCCGCTCCGTCAGGCCCCGGCCCGGACGCTCCCGGGCCCTGCGCCGGCTGTGCCTGGTCGGTCATCGTGTGCCGCTCCCTTCGGTCCTGCGGGTACCAAGTGCGGGTGGTGCGGCGCGCCTTCGCAGGACAACCAAGCACGCCCGGCGCGGTCCGTCCAGACTTATTTCGCCAACTCGGTTTGAATCAAGTTGAATTGGGCACCGTGTGCAATCCGGCCTGAATGAGATGTCACGCCATAATCGGGCCAGATGCTGTCCGGTCGCTGTCGAGTGGCTGTCTCCTGCTGCAGAGGCGGCCGGCGTGTGGTGGGGTGGACGAGTCAGTTGACCGTTGGACCAGCCGTCGGCCGGTCCTGTCCGCGGAAGGACGCACCGTGGCCCCCGAACACCGCTCCTTCGCACCTCGTCTCACCCGCCGCAGACTCCTCGCGGCCGGTGCCGCCACCGCCGGTGCCGTACTCGCCGGGTCCGCCGGCACCTCCGCCGCCGCGGCCGGGAAGACCCTGCCCGACGTGATCCGCCTCCCGAACGGCTTCCGCCCGGAGGGCATCACCATCGGCGGCGGACCGTGCGCCTACCTCGGCTCGCTCGGCGACGGCTCGATCTACCGCGCCGACCTGCGCACGGGCGAGGGCTCGGTCATCTCGGCCGGCCCGGGCACGCCCTCGGTCGGCCTCAAACTCGATCACCGGGGACGCCTGTTCGTCGCCGGACGCGGCCAAGGCGCCCGCGTCGTGGACGCCCGCACGGGCGAGATCCTCGCCTCGTACGTCCTCACCACGGCGACCCCGACCTTCGCCAACGACGTGTTCCTGACCCCGCGCACGGCCTGGTTCACCGACTCCTACCAGCCCGTGCTGTACGCCCTGCCGCTCGGCCGGCACGGCGAACTGCCGGACGCGCGGGACGTCGTACGTGTCCCCCTGAGCGGGGACTGGAGCCAGGTCGCCGGCGAGGTCGTCAACGCCAACGGCATCACCCGCACCCCCGACGGCTCGGCCCTCCTCGTCGTGCAGTCCGGCGTCGGCGGCCTGCACCGCGTGAACCCGCGGACCGGCGTCACCCAGCGGGTCGACCTCGGCGACGCGGCTCCGCTCACCAACGGCGACGGCCTGCTGCTGAGCGGGCGGACGCTGTACGTCGTGCAGAACCGGCAGAACGCGATCGACGTGTTCAAGCTCGCCGCCGACGGCCGCAGCGGCGTCTTCCAGCGCCGCATCACCGACCCGCTCTTCGACGTGCCGACGACGGTGGCCGCCTACCGGGGCCGGCTCTACCTGCCCAACGCGCGCTTCACGACGACACCGACGCCGCAGACGACGTACGACGTGATCTCCGTGGCCATGTGACGCGCATGTGGCCCATGTGCCGAAGGTGACTTGGTACAACGGCAGAGGGCGGCGCACCTCACAGGTGCACCGCCCTCTGCCTGGCTCCCGCTCCCGGGCGCCTCAGTCCTCCGACGAGTCCTCGTCCTCGTCCTTGGCGCCGGGCTTCGGCGGCATCGGCGGGCGCGTACGGTCCTCGGCCGACGGACCGCCACCGTCCCGCCTGCGCAGATACCGCTCGAATTCGCGGGCGATCGCCTCGCCCGACGCCTCCGGCAGCTCCGCGGTGTCCCGGGCCTCCTCCAGCGTCTGCACGTACTCCGCGACCTCGCTGTCCTCGGCGGCCAGCTGATCGACGCCGACCTGCCAGGCGCGCGCGTCCTCGGGCAGTTCGCCCAGCGGGATGCGCACCTCGATCAGGTCTTCCAGCCGGTTGAGCAGGGCCAGCGTCGCCTTCGGGTTGGGCGGCTGCGAGACGTAGTGCGGTACGGCGGCCCAGAGGCTGACCGCCGGCACGCCCGCGTGCGTGCACGCCTCCTGAAGGACGCCGACGATGCCCGTCGGCCCCTCGTACTTGGTCTCCTCGAGATCCATCCTGCGGGCCAGATCCGCGTCGGACGTGGTCCCGCTGATCGGAACCGGACGCGTGTGCGGGGTGTCGCCGAGCAGGGCGCCCAGGATGACCACCAGTTCCACGCCCAGTTCGTGCGCGAAGCCGAGCAGCTCGTTGCAGAACGAGCGCCACCGCATGGACGGCTCGATACCTCGGACGAGTACGAGATCACGCGGCTTCTCGCCGCCGACCCGGACGACCGACAACCTTGTCGTCGGCCAAGTGATCTTTCTTACTCCGTCGTCCATCCACACCGTGGGGCGGTTCACCTGGAAGTCGTAGTAGTCCTCGGCGTCCAGCGCCGCGAACACCTCGCCCTTCCACTCCCTGTCCAGATGCGCGACCGCGGTGGAGGCGGCGTCGCCGGCATCGTTCCAGCCCTCGAACGCGGCCACCATGACCGGGTCGATCAGCTCGGGAACCCCCTCGAGCTCGATCACCCAGTGCCTCCTTCCGACGTGCCCTCGCCTGACGAACCAACCTTACGGCGTGCGGCGGGGGCGCCCGCAGCCCCCTGCACGGGGGAGTGAACGGATCACTGCCCCGTTCGCCACCCCGGAACACCCTGCTAGAGATCCGATGTCCAACCTGCGGTGACTCACAGCGTCGACCGCAGCCACTGCTCCACGCTCGCGATGTGCACGGTCGCCCACGACCGCGCCGCCTCCGCGTCCCGGTCCCGCAGCGCCGCCAGGATCGCCCGGTGCTCGTGCAGGGTCCGGCTGACCGCGTCCTCCTGGGTCAGCCCCCGCCAGATGCGCGCCCGCGTCGTCGGCCCCGACAGACCGTCCAGGAGCGAGCACAGGACGGAGTTCCCGGAGCTCTGCACGATGCCCCGGTGGAACTCCAGGTCGCAGGCGACGAGTTCCTCCACCGACGGGTCGGTGCCGAGCTTGTCCAACTGCTTCGCCAGCGCGTCCAGCTGCTGCTCGCTGATCCGGGTGGCGGCCATCGCCGTGGCGGCCGGCTCCAGGATGCGGCGGACGGCGAGGAACTCCAGCACCGTGTCGTCGCGATGGAAGTCGACGACGAAGCTCAGCGCCTCCAGCAGCAGCTGCGGATCGAGGCTCGTGACGTAGGTGCCGTCTCCCTGCCGGACGTCCAGGATCCGGATCAGCGAAAGGGCCCGTACGGCCTCCCGCAGGGAGTTCCGGGACAGCCCCAGCTCGGCGGCCAGCTCGCTCTCCTTGGGAAGCCGGTCGCCGGGGCGCAGCGCGCCGGAGACGATCATGCCTTTGATCTTCTCGATCGCCTCGTCGGTGACTGCCATGGCGCGCCTCCCTGTCGTTCGGATGCCGTGCGGGACGTCGGGTGAAATGTCCTGAAGGACCCGATCCAAGACGTCCGATGTATCAGCCACATTATGGGGCCTGCGCACAGGAGCGCCTCCAGGTCGGCGATCAGCGGTTGCGCTGAAGGTCCTCGATCTCGGCACCGCCCTATACTCCGGACCCATGGCCGACGCTGCGATCTCACCGGATGCGGACCTGGTCGGCGCCCTGAAGGCGCTGGCCAACCCCGTGCGGTTGCAGCTGCTGGTGTGGCTGCGCGAGCCGGAGCGGCACTTCTCGCAGTATGAGGCGATCGCGGATCCCGCCGAGGTGGGCGTGTGTGTGAGCCACATCCAGGCCAAGGCCGGGCTGGCGCAGTCGACGGTGTCGGCGTACATGGCGGAGCTGCAGCGGGCGGGGCTGGTGCGGGCGACGCGGGTGGGCAAGTGGACCCACTACAAGCGGGACGAGGAGCGCGTCTCGGAGCTGGTGGCCCAACTCGGGCGGACTCTCTAGGCGTTGGGTGTGTCGTACGGGGCCGCCGCCCGTTGCACTTCATATCGAGAATCTGCGATATTTCGATGCATGAGGAATCTGGGCACCTTCGGCATCTACACCTTCGACTTCGAGCACCAGCCGGCCGCGCGGGTGCGCGACTCGGTACAGGAACTGGAGCATCTCGGCTGGCGGGCCGTGTGGTTCCCCGAGGTGGGTGGGCGTGAGGCCCTCACCCAGGCCGGCTATCTGCTCTCCTGCACGGAACGGCTGCACGTGGTCAACGGCATCGCGCAGATCTGGTCCCGTGAGGCGGGCGCGACGCAGGCCGCGAGCGCCCTGCTGGCCGACGCCTACCCGGGACGGCATGTCCTGGGCCTGGGGTTCGGCGGTGCGCGGCGGCCGGGCGTCAAACCCCTCGCCGCCATGGCCGGATACCTCGACGAGTTGGACACGCACGCGAAGGAATCGTCCTACCCGGCACCCCGGACCCCCGTCCGCCGCGTCCTCGCCGCCTACGGCCCCAAGATGGTCGCCCTGGCCAGGGACCGCTCCGCCGGCGCCCACACCTACCACGTCAACACGGCCCACACCGCCCAGGCCCGGGAGATCCTCGGTCCCGACGCGTTCCTCGGCGTCGAACACGCGGTGCTCTTCGAGCCGGACCCCGGCAAGGCCCGCGCGACGGCACGCGAGCATCTGCACCCGTACCTCAACACCCCTTACAACCTCGCCAAGTTCCGCCGCCTGGGCTACACCGACGGCGAGATCGCGCACGGCGGCAGCGACCGTCTCGTGGACGACCTCGTGTTCTGGGGCGACGTGGACACCGTGGCGGACAAACTCCGCGCCCATGTCCGGGCGGGCGCCGACCACGTCGCCGTACAGGTCATCGGCACCGAAACGGGCGGTTCCGCGATGCCGCACTGGCGGCGGCTGGCGGAGGCGCTGCTGCCGCAACAGGCCTGACCACCGGCGTATTTCAGGGGGCGGCGCGCCGCCCCGCGCGCGACCGGGCACCACGCGGCGGCGGGCGACAGCGGTGTGCGTCGGGCGACAACGGTGTGCGTCCCGCGCACCGAGATCGCGCATGCGAAAGGGGCGGCTCCGTCGGCGTGGAGCCGCC
Source organism: Streptomyces sp. NPDC051243 (assembly GCF_044455405.1). NCBI lineage: Bacteria > Bacillati > Actinomycetota > Actinomycetes > Kitasatosporales > Streptomycetaceae > Streptomyces > Streptomyces sp. NPDC051243. The sequence continues at coordinate 223,448 of NZ_JBITES010000018.1, read as the reverse complement.
CCTTCCGGTGGTGGCCGGCCCCGGTGCGGAGGGGGCCGCCCTCGTGCGGTCCGGCCCGGTCAGGGGAGTGGCCGGACCCCGCGCCGTGGGAGGCTCATCCGGCGAAAACCTCCCTCGGCGCGTGCGAGGTCACTTCTTGTTCTGCGCGGTCACTTCTTGTCGAGCAGGTCCTGCACCTTCGCCCGGACGTCGTCCGTCGCCAGACCCCGGATCGTCAGCGTCGTCCGGCGGCGCAGCACGTCGTCCTGCGTCTCGGCCCACTCGTTGTCGCGGGCGTAGACGACCTGCGCCCAGATCTCCGGGGCGTCCGGGTGGACACGCTCGCCGAGCTCGGGGTTCTCGTTGGCGAGGCGGGCGATGTCGAAGGCCAGGGAGCCGTAGTGGGTCGCCAGGTGCTTCGCCGTGTCGGCCGCCATGCGCGGACCCGGCGCGGGGCGGTCGGTCAGCAGACGGTGGGCGACCGCGCGCGGGTTGGCGATGCCCGGCAGCGGCAGCTTCTTCGGCAGCGAGGCGATCGGCTCGAAGTCGTCGCCCAGCGGGGCGCCCGGCAGCGCCTCCAGCTTCTTCATGATGGTGCGGCCGATGTGGCGGAAGGTGGTCCACTTGCCGCCCGCGACGGACAGCATGCCTCCCTTGCCCTCGGTCACGACGGTCTCGCGCTTGGCCTTCGCCGTGTCACCGGGGCCGCCCGGCAGCACCCGCAGGCCCGCGAAGGCGTAGGTGATCAGATCCCGGTCGAGCTGCTGGTCCCGGATGGAGAACGCGGCCTCGTCCAGGATCTGGGCTATGTCCTTGTCGTTGACCGCGACATCGGCCGGGTCGCCCTCGAACTCCTCGTCCGTGGTGCCAAGGAGCAGCATGTCCTCCCACGGCAGGGCGAACGTGATGCGGTACTTGTCGATCGGGGTCGCGAGCGCCGCCTTCCACGGCGAGGTCCGCTTCAGGACCAGGTGCGCGCCCTTCGACAGCCGGATCGACGGCGCGGCGTTCGGGTCCTCCATCTTGCGCAGGTGGTCGACCCACGGACCGGTCGCGTTCAGCACGAGACGGGCGTTCACCCCGAACTCGTCACCGGACAGACGGTCCTTGAGGTCGGCGCCGGTCACCCGGCCCTTGGTGAAGCGCAGGCCGGTGACCTCGGCGTGGTTGAGCACGACCGCGCCCGCCTCGACGGCCGCGCGGACCGTCATCAGCGCCATGCGCGCGTCGTTCATCTGGTCGTCGCCGTACACGGCCACGGCCTTGAGGTTCTCGGTGCGCAGCTCGGGCACGTCCTGCGCCGCCTTGGCGGGGGACAGGAGGTGACCGACACCGTCACCGAACGCGGACAGTGCGGAGTAGGCGAAGACGCCCGCTCCGAGCTTCGCGGCGCCGTGCGGCCCGCCCTTGTACACGGGGAGGTAGAACGTGAGCGGGTTCGCCAGGTGGGGGGCCACCTGGCGGGAGACCGCACGGCGCTCGAAGTGGTTCTCCGCCACCAGCTTCACCGCGCCGGTCTGCAGATAGCGCAGACCGCCGTGGAGCAGCTTGGAGGAGGCGGAGGAGGTGGCGCCGGCGAAGTCGCCGGCGTCGACCAGAGCCACCCTGAGGCCGGACTGCGCGGCGTGCCAGGCGGTGGAGATGCCCAGGATGCCGCCGCCGATCACGAGAAGGTCGTACGACGCCTTGGAGAGCTGCTCCCGGGTCTCGGCGCGGCTCGGGTTGGAGCCGGAGGCCGGGCGCGTACCGAGGGCAGGCACGGACTGCAGGGTGGACTGACTGGTCATGTCGGGTTGTTACTCCTCATCAGAGCTCGCGTCGGAGCTGGCAGAGCCGTCGGGGACGTCTGCGTCGTGGACGTCTCGTCAGCTCTCGTCGTCCTCGAGCCAGCCCATGGTCCGGTCGACGGCCTTGAGCCAGCTCTTGTACTCACGGTCGCGGGTCTCCGCGTCCATGCGGGGGGTCCACTCGGCGGCCCGGCGCCAGTTGGCACGCAGGTCGTCGGTGCTGTTCCAGAAGCCGACGGCGAGACCGGCGGCGTAGGCGGCGCCGAGGCAGGTCGTCTCGGCGACCATCGGACGGACCACGGGGGCGTCCAGGACGTCGGAGAGCGTCTGCATCAGCAGGTTGTTCGCGGTCATGCCGCCGTCGACCTTGAGGGTGGACAGCTCGACACCGGAGTCCTTCGTCATGGCGTCGGCGATCTCCCGCGTCTGCCAGGCCGTGGCCTCCAGGACGGCACGCGCGAGGTGCGCCTTGGTGACGTACCGGGTCAGGCCGGCGATCACACCGCGGGCGTCGGAGCGCCAGTGCGGGGCGAACAGGCCGGAGAAGGCCGGCACGAAGTAGGCGCCGCCGTTGTCCTCGACCGACAGCGCGAGCGTCTCGATCTCGGCCGCGGTGGAGATCAGGCCCATCTGGTCGCGCATCCACTGCACCAGGGAGCCGGTGACGGCGATCGAGCCCTCCAGGGCGTAGACCGTGTCCTGGTCGCCGATCTTGTAGCCGACGGTGGTCAGCAGGCCGGCGTACGAGTTGATGATCTTGTCACCGGTGTTCATCACCATGAAGGTGCCGGTGCCGTACGTCGACTTGGTCTCGCCCTCGGCGAAGCAGGTCTGGCCGAACAGGGCCGCCTGCTGGTCACCGAGCGCGGAGGCGACCGGGATGCCGCCGAGCAGGTCGCCCAGCTTGCCGCCGGTGATCTCGCCGTAGACCTCGGCGGAGGAGCGGATCTCGGGCAGGATCTGCAGCGGCACGCCGATCGACTCGGCGATCTTCTCGTCCCACTCCATGGTGTGCAGGTTCATCAGCATGGTGCGGGAGGCGTTGGTGACGTCGGTGACGTGCTTGCCGCCGTCGACACCGCCGGTCAGGTTCCAGATGACCCAGGTGTCCATGGTGCCGAAGAGGATGTCGCCGGCCTCGGCGCGCTCCTTGAGGCCCTCGACGTTGTCCAGCAGCCAGCGGGCCTTGGGACCGGCGAAGTAGGAGGCGAGGGGAAGGCCGGTCTCACGGCGGAAGCGGTCCTGGCCGACGTTGCGGCCGAGCTCCTTGCAGAGCGCGTCGGTGCGGGTGTCCTGCCAGACGATGGCGTTGTGGACGGGCTCACCGGTGTTCTTGTCCCACAGCACGGTGGTCTCGCGCTGGTTGGTGATGCCGATGGCCTTGATGTCGTCGCGGGTGATGCCGGCCTTGGCGATGGCTCCGGCGACGACCTCCTGGACGTTGGTCCAGATCTCGGTGGCGTTGTGCTCGACCCAGCCCGGCTTCGGGAAGATCTGCTCGTGCTCCTTCTGGTCGACGGAGACGATGCGTCCGTCGCGGTCGAAGACGATGCAGCGGGAGGAGGTCGTGCCCTGGTCGATGGCTGCGATGAAGGGGCCGGCGGTGTGCGCGTCGGTCACTGTGTGCTCCTGGAAGTTCCGTGGTTATGGGGCTTTACGTACGGCGCGTGCTGAGAGTTTCGGTGCTTCTCACTCGAACGGGTGAAGCTCGGTTCTCCTAGGCAAAAGCGACGTTGTAGATGCCTGCAGCGATCGCCGCGCCGATCAGCGGACCGACGACCGGGATCCAGGCGTAGCCCCAGTCGGAGCCGCCCTTGTTGGGCAGGGGCAGAAGGGCGTGCACGATCCGCGGACCGAGGTCACGGGCCGGGTTGATCGCGTAGCCGGTCGGGCCGCCGAGGGACAGACCGATCGAGACGACGACGAGCGCGACGATCAGCGCGCCGATCGGCCCGAGGCCGTCGCCGTTGTTGTTGAGGCCCTGCGTGAGGATGGCGAGCACCAGCACGACGGTGCCGATGATCTCCGTGAGCAGGTTCTGCACCACGTTCCGGATCTCCGGACCGGTGGAGAAGATGCCCAGGACCGGGCCGGCGCCCGTCTCCTGAGCCTCGACGGCCTTGGCCTCGGTGGCCTGCGCGCCCGGACCGCCGACGATCTCCTTGTCGGTGAGGTGGGCGTGGAACTGGCCGTAGTAGGCGACCCAGACCAGAGCCGCACCGATCATGGCGCCGAGGAGCTGTCCGGCGAGGTACGCCGGAACGTTGCTCCAGTCGTTGTCCTTGATCGCGAGGGCGACGGTCACGGCCGGGTTCAGGTGGGCGCCGGACAGCGGCGCCGAGGTGTAGACCGCCGTGAGCACTGCGAAGCCCCACCCGAAGGTGATGGCGAGCCAGCCGGCGTTGCGGGCCTTGGAGGCCTTCAGCGTGACGGCCGCGCAGACGCCGCCGCCGAGCAGGATGAGTATGGCGGTACCGATGGTCTCGCCGATGAAGATGTCGGAGCTGGACACCCGCGACTCCTTTGTCCTTCGTCCAGGGAAGCCGAACCCCGGGTCCCTCCGGTGGTTCGCGTGCCCTCGGGGGTGAGAGCGATGCCGGCCCTTGGCGTTGCCACACTCTAGCGCGTATTGCCGGTAGGTGTTCGACAATGCCGACCGATGGACGGGAGTCTTGCCCCGGCGTCAGGCGCCCGTCAAGGGTCCTGTTATCGAATGCTCGATCGTTATGGGTTGTGTTGATTTATCGACTCTGAAGAGGTCGCTGCATACTGCCGCGTAGGAAACACGCTGTGTGTCGAGCAGGTGATTTGTCCTGACCTATCAGGACATGGCGACGTCCGGAACGTCCTACGACGTCCCGGCTATCGCTTTATCCCTGTACGGCTCCTCAGAAGCGCCCGGCGCCCAGATCCCGCGACACCGCGCGGGCACAGTCACGTACCGCCGCGATCAGCTCGGGACGCAGCTCGCCGTCCCGGCACAGCCGCTCCACCGCGCCGGTGATGCCGACCGCGCCGACCGGCATACGGCGCCGGTCGTGAATGGGAGCGGCGACCGAGGAGACGCCCTCCCAGGTCTCCTCCACGTCCGCGGCGTAGCCACGCGCGCGCGTCATGTCGAGGATGTGCTCGAAGCCGTCCAGCTCGCACACCGTACGGTCCGTGAACGCCTTGCGGTCGGCCTCGATCGCCTCGCTGTGCGCGACCGGGTCGTACGCCGACAGGACCTTGCCCAGGGCCGTGGAGTGCAGCGGCTGCATGGCCCCTATCTCCAGCACCTGCCGGCTGTCGTCGGGGCGGAAGACGTGGTGGACGATCAATACGCCCTGCTGGTGCAGAACCCCTAGATACACACTCTCCCCGCTGGAACGGGCCAGGTCGTCAGTCCACACCAGGGCTCGCGCCCGCAGCTCGTGCACGTCCAGATAGGTCGTGCCCAGGCGCAGCAGCTCCGCGCCCAGCTGGTAGCGCCCGGAGGCGTCGTCCTGCTCGACGAAGCCCTCCTGCTGGAGGGTGCGCAGAATGCCGTGGGCGGTGCCCTTGGCGAGGCCCAGCGACGAGGCGATGTCCGACAGGCCGAGGCGTCGCTCGCCGCCCGCGAGGAGCCGCAGCATCGCGGCCGCCCGTTCGAGCGACTGGATGTTCCGTGCCATCGCCGTACTGCCTCCGTCCCCTTCGACCGTCGACCCGCGACGTCGCTGCCGCCGTTCGGCAATGTCGAACACTACCGGTCGATGCCGACCTCTCGCTAATGGTCGGTCCGTATCCGTCCGCTTGTGTTGCGTCACTCGTATACGGCAGTCGACCCCCCGGTCATCCTCGTCCCGCCCCGTGGACGCCCTGACCATCCGGCGGCGGACCCGGCTACGCTGGCGACGTGCGCCCACGGTGGAAGGTTCCACCACCGGGCGCAAAGCCGACAGCCGTCGCACTCCAGGGAGCCCTTTCATGGCCTCGTTGCCAACGACCCCTTCAGCCGACAGCCGGACCCGCGTGTCCGCCCTCCGCGAGGCGCTCGCCACCCGTGTGGTGGTCGCCGACGGAGCGATGGGCACCATGCTCCAGGCCCAGGACCCCACCCTCGAGGACTTCCAGAACCTCGAAGGGTGCAACGAGATCCTGAACCTGACCCGGCCGGACATCGTCCGGTCGGTCCATGAGGCGTACTTCGACGCGGGCGTGGACTGCGTCGAGACGAACACGTTCGGCGCGAACTACGCGGCCATGGCCGAGTACGACATTCCCGAGCGTGTCTTCGAGCTGTCCGAGGCGGGCGCCCGCATCGCCCGCGAGACCGCCGACGGCTACGCCGCCCGTGACGGACGCCCGCGCTGGGTCCTGGGCTCCATCGGCCCCGGCACCAAGCTGCCCACGCTCGGCCACATCGGCTACACCACGATCCGCGACGCCTTCCAGCAGAACGCCGAGGGCCTGATCGCGGGCGGCGCGGACGCGCTGATCGTGGAGACCACCCAGGACCTGCTCCAGACCAAGGCCGCCGTCATCGGCGCCCAGCGCGCCCGGGAGATCTCCGGCCTCGACCTGCCGATCATCGTCTCCGTCACCGTCGAGACGACCGGCACCATGCTGCTCGGCTCCGAGATCGGCGCGGCACTCACCGCGCTCGAGCCGCTCGGCATCGACATGATCGGCATGAACTGCGCCACCGGTCCCGCGGAGATGAGCGAGCACCTGCGCTACCTCTCCCGGCACTCGCGCATCCCCCTGTCGTGCATGCCGAACGCGGGCCTGCCCGTCCTCGGCAAGGACGGCGCCACCTACCCGCTCACCGCGTCGGAGCTGGCCGACGCCCACGAGACCTTCGTACGCGACTACGGCCTGTCCCTGGTCGGCGGCTGCTGCGGCACCACACCCGAGCACCTGCGCCAGCTGGTCGAGCGTGTCCGCGACCTCGCCCCGACCGAGCGCGACCCGCGCCCCGAGCCCGGCGCCGCCTCCCTCTACCAGACCGTCCCGTTCCGCCAGGACACCTCCTATCTCGCCATCGGCGAGCGCACCAACGCCAACGGCTCGAAGAAGTTCCGCGAGGCCATGCTGGAAGCCCGCTGGGACGACTGCGTGGAGATGGCCCGCGAGCAGATCCGCGAGGGCGCGCACATGCTCGACCTGTGCGTGGACTACGTCGGCCGCGACGGCGTCGCCGACATGGAGGAACTGGCCGGCCGTTTCGCCACCGCCTCCACCCTGCCGATCGTGCTGGACTCCACCGAGGTCGACGTCATCCAGGCCGGCCTGGAGAAGCTCGGCGGCCGCGCGGTCATCAACTCCGTCAACTACGAGGACGGCGACGGCCCCGAGTCCCGATTCGCCAAGGTCACCAAGCTCGCCCAGGAGCACGGCGCCGCGCTGATCGCGCTGACCATCGACGAGGAGGGCCAGGCCCGCACCCCGGAGAAGAAGGTCGAGATCGCCGAACGGCTCATCGAGGACCTCACCGGCAACTGGGGCATCCACGAGTCGGACATCCTCATCGACACCCTGACCTTCACCATCTGCACCGGTCAGGAAGAGTCCCGGAAGGACGGCATCGCCACCATCGAGGCGATCCGCGAACTCAAGCGCCGCCACCCGGACGTCCAGACCACCCTCGGCCTGTCGAACATCTCCTTCGGCCTGAACCCGGCCGCGCGCATCCTGCTGAACTCCGTCTTCCTCGACGAATGCGTCAAGGCCGGCCTGGACTCGGCGATCGTGCACGCCTCGAAGATCCTGCCGATCGCCCGGTTCAGCGAGGAGGAGGTGCGGACCGCCCTCGACCTGATCTACGACCGTCGCGCCGAGGGCTACGACCCGCTGCAGAAGCTGATGGCCCTGTTCGAGGGCGCCACCGCCAAGTCGCTGAAGGCGGGCAAGGCCGAGGAACTGGCCGCCCTGCCGCTGGAGGAGCGCCTCAAGCGCCGCATCATCGACGGCGAGCGCAACGGCCTGGAGACCGACCTCGACGAGGCTCTGCAGACCACGCCCGCGCTGGACATCGTCAACAACACCCTCCTGGACGGCATGAAGGTCGTCGGCGAACTCTTCGGCTCCGGCCAGATGCAGCTGCCGTTCGTCCTGCAGTCCGCCGAGGTGATGAAGGCCGCCGTCGCCTATCTCGAACCGCACATGGAGAAGTCCGACGCCGACGGCAAGGGCACCATCGTGCTGGCCACCGTGCGCGGCGACGTGCACGACATCGGCAAGAACCTCGTGGACATCATCCTGTCCAACAACGGCTACAACGTGGTCAACCTGGGCATCAAGCAGCCCGTCTCCGCGATCCTGGAGGCCGCCGAGGAGCACCGGGCCGACGTCATCGGCATGTCCGGGCTGCTGGTCAAGTCCACGGTGATCATGAAGGAGAACCTGGAGGAGCTCAACTCCCGCGGCCTGGCGGCGAACTACCCCGTCATCCTCGGCGGCGCCGCCCTCACACGCGCGTATGTCGAGCAGGACCTGTACGAGCTCTACGAGGGCGAAGTCCGCTACGCCCGCGACGCGTTCGAGGGCCTGCGCCTGATGGACGCCCTGATCGGCGTCAAGCGGGGCGTGCCCGGCGCGCAGCTGCCCGAGCTCAAGCAGCGCCGCGTCAGGACCGCGGCCACCGCCGCGGTACTCGAGGAGCGGCCCGAGGAAGGCCACGTCCGCTCCGACGTCGCCACCGACAACCCGGTCCCCGAACCGCCGTTCTGGGGCACCCGCGTCATCAAGGGCATCCAGCTCAAGGAGTACGCCTCCTGGCTCGACGAGGGCGCCCTCTTCAAGGGCCAGTGGGGCCTGAAGGAGACGCGGACCGGCGACGGCCCGTCGTACGAGGAACTCGTCGAGACCGAGGGCCGGCCGCGGCTGCGCGGACTGCTCGACCGGCTCCAGACGGAGAACCTCCTGGAAGCGGCCGTGGTCTACGGCTACTTCCCGTGCGTCTCCAAGGACGACGACCTGATCCTGCTGGACGAGCACGGCAACGAACGCACCCGCTTCACCTTCCCGCGCCAGCGCCGCGGCCGCCGGCTGTGCCTCGCGGACTTCTTCCGCCCGCAGGAGTCGGGCGAGACGGACGTCGTGGGCCTCCAGGTCGTCACCGTCGGCTCCCGGATCGGGGAGGAGACGGCCCGGCTGTTCGAGTCGAACTCCTACCGCGACTACCTCGAACTGCACGGCCTGTCCGTGCAGCTGGCCGAGGCGCTCGCCGAGTACTGGCACGCGCGCGTGCGTTCCGAGCTCGGCTTCGCCGGTGAGGACCCGGCCGACATCGAGGACATGTTCGCGCTGAAGTACCGCGGTGCCCGCTTCTCCCTCGGCTACGGCGCCTGCCCGAACCTGGAGGACAGGTCCAAGATCGCCGACCTGCTCCAGCCGGAGCGCATCGGCGTCCACCTGTCCGAGGAGTTCCAGCTGCACCCCGAGCAGTCCACCGACGCGATCGTCATCCACCACCCGGAGGCGAAGTACTTCAACGCCCGCTGACGAGCCGCCCGGGAGGCGTATCGGCGCACGTCGGAACGCCCCCCGACGGTATTCAGGATGTGCCCCGGGCCACGCCGGATAAACGAGGCGCTTCGGTGCGGGCGGACGTACACTGGTCGGTCCACCGCAGGCCGGTTCCCTCGCTGGGAACCGGCCTGATCGTCCCTTCAAGGAGGTACGTGGATGACCAGCACGGTCCCTGCGCCAGTAACCCGTACGGCCGACGGTTCGGCCCTCCAGGCCGTCCTGCTCGACATGGACGGAACCCTGGTGGACACGGAGGGCTTCTGGTGGGACGTCGAGGTCGAGATCTTCGCCGGCCTCGGTCACACCCTCGACGAGACCTGGCGCCATGTCGTGGTCGGCGGCCCCATGAGCCGCAGCGCCGGGTTCCTGATCGAGGCCACCGGCGCCGACATCACCCTCGCCGAACTCACGGTGCTCCTCAACGAGGGCTTCGAGGACCGCATCGACCGCGCCCTGCCGCTGATGCCCGGAGCCGCCCGGCTGCTGGCCGAACTGGCCGAGTACGAGATCCCCACGGCCCTCGTCTCCGCCTCGCACCGGCGCATCATCGACCGTGTGCTCACCTCGCTCGGCCCCCAGCACTTCGCGCTGACCGTCGCCGGCGACGAGGTGCCCCGCACCAAGCCGCACCCGGACCCGTACCTGTTCGCCGCCGCCGGGCTCGGCGCCGACCCGGCCCGCTGCGCCGTCGTCGAGGACACGGCCACCGGCGTCGCCGCCGCCGAGGCCGCCGGCTGCCATGTGGTGGCCGTGCCCTCGGTGGCACCCATCACCCCGGCCGCACGGCGCACCGTGGTGACGTCGCTGGAAGAGGTCGATCTGGCATTTCTGCGCGGTCTGATGGCGGCGTGACAACGGAAATGCGCACGCCGGTTCACGCAGCGTGCAACATCGATAGCGGGGGAATTCCGCAAGGAAATTCGAACGTGCCGGATGGCTGAATTCCGGCGCACCCGAAGACCGTTCAGTTTGTGACGTTCGCCACTTCGTCCGGGGTCGGCGGGCGCCCCGCGCCATGCCGCCCACCCCCAACGAGGGGCTTCGGGTGTGCCCTTGTGTCCCGATTGATGGAACGGTGCACGAATCCTTCCACGGCCAGTCTGCCGGTGTGTCCACACCCCGTTCCGCTCCGTGACGGACCCTTAACTCCGGTGGCTGCGAACCGTCCCGCAGGCGCGGACTAATCTCGTCGCGAGAACATCGCACTTACCCCGTGATCGGCCGCGCCACCCCTGCATGCCGGGTACACGGAGTCGACAGCTGGAGAAACCCGAGCATGAACCGCAAGACTTTGGTGCTGCCGGCCGTCATCGGCCTGCTCGCCCCGGTTGTCGCCGCCTGCGGCGCAGCCGACAGCGGCAGCAGCGGCGACGCGATCGTCGTGGGCACCACGGACTCGTTCACTGCCTCGAAGGACGCTCCCGCGCCACTCGACCCCGCCTACGCCTACGACGTCGGCACCTGGAACATCCTGCGCCAGACCGTGCAGACCCTGATGATCCAGCCGCGCGGCGAGGGCGCCCCCGTCCCCGAGGCCGCCGAGAGCTGCGGCTTCACCGACAGCGGCAACGAACGCTACGCCTGCACCCTGCGCGAGGGCCTGAAGTTCGCGAACGGCGACCCCGTCACCGCCGAGGACGTGAAGTACTCCATCGACCGCGCCCGCTCCCTCAAGGCCGACAGCGGCGTCTTCGCCCTGCTGTCCACCATCGACACCGTCGAGACCAAGGGCGACCGCGAGGTCATCTTCCACCTCAGGACCGCCGACGCCACCTTCCCGTTCAAGCTGTCCACCCCCGTCGCCGGCATCGTCGACCCGGACACCTACGCCAAGGACAAGCTGCGCGACGGCTTCGAGGTCGACGGCTCAGGGCCGTACACCCTCCGGGCCGAGGTCGACAACGACCAGTTGGTCTCCGCCGTGTTCACCAAGAACCCCGACTACAAGGGGAGTCTGACGGTGAACAACGACAAGGTCGAACTGCGCAACTTCGCCGACGCCGACGAGATGGGCACCGCCCTGTCCAAGGGCGACATCGACCTGATGACCCGCACCATGTCGCCCGAGCAGATCCAGAAGCTGTCCGCCGACTCCGACGACACCGTCGACCTCGTCGACATGTCCGGCCTGGAAATCCGCTACCTGGCCTTCAACACCGACGACCCGTCCGTACGCAGCAAGGCCGTCCGCCAGGCGATGGCCCAGGTCATCGACCGCGGCGAACTCGTCTCCAAGGTCTACGGCTCCCAGGCCGAACCCCTGTACTCGCTCGTCCCCGCCAGCATCACCGGCCATTCCAACGCCTTCTTCAACAAGTACGGCGACCCGAGCACCGCCAAGGCCAAGTCCCTGCTGGAGAAGGCCGGCATCACCACCCCGGTGAAGCTGACGCTGCACTACACCACCGACCACTACGGCCCGGCCACGAAGAAGGAGTTCGAGCTGCTCCGGAAGCAGCTCAACGACAGCGGCCTGTTCGACGTCACCATCAAGGGCACCCCCTGGGCGACGTTCCGCCCCGCCGAGCAGAAGGGCGAGTACGAGGTCTACGGCATGGGCTGGTTCCCGGACTTCCCCGACGCCGACAACTACCTCGCGCCGTTCCTCGACAAGGACAACTTCCTCGGCTCGCCGTACACCAACAGCGCCATCCGCAACACCCTCATCCCGGAGTCCCGGCGCGCCGCCGACCGGCTGGCCGCGGTCGGCAGCCTGGAGGACATCCAGAACATCGTCGCGGGCGACGTCCCCGTGATCCCGCTGTGGCAGGGCAAGCAGTACGTCGCCGCGAGCGACGACGTCACCGGTACGGCGTACGCGCTCAACTCGTCCTCCACCCTTCAGCTGTGGGAGCTCGGCCGTGGCGTGAGCGGCTGACGTCTCTCCGTGCCCGGCGCCTGGACCAGGGCGCCGGCACCGGCCCGGGATCCAGGATGCGGCCCGGGCTTCTCACAACCGACGACAAGGCACTCGTACGTGAACATGCGCAACCAGTGGCCGGTCCTGCCCGTCGTGGCAGGGCTGGCCTCCGGCCTGCTGACCGGCTGCGGAACGGAGACGGGGGACACCGGGGGGACCGGGACTTCGGTGGTCATGGGGATGTCCGACGACGTCCTGGCCACCGACCCCGCCTCCGGCTACGACCCCGGCTCCTGGCTGTTGTTCAACAACGTCTTCCAGTCGCTGCTCAGCTTCCCCAAGGGCGCCACCGAACCGCAGCCCGAGGCCGCCGAGCAGTGCGCCTTCTCCGACACCAGGGCCACGGTCTACAAGTGCACCCTCAAGGACGGCCTGAAGTTCAGCAACGGTGACGAACTCACCGCCGCGGACGTCAAGTTCTCCTTCGACCGCATGCTCAAGATCAACGATCCTGACGGCCCCGCGGTCATGTTCCCCACACTCCAGAAGGTGCAGACGCCGGACGACAAGACGGTCGTCTTCCGGCTCAACACCCCCGACGCCACCTTCCCGAGCAAGATAGCCTCCGGCGCCGGCTCCATCGTCAGCGAGGACCAGTACGACGCGGACGGCCTGCGCAAGGACGGCGAGGCCGTCGGCTCCGGCCCGTACAAGCTGGACAAGTTCGACGACGACGAGGCCGTCTTCTCCGTCAACGAGAACTACAAGGGCACCGCCGACGTCCAGAACGACGGCGTGACGCTGAAGTTCTTCCACGGCGACCAGGAGGGCCTGAAGAAGGCGCTGCTCGACAAGCAGGTCGACATCGCCTACCGAGGCCTCACCGCGGGCGACATCGCCGACGTCGAGAAGTCCGGCGACGACTCCGTGGCCGAGGTCGTCGAAGGCGGCAGCGCCGAGGTCCAGCACCTGGTCTTCAACATGGACGACCCGGTCACCGGAAAGCTCGGCGTCCGCAAGGCCATCGCCTACCTCATCGACCGCGACGCCCTCATCAAGGACGTCTACCAGGGCACGGCGACCCCGCTGTACTCGATCATCCCGGCCGGCATCGGCGGCCACAACACGGCCTTCTTCGACACCTACGGCGCCCGCCCCTCCAAGGCCAAGGCCGCCGCCGCCCTGCAGGACGAGGGCATCACCGGCAAGGTCAAGCTGACCCTGTGGTCCACCCCGTCGCGCTACGGCCCCGCCACCGACGACGAGTTGAAGGCGATCGCCAAGCAGCTCAACGACAGCGGCCTGTTCGACGCCGACGTGCAGTCCGTCGCCTTCGACCAGTACGAGAAGGACATCGCCGCCGGCAAGTACGGCGTGTACGTGAAGGGCTGGATCCCGGACTACCCGGACGCCGACAACTTCACCGCCCCCTTCTTCGGCAAGGGCAACGTGCTGGGCAACAACTACGACAACAAGTCGATCACCGCCACGCTCATCCCGCGCACCGCCGCCGAGAGCGACCGCTCCGCCACGGACGACGAGTTCGGGCAGCTCCAGGACATCGTCGCCAAGGAACTCCCCGTCCTCCCGGTCTGGCAGGCCAAGCAGTACGCCGTCACCCACGAGAACGTCTACGGCCTGGAGTACTGCCTCGACGCCTCCACCGTGTTCCGCTTCTGGGAGCTCAGCAAGAGCTGACGGACGGCCGTACACGGCGTACACACACAGAGGGCGCCCCTTCCCGTGAAGGGGCGCCCTCCGCGTCGTCACACCAACTGCTGCTCCTACTGCGCGCCCGGGCGCACCAGACCGCTCTCGTACGCGTACACCGCGGCCTGCACCCGGTCACGCAGACCCAGCTTGGTGAGGACATGGCCGACGTGCGTCTTCACGGTGGTCTCGCTGACGAACAGATCCGCGGCGATCTCCGCGTTGGACAGGCCCCGCGCGACCAGCTTCAGCACCTCCACCTCGCGCTCGGTGAGCGTGTGCAGGGTGTCCGGGACGGGCTCGTCACCGGACGGCAGATGCGTGGCGTACTTGTCGAGCAGCCGGCGCGTGATGCTCGGCGCCAGCATCGCCTCACCGGCCGCCACCACACGGATCGCCTGCACCAGCTCATTGGCCGGGGCGTCCTTCAGCAGAAAGCCGCTGGCGCCCGCCTTCAGCGCCTCCACCACGTACTCGTCGAGATCGAACGTGGTCAGCACCAGCACCTTCGCCGGACCGTCCCGCCCGGGACCGGTGATCTGCCGCGTGGCCTCGACCCCGTCCATGCGGGGCATACGGATGTCCATCAGGACCACGTCGGGCTGCAGGGCCCGTACCTGGTCGAGTGCCTGCAGGCCGTCGCCGGCCTCGCCCACGACCGCGATGTCCTGCTCTGCCTCCAGGATCATCCGGAAGCCGGTACGCAGCAACGGCTGGTCGTCGACCAGTAGGACGCGGATGGCCACGTAAGTCTCCTTCGCTAGTCCGGCCCCATTCTGCCCTGCGGGGCGCCACCGGACTCGGCCACCCTCACCGGCAAGGGGTACGGCGGGGGAGTGCCGCCGAATTCCGGGCAGTGGGCCTGGTGGTCGCACCACCCGCACAGCTTGGTCGGCCGGGGACGCCACTCGCCCGTCCGAGTCGCCAGCCGGATCGCCTCCCACAGCGCGAGCAGCTTGCGCTCGACCCGCTGCAGATCCGCGAGAACCGGGTCGTACGTCAGCACGTCACCGCTGCCGAGATAGACCAGCTGCAACCGACGCGGGACGACCTTCTTCAGCCGCCAGACCACCAGGGCGTAGAACTTCATCTGGAACAGCGCGCCCTCGGCGTACTCCGGCCGCGGCGCCTTGCCCGTCTTGTAGTCGACGATCCGCACCTCACCCGTCGGCGCCACGTCGACCCGGTCGATGATCCCGCGCAACCGCAGCCCCGACTCCAGCTCGGCCTCGACGAACAGCTCACGCTCGGCGGGTTCGAGACGGGTCGGATCCTCGAGGCCGAACCACCGCTCGACCAGTTGCTCCGCCTCCCCGAGCCACGTCGCCAGCCGCACGCCCTCGGGATCGTCCGCGAACAGCTCCACGACCTCCGGCCTGCTCTCCCGCAGCCGCTCCCACTGGCCGGGCACCAGGGACTTGGCCCGCGGAGCCGTCCGCTCCGCCGCCGGGGCGTCGAAGAGCCGCTCCAGCACCGCATGCACCAGCGTGCCCTTGGTCGCCGCCGCACTCGGCTTCTCGGGCAGCCGGTCGATCACCCGGAACCGGTAGAGCAGCGGGCACTGCATGAAGTCACTGGCACGGGAGGGCGACAGCGAAGCCGGCGGTATGGCCGCCCGGCCGCCGCCGGCCACCGCGACCGCACCCGCGCCCGCCTCGACGGCACCCGCCTCGACGGCACCCGCCTCGACCGTCGCCACCGTACTGTCCGTCCCCGCCGGGTCCCCGTCCGCCGCCGGCCCCGTCACGGGCGCGACGTCACCGCCGCAGCCCGCCGCGGCACCCTCCGTGCTCGTCTCCATGACCACAGACCTTACGGCCCGCCACTGACAGTGACCCAGCCGCCGCCGTCACGCCCCCCACGGCGGGGAAAACAGAGGGGGTGCCGGGGAGAAACACGCCACCACGGCCGCATACCATCGACCCGAGACCCTTCCGCCCGCCAGGCGCGGATGACGCTTCGAACGAGGGGAAACCGTGGACGAGAGCGGCAGCGGGCAGCCGCGGTCCGGCAACGAGGAATCGGCCGAGCGCCACGCAACACCTGCGACCCCGGCCACGGGCCCCACACGCCCCGGCACCCCCCGACCCACCGCGGGCCCCGACCAGCCCCCCACGCCACCGGCCGACGAACCGACCATGGTGGTACGGCGCTTGGACCCGCCCCAGAACGACACCGCCGGGAACGCGCCGCACGAGCCCGGGGGAGAGGCCCACGCGCCGAAGCCGACGGCAGCGACGGGCGAGGAAGCCAAGGCCGAAGAACCGAAGGCCGAAGAACCGAAGGCCGAAGAACCGAAGGCGGTAGAACCGAAGGCCGAGGAGCCCAAGGGCGGGCGGCAAGGGCCGGATCCCCACGGCCGCCAGGCCGGGCCGGCGGACACCCGGGACCACAGCACCACAAGCGGCAACGAAACCGGGCAGCAGCCGCAGAGCCCCGGCCGGCAGGCCGCCACCCCCGCCTCCGGCCCCACCGCCGACCACCCCTACGGCCACACCGCTGAGGACCACCGCACCCTCGCCCACACCACAACCAAGGGCCGGCCACCCCGAGCGCCCGAGCCGCGAGGCGGGCTCCTCATGGGACGCCCCTTCGGGGTTCCCGTCTACGTCGCCCCCAGCTGGTTCCTCGTCGCCGCGCTCATCACCTGGGTCTTCGGCGGACAGCTCGACCGCGTCCTGCCCGAACTCGGAGCCGCCCGCTACCTGGTCTCCCTGTTCTTCGCGGTCGCCTTCTACGCCTCCGTCCTCGTCCACGAGCTCGCCCACACCGTCGCCGCCCTCCGCTTCAAACTCCCCGTCCGCCGCATCCAGCTGCAGTTCTTCGGCGGCGTCTCCGAGATCGAGAAAGAAGCCGAGACACCCGGCCGCGAGTTCTGGCTCGCCTTCGTCGGCCCCCTGCTCTCCCTCGCACTCGCCGGCGTCTTCTACGCCGCCATGCAGACCGTCGAACCCGGCACCGTACCCGGCGTCCTGCTGGGCGGCCTGATGGTCTCCAACCTCATCGTGGCCGCCTTCAACCTGCTCCCCGGCCTGCCCCTCGACGGCGGCCGCATGCTCCGTGCCGTCGTCTGGAAGATCACCGGCAAGCCCATGACCGGCACCATCGCCGCCGCCTGGGTCGGCCGCGCCCTCGCCGTCTGCGTCCTCGTCGGTCTGCCCCTGCTCACCCAGTCCGGCGCCCTCGGCTCCGACGCCGTCGACAACGTCGGCATGGACACCGTCATGGACGCCCTGCTCGCCGCCATCCTCGCCGCGATCATCTGGACCGGCGCCGGCAACAGCCTGCGCATGGCCCGCCTGCGCGAACACCTCCCCGAACTGCGCGCCCGCACCCTCACCCGCCGCGCCGTCCCCGTCGAGACCGACACTCCCCTCTCCGAGGCCCTGCGCCGCGCCAACGCCGCCGGCGCCCGCGCCCTCGTCGTCGTCGACCCCGACGGAAACCCCCTCTCCCTCGTCCGCGAGGCCGCCATCGTCGGCGTACCCGAACACCGCCGCCCCTGGGTCGCCGTCAGCGGCCTCGCCCAGGAACTCACCGACGGCATGCGCGTCTCCGCCGAACTCTCGGGAGAAGACCTCCTCGACGCCCTCCGGGCCACCCCCGCCACCGAGTACCTCGTCGTCGAGGAAACCGGCGAGATCTACGGCGTCCTGTCCGCGGCCGACGTCGAGCGCGCCTTCGTCAAGGCCATGGCCCGCCCCAGCTGACCCCCACCGGCACGCACGCGTGGTCGGCGACCCGCTGAAACGCCGGTAGGCTGGTCACATGTCCGAACCGACCGGTGCCGCCCGCAGGCGCGGGCCCTTCAAGGTCGGGGACCAGGTACAGCTGACCGACCCCAAGGGCCGCCACTACACGTTCACGCTCGAAGCCGGGAAGAACTTCCACACCCACAAGGGTTCCTTCCCGCACGATGAACTGATCGGCGCACCCGAGGGCAGCGTTGTCCGCACCACCGGTAACGTCGCCTACCTCGCGCTGCGCCCCCTGCTCCCCGACTACGTCCTGTCCATGCCCCGCGGGGCAGCCGTCGTCTACCCCAAGGACGCGGGGCAGATCCTCGCCTTCGCCGACATCTTCCCCGGCGCACGCGTCGTCGAGGCCGGCGTCGGCTCCGGCTCGCTGAGCAGCTTCCTGCTGCGCGCCATCGGCGACCAGGGCATGCTGCACTCCTACGAGCGCCGCGAGGACTTCGCCGACATCGCCAAGCAGAACGTGGAGCGCTACTTCGGCGGCCCCCACCCCGCCTGGCAGCTCACCGTCGGCGACCTCCAGGACAACCTGAGCGACACCGACGTCGACCGCGTCATCCTCGACATGCTCGCCCCCTGGGAATGCCTCGAAGCCGTCTCCAAGGCACTCGTCCCCGGCGGCATCCTCTGCTGCTACGTCGCCACCACCACCCAGCTCGCCCGGACCGTCGAGTCCATCCGCGAGATCGGCTGCTTCAACGAGCCGACCGCCTGGGAGACGATGATCCGCAACTGGCACATCGAAGGCCTCGCCGTCCGCCCCGACCACCGCATGATCGGCCACACCGGCTTCCTCCTCACCGCACGCCGCCTCGCCGACGGAGTCGAACCCCCCATGCGCCGCCGCCGCCCCGCCAAGGGCGCCTACGGCGAGGACTACGAAGGCCCCAACGCTGACGGAGGCTCCGGCCGCTGAGCCGACCCCCTGCCGCATTCAACGCACAAGCGCTGTGGCCGAGTTCCCCGAACCACTGAGGAACTCGGCCACAGCGCTTCCGCGTTGACGCGCGGCCACCGAACGACAACTCCGACAGTCATACGACACCCCGCCGCACCCCCGAGCGCCCGCATCCGGCACCGGAACTCCACACCCCCGCCGTTCCACCGCACTGTGACGTGTGGCACGATGCTGGGCACCCCACCGGCACAGCCCTCACAGGAGACGCTCCTAGTGCAGCAATCCGCCGTCCCGGAACTGGCACACACCCACACCCGCCCGATCCACTGGCTCGCCACCGCCACAGCGGTAGCCGGAGTCGTGGCGCTCTCCTCGGTCCTGCAGCCCAACTCGGCGACAGCGGCCCAGACAGCCGGCCCGGAAGCGAGGAAAGCCCCGGCCGCCACCACGCCCCCCAACCCCGCGAGCGCCGACTTCCCCCTCCAATGCGGGCCCGTGAAGGCGGTCGTGGTCAAGAAAGCCACAGGCGACCTGGACGGCGACGGCAGCCCCGAAACCGTGGCCGTCGTCCACTGCGACGCCCCCATGGGCACCCCGCCCGACGGCGTCTACGTCCTCACCCACAGCGCCGAGACGGCCACCCCACGAGTCGTCGCCACCCTCGTCAACCCGAAAGACAGCATCACCGTCAGTGACATCGCCGTACGTGACGGAGCAGTCGTCGGCGAACTGCTCGGCTACTCCACCGACGACGTACCCCGCTGCTGCCCCGACGTGAAGAACAGCGCGAAATGGCAGTGGAAGAACGGCGCGTTCGTCCGCTCGACACCCGCCGGCGCCCACAGCGTCTGACCCACACCACCGGCCGTTGTGAGAAATCAGACAGTCGTAACAGCCCGTATCCGCAAGGTCACTCGACGTCCGGACCGAACACCTCGACCTTGTCCGAAACCCGACGCACATGGATGCACTCGCCCGGACACTCCCTCGCCGAGTCCACCACATCCGTGAGAAGCGGCAACGGTACGGGCGTTGTGGCCCCCTCGGCCTGCAAAAGCTCGTCCCCCGCGCCCTTCACATAGGCCAGACCGTCGATGTCCAGCTCAAACACCTCAGGCGCATACTGGACACAGATCCCGTCACCGGTACAGAGCTCCTGGTCGATCCAGACCTCCAGTGCCTCACCCTCGACCCCGGCCGCCTGCTCCACGTTCATCTCTCCTACCGCTTCCTGCGCCGAGCCGTACGGGAATCCGGCCAGCTCTGACGGGTGTTGAACGCTTCGACCCTACCCCCGCCTGGGTTCCAATCATGTGCGGTGGGTATTCCCCTGGCGTGAGGGAGAGCGCAAGGGTGAAGATCGGACACACCCCGACCGTCTTTGTGATCTAGGGGTTTCAATCGACACCCACCCAGGTAGGGTCTGGAAGCGTCCAGCTCCCCTTGGAGGAGGTGAGGACCGTGGCAGCCCACGACGACGACATGAACCGCGGCATCCGCCCGGGACGAGGGTCCGACGACCCGGCCGGGCAGATCGCCTACCTTGAGCAGGAGATCGCCGTCCTGCGACGCAAGCTCGCCGACTCTCCGCGACACACGAGGATTCTCGAAGAGCGGATCGTCGAGCTGCAGACCAACCTGGCCGGCGTGTCCGCACAGAACGAACGACTTGCGAACACGCTCCGTGAGGCCCGCGACCAGATCGTGGCCCTCAAGGAAGAAGTCGACCGGCTCGCACAGCCACCGGCCGGCTTCGGTGTCTTCCTGCAAGCCAACGAGGACGGCACCGCCGACATCTTCACCGGAGGCCGCAAACTCCGCGTGAACGTCAGCCCGAGCGTCGAACTCGACGACCTCCGGCGCGGCCAGGAACTGATGCTCAACGAAGCCCTCAACGTGGTCGAAGCCATGGAGTACGAGAGCGTCGGCGACATCGTCACCCTCAAGGAGATCCTCGAGGACGGCGAACGCGCCCTCGTGGTGGGGCACACCGACGAGGAACGGGTGGTACGGCTCGCCGAGCCGCTGCTGGACGTCACCATCCGCCCCGGCGACGCCCTCCTGCTCGAACCCCGCTCCGGCTACGTCTACGAGGTCGTCCCCAAGAGCGAAGTCGAGGAACTCGTCCTCGAAGAAGTACCGGACATCGGCTACGAACAGATCGGCGGCCTGGGCAACCAGATCGAAATGATCCGCGACGCCGTCGAGCTCCCGTACCTCTACCCCGACCTGTTCAAGGAGCACGAACTGCGGCCGCCCAAGGGCGTCCTCCTGTACGGGCCCCCCGGATGCGGCAAGACACTCATCGCCAAGGCCGTCGCCAACTCACTGGCCAAAAAGGTCGCCGAAGTCACCGGCCAGGCCCAGGGCAAGAGCTTCTTCCTCAACATCAAGGGCCCCGAGCTCCTCAACAAATACGTCGGCGAAACCGAACGACAGATCCGCCTCGTCTTCCAGCGCGCACGCGAGAAGGCCAGCGAGGGAACACCCGTCATCGTCTTCTTCGACGAAATGGAATCCCTCTTCCGCACCCGCGGCTCCGGCGTCAGCTCCGACGTGGAAAACACCATCGTCCCCCAGCTGCTCGCCGAGATCGACGGCGTCGAAGGCCTCCAGAACGTGGTCGTCATCGGCGCCTCCAACCGCGAGGACATGATCGACCCGGCCATCCTGCGCCCCGGCCGACTCGACGTGAAGATCAAAATCGAACGTCCCGACGCCGAGGCCGCCAAGGACATCTTCGGCAAGTACCTCACCGAACGCCTCCCCCTGCACTCCGAAGACCTCGGCGAGCACGGAGGCAGCAAGGCGACCACGGTCCAGAGCATGATCCAGACCGCCGTCGAGCAGATGTACGCCGAATCCGAGGAAAACCGCTTCCTGGAAGTCACCTACGCCAACGGCGACAAGGAAGTCCTCTACTTCAAGGACTTCAACTCCGGCGCCATGATCGAAAACATCGTGGGCCGCGCCAAGAAAATGGCGATCAAGGACTTCCTCGAACACAACCAGAAGGGCCTCCGCGTCTCCCACCTCCTCCAGGCATGCGTGGACGAGTTCAAGGAGAACGAAGACCTGCCCAACACCACCAACCCGGACGACTGGGCCCGCATCTCCGGAAAGAAGGGCGAGCGGATCGTCTACATCCGCACCCTCATCACCGGAAAGCAGGGCGCGGACACCGGACGCTCCATCGACACGGTGGCCAACACCGGTCAGTACCTGTAAAAAACAGGGCGGCTGCGGGTGCCCTCACCGGGTACCCGCAGCCCACTGTTTTTCCGGCCACCACCGGACCACAAGGCGTGCAAGGCAATGACGCAAATGATCTCCCCACCAGCGCAAAGGCGTTCTAGGCTCTTCCATACCGCCGAGTCGCGCAGTGCGGGGACGGGCACCGCACACGCAACCGAGCGCCAGCGGTATCTGCGCGGCGCCCACGACCGAGGGTGCCGCCGGGCAAGGAGGGCCGCATGACCGTACGGCGAGTAATGGGCATCGAGACGGAGTACGGGATCTCCGTCCCCGGCCACCCCAACGCCAATGCCATGCTCACCTCATCCCAGATCGTCAACGCCTACGCGGCGGCGATGCACCGGGCCCGCCGGGCCCGCTGGGACTTCGAGGAGGAGAACCCGCTGCGCGACGCGCGAGGCTTCGACCTCGCCCGCGAGGCCGCCGACGCCAGCCAGCTCACCGACGAGGACATCGGCCTGGCCAACGTCATCCTCACCAACGGAGCGCGACTCTACGTCGACCACGCACACCCCGAATACAGCGCGCCCGAGGTCACCAACCCCCGCGACGCCGTCCTGTGGGACAAAGCCGGCGAACGGATCATGGCCGAAGCCGCCGAACGCGCCGCCCAGCTCCCCGGCGCCCAGCCCATCCACCTCTACAAGAACAACACCGACAACAAAGGCGCCTCCTACGGCACGCACGAGAACTACCTGATGAAGCGGGAAACCCCCTTCTCGGACATCGTGCGCCACCTCACCCCCTTCTTCGTCTCCCGCCAGGTCTTCGCCGGAGCCGGCCGCGTCGGCATCGGCCAGGACGGCCACGAACACGGCTTCCAGCTCAGCCAGCGGGCCGACTACTTCGAGGTCGAGGTGGGGCTGGAGACCACCTTGAAGCGCCCGATCATCAATACGCGCGACGAGCCGCACGCCGACGCGGAGAAATACCGCCGCCTCCACGTGATCATCGGCGACGCGAACCTGTCCGAAATCTCGACGTACCTGAAACTGGGGACCACGGCCCTGGTCCTCTCCATGATCGAGGACAGCTTCATCGCGGTGGACCTGGCCGTCGACCAGCCCGTGCGCACCTTGCACCAGGTGTCCCACGACCCGTCCCTCAAGCGCCTGGTCACGCTCCGTAGCGGCCGCACGCTGACCGCGGTGCAACTCCAGATGGAGTACTTCGAACTCTCGCGCAAATACGTCGAGGAACGCTTCGGCGCGGACGCGGACGAACAGACCAAGGACATCCTGTCCCGCTGGGAGGACACCCTCAACCGCCTGGAGAGGGATCCCATGAGCCTCGCCGGCGAGCTGGACTGGGTCGCCAAGCGAGAGCTCATGGAGGGCTACCGGCGCCGCGACAACCTGGACTGGGATGCCGCGAAGCTCCACCTCCTCGACCTCCAGTACGCCGACGTACGCCCCGAGAAGGGCCTCTACAACCGCCTCGCGGCCCGCGGCCGCATGAAGCGGCTCATGGACGAGGAAACCGTGGAACGGGCCAAGGCGAAGCCCCCGGAGGACACCCGCGCCTACTTCCGCGGCCGCTGCCTGGAGCAGTACGCCGACGACGTCGCCGCGGCCTCCTGGGACTCGGTCATCTTCGACCTCCCCGGCCGCGACTCCCTCCAGCGCGTTCCAACCCTCGAACCACTTCGCGGAACGCGAAATCACGTCAAGGAACTCCTGGACCGCTGCCGCACCGCGGAAGACCTGGTCAGGGTCCTGTCAGGAGGCTGAGGGGTACCCGGGCGGTCCCGGCCGGAGATCGGCCGGACAGGGTGGAAAACCCGGCCGCCGGGAATCATCGAGGTGGCCCCCGTACGTTGGAGAAACTGCGGGGCCGATGTCAGACCCGGCTTGTAGGGTCTGATCATCACCGATCGGCAGGAAAGCCGACCTGTCGACCATGTCGGGCGAACTGAGCGGGGTGAGGGATATGGCAACCAAGGACACCGGCGGCGGACAGCAGAAGGCCACGCGCTCTTCTGAGGAGGTCGAGGAGCAGGCGGCTGAGGCGCAGGCTTCTGAGGACCTCAAGGAGCGGCACGAGAAGCTGAGCGATGACGTGGACTCCGTCCTGGACGAGATTGACGACGTCTTGGAGGAGAACGCAGAGGATTTCGTGCGTAGCTTCGTTCAAAAGGGTGGACAGTAAGGCCCATTTAACCTTCGAATCGAAGGTTGGGCGGCGGGGGAGTCTGCAAGTGTCCGACGAGCGAGAAGCCAAGAAGTGTTCGCGGTGCCAGGAGAGCAAACCGCGGTCGGCTTTCGCGAGCAACAAATCCATGCGTGATGGTCTCCAGGCGTACTGCCGGGAGTGCTCTGCGGAGTACTACCGGCAGCGCCAGGAGGCCAAGGGGCGGGCGGTGCGCGAGAAGGTTCCCGTCCCGCCGGGCCACAAGCACTGCCGGGGCTGCGGCGAGGTGAAGCCCCACAGTGAATGGCATCGCAAGACCAGTGCGCCCGATGGCCTTGCCAGCCGCTGTAAGGCCTGCAAGGCGGCTACTGATCCCGCAGGCCACCTTCGTCGGAAGTACGGCCTCACTGAAGCTCAGCGCGACGAAATGGTGGCCGCCCAGATGGGGCTCTGCGTGATCTGTCTCAAGGCTCCTGCCGTTCATGTGGATCATTGCCACAAGACGGGTAGGGTCCGTGGCGTACTGTGCTTCAACTGCAATTCCGGCCTCGGCCTGTTGAGGGATGACCCTGACGTGATCAACCGAGCTGCCGACTACCTGGAAGGAAACGCGTGGAAGCCAACACTCGTAGCACCGGGCGTCTACCAGCTGCCTTCCTGACGCCTGGGTCGTCCTCGTTCATGGACTTCCTCTCCGAGCACCAGCCGGAGCTGCTGCCCGGCAAGCGTCAACTCCCGCCCACGCAGGGCGTGATCGAGGCGCCGCACGGCACCACGATCGTGGCCGTGACGTTCCCCGGTGGCGTCGTGCTCGCCGGTGACCGTCGCGCGACCATGGGCAACGTCATCGCCCAGCGTGACATCGAGAAGGTGTTCCCGGCCGACGAGTACTCGGCCGTCGGTATCGCCGGCACCGCCGGTCTCGCCGTCGAGATGGTCAAGCTCTTCCAGTTGGAGCTGGAGCACTTCGAGAAGGTCGAGGGTGCGCAGCTGTCGCTGGAAGGCAAGGCGAACCGCTTGTCGACCATGATCCGTTCCAACCTCGGCATGGCCATGCAGGGGCTCGCCGTGGTGCCCCTCTTCGCTGGTTACGACGTCGACCGGGAGAAGGGGCGGATCTTCTCCTACGACGTGACGGGTGGCCGCTCCGAGGAGACCGGCTTCGCCGCCACTGGCTCGGGTTCGATCTTCGCGCGTGGCGCCATGAAGAAGCTCTTCCGTGATGACCTGAGCGAGGCCGAGGCCACGACGCTCGTGGTGCAGGCCCTGTATGACGCGGCTGACGACGACTCGGCGACCGGTGGTCCCGATGTCGCCCGCCGGATCTACCCGATCGTCACCGTGATCACCGAGGACGGCTTCCGCCGGCTCAGCGATGACGAGTCCTCCGAGATCGCCCGTTCCATTCTGGAGCGGCGTCTGGAGCAGCCCGACGGCCCGCGGGCCGCGCTGCTGTAGCGGCGGCTGGGTCTTATCAAGGTGATCCTGTGACTTCGACAGAAAGGGACGGATAACCGGTGTCGACGCCGTTCTATGTCTCACCTCAGCAGGCCATGGCCGACCGGGCGGAGTACGCCCGTAAGGGCATCGCTCGTGGTCGCAGCCTGGTCGTGCTGCAGTATGCCGACGGCATTGTGTTCGTCGGCGAGAACCCGTCCCGTGCGCTGCACAAGTTCAGCGAGATCTATGACCGGATCGGTTTCGCGGCGGCCGGTAAGTACAACGAGTACGAGAATCTGCGGATCGGTGGCGTCCGCTACGCCGATCTTCGTGGTTACACCTATGACCGTGATGACGTGACCGCTCGTGGTCTGGCGAACGTCTACGCCCAGACGCTGGGCACGATCTTCTCTTCGGCGGCCGAGAAGCCGTATGAGGTGGAGCTGGTCGTCGCCGAGGTGGGCGAGACGCCCGAGGGTGACCAGATTTACCGGCTGCCGCATGACGGCTCGATCGTGGACGAGCACGGCTCGGTCGCGGTCGGTGGTAATGCCGAGTTGATCAGTAACTATCTGGATCAGCGTCATCAGGACGGCATGAGCCTCGCCGAGGCCCTCAAGCTGGCCGTCCAGGCCCTGTCTCGCGAGTCGAACGGCACGCAGCGGGAGATTCCCGCCGAGCGCCTGGAGGTCGCGGTGCTGGACCGTACGCGTCCGCAGTCGCGGAAGTTCAAGCGTATTGTCGGCCGTCAGCTGGCCCGGCTGCTGGAGGCGGACGGTGCGGCAACGGAGGCCGAGAGCGCCGATGGCGCGGAGGGTTCCGAGGAGTCCGGCGCCTCCGAGGAGTAGTCCCTGGTTGCTTCACTCGCCCCTTCTGTGCCCTGGCCGACTGTTCGGCCGGGGCACAGTGCGTTTCAGGGGGCTGTTATGGCGCCCTGGGCGGCGCTGTGGAGCCTCGGACGACGAGCTCGACCGGAATGTCGCCCTCCTGGGGTTCGCGGCCGTCCAGGACGGCCAGGAGGGCTTGCATGCCGCGTTCGCCGAAGAGCTCGGCGTCGAGGCGGACGGTGGTGAGTTCGGGGTCGATGGCGGTGGCGAGGGCGAGGTCGTCCAGGCCGGTGACGGAGATGTCGTCGGGGATGCGCAGGCCGAGGCGGCGTACGGCCTTGTAGGCGCCGGCGGCGAGTTTGTCGTCGTCGCAGACGATGGCGGTGGGGCGGGGGCCTTTGGCGGAGAGGGCTGTCGCTGTGGCGGTGAGGGCGCCGTCGATGGAGATGGGGGCGCTGACGGTGAGCAGTGAGGTGCCGGGTACTTCGCCGATGCGGGTGGCGAGCTCGCGTGCGCGTACGTCGAAGGTCCAGGAGGCGACGTCGGCTGCGAGGTGGAGGATGCGGCGGTGGCCGAGGTTCAGGAGGTGTTCGGCGACCTGGCGGACGCCGTCGGTGATGTCGAGGTTGACGGTGGCGGCGCCGAGGCTGCCGGCCGGGTCGCTGTCGAGCATGACGAGGGGGAGTTGGTCGCCGCGGATGGCGGTGAGGGCGTCGGCGGCCATGGAGGAGGCGATGACGCCGTCGAGGGCGGCTTGGGCGGAGGCGAAGGGGTCGCGGGCGGGGCCGATGCCTTCGGGGGAGGGGTAGAGGACGACGCCGAAGCCGTGTTGGGCGGCGACGCGGGCGGCGCCGGTGTAGACGCCTGCGAAGAATTCGGTGGTGAGGGCGGGGACCACCAGGAGTACGGTCCGGGTGTGGCCGAGGCGGAGGTTACGGGCGGCGAGGTTGGGCCGGTAGCCGAGTTCGCGGGCTGCCTGGCGTACGCGTTCGGCTGTGGCCTCGGAGACGCGGCCGCGCCACTTGTCGCCGAGGACGAGTGAGACCGCGGCCTGGGACACTCCCGCCGCTTGGGCGACGTCCCGGCTGGTGGGGCGGGTGCTGCCGTGTGCCACCGTGCACCTGCTTCTTCGTCTGGACTCCTGAACAGCGCACATGGTACGTATGACGAAGGACGTTATACGTAAAACTTCAGCGGAGGGCGGCGCGGCCGATGACCGGCGCATACGTGGAGATCCTCAGGGCGAGGCATGCGGCCCGGCTGCTCGTGGGCACGCTGGTGGGCCGGTTGCCGAACGCCGTCGCCTCGCTCGCGATCATGCTGTTCGTGCGTGCGGAGGGTGGTTCGTACAGCCTGGCGGGAGGGCTGGCGGCGGTGTACGGAGTCACCAACGCCGTGGGGCAGCCGTTGCTGGGTCGGCTGGTGGACCTGTACGGCCAGCCGCGGGTGCAGTTGCCCGCGGCGGTTGCCTCGGGCCTGGCCATGGCCGTGTTCGCGTTCGTGGGCATCGGCCCGCTGCCGCTCGCCTATGCGGCCGTGGCGGCCTCCGGGCTGTTCGCGCCGCCGCTGGAGGGCGGCCTGCGGGCGCTGTGGTCGTCGGTCCTGCCCAAGGAGGGCCAGGTGCACGCGGCGTACGCGATGGACGCGGTGGCGCAGGAAGTCATGTTCACGGTCGGACCGTTGCTGCTGACGCTGTGCACGTCGTTGTGGTCGGCGCAGGCGGCGCTGCTCGTGCTGAACGTGGTGGGGGTGCTGGGCGCGCTCTCGGTGGTCGTGTCGCCGCCTTCGCGGGCGTGGCGTTCGGCGCCGCGTGAGGCGCACTGGCTGGGGGCGCTGCGTTCGGCCGGTCTGGTGGCGTTGCTGGCCTCGTTCCTGTTCGTCGGGGTGGCGATGGGGTCGATCGCGGTGGCGGCGGTGTCGTATGCGGACGACAACGGCGGTGACGCGGTGTACGGCTGGCTGATGGCGGGTCTGGGGTTGGGTGCGCTGGTGGGTGGCACGGTGTACGGGGCGCGGCAGTGGGGCGGGGATCCGGCGCGGCGACTGCGGCTGCTGGTGGCGCTTCTGGCGGTGTGTTATCTGCCGCTGATGCTGATGCCGGGGGCGTTCGCGATGACGCTGCTGGCCGTGCTCGCGGGGGTGTTCCTGGCGCCGTGCATCGCCTGTGCGTTCGTGCTGGTGGACCGGCACGCGCCGCGTGGGACGGTCACCGAGGCGTTCTCGTGGCTGGTGACGACGTTCACGGTGGGTGCGTCGGTCGGAACGGGTCTGGCGGGGCCGGTGGTCGAGGCGGGCGGGGCGCTGTGGGGGTTCGTCGTGCCGGGTGCCGCGGGGGCCGTGTCGTTGCTGGTCCTGTTGGGTACGGGGCGGGTCCTCGCAGCTCCCGCCCGGGGTGCGGTGGTTGCGGCTTCATCGGAAAATGATCCAAACCGTGCTGTCGAACCCCGTTTCAGCTCAGGGGATCGGGCGTAATGTTCAGTCATGGACCGCCGCATTTTCGGGCTGGAGAACGAGTACGGCGTCACGTGCACGTTCAGGGGACAGCGCCGCCTGTCGCCTGACGAGGTGGCGCGGTACCTCTTCCGCCGTGTCGTGTCATGGGGCCGTAGCAGCAATGTCTTTCTGCGAAACGGCGCCCGCCTCTATCTCGACGTGGGTTCGCATCCGGAATACGCGACACCGGAATGCGACAACGTGATCGAACTGGTCACCCACGACAAGGCCGGCGAACGCATTCTGGAAGGACTCCTGGTAGACGCGGAACGACGCCTGCACGAGGAGGGAATCGCGGGCGACGTCTACCTCTTCAAGAACAACACCGACTCGGCGGGCAACTCCTACGGGTGTCACGAGAACTATCTCGTGGCGCGGCACGGGGAGTTCTCCCGGCTCGCGGACATCCTCATCCCGTTCCTGGTCACCAGGCAGCTTCTGTGCGGCGCCGGCAAGGTGCTGCAGACCCCGCGGGGCGCGGTGTACTGCGTCAGTCAGCGGGCCGAGCACATCTGGGAGGGCGTCTCCTCGGCGACGACGCGTTCCCGGCCGATCATCAACACCCGCGACGAGCCGCACGCGGACGCCGAGCGCTATCGGCGGCTGCATGTCATCGTGGGTGACTCGAACATGTCCGAAACGACCATGCTGCTGAAGGTCGGCGCGACCGATCTGGTGCTGCGCATGATCGAGGCGGGCACGGTGATGCGGGATCTGACCCTGGAGAACCCGATCCGGGCGATCCGCGAGGTCAGCCACGACATCACGGGCCGCCGCAAGGTGCGCCTGGCCAGTGGCCGGGAGGCGTCGGCGCTGGAGGTGCAGCGCGAGTACTACGAGAAGGCCGTGGACTTCTGTGAGCGCCGCGGTATCCGTACCGGCACCGTCGAGCAGGTCCTGGAGCTGTGGGGCCGCACGCTGGAGGCGATCGAGTCCGAGGACCTCGACCGCATCGGCACGGAGATCGACTGGGTGATGAAGTACAAGCTCATCGAGCGGTACCGGGCCAAGCACAACATGACCATGTCGCATCCGCGGGTCGCGCAGATAGACCTCGCGTATCACGACATCCACCGCCGTCGCGGCCTGTACTACCTGCTGGAGAAGAAGGGCCAAGCCGCGCGTATCTGCAACGACTTGAAGATCTTCGAGGGCAAGTCCGTTCCGCCGCAGACGACCAGGGCGCGGCTGCGCGGTGACTTCATCCGCAGGGCTCAGGAGCAGCGCCGGGACTTCACCGTCGACTGGGTCCATCTGAAGCTCAACGACCAGGCTCAGCGCACGGTGTTGTGCAAGGACCCGTTCCGTTCGGTGGACGACCGGGTGGAGAAACTGATCGCCGGTATGTGAGTGACGTGTTGCGGATGATCGGGTCTGATCGTCCGGAACGCAACACGGGCGCCGTACGTTTCCCGTACGGCGCCCTTCTCACGCCGTAGAGTTGCGCGCACGCCATCCACAAGATCGACCGATTACGAGGCCCCCACCGTGCGCCGACGCTCACTTCTCATCGCCGTACCCGCAGGAATGGTCACGCTCGCCGCATGCGGCGACGACAAGGACGACTCGAGCAAGGCGAGCGAGAGCGCGTCACCCTCGGCCCCGCAGGCCGCGCCGTCGCCGAAGATCGTGGACGGTCCGGTGCCGGCGATCACGGCGGGTACGAAGTTCGGGCAGAAGCCGACGGTCGCCAAGGGCAGCGGCGATCCGTCGAAGGACCTCGCGGTGAAGACGGTGATCGCGGGCGGCGGCAAGGTCGTGGCCGAGAACGACTACATCCAGGCCCACTACCTCGGCCAGGTCTGGGACACCGCGAAGGTCTTCGCCAACTCCTACGACGCCAAGACGACGGCGCTCGTCCCGCTCGCACAGGGCCAGATCTACGAGGGCTGGCGGTACGGGCTGGTCGGCAAGAAGGTCGGCAGCCGAGTCGAGATGGCCGTCCCCCCGACCTGGGGCTACGGCGAGGAGGGCAACGCGCAGGCCGGGATCAAGGGCACCGACACCCTGGTGTTCGTGGTCGACGTCCAGGACACGTTCAGCACGAAGAGCTCCGCCAAGGGCACCGAGGTCGCGCAGGACAATGTCGACCTGCCCAAGGTCGGCACCAACACCGACGGCAAGGCGCCCTCCATCGAGATCCCCAAGACGGACCCGCCCAAGAAGCTGGTGGCGAACTACGTCATCGAGGGCGACGGCGACGAGCTCACCGCGCAGAACACGGTGCTCGTGCAGTACAAGGGCGTGCAGTGGGACACCGGCAAGGAGTTCGACTCGACGTATGCCAACAAGCAGCTGACGTCGTTCTCGCTGCAGCAGGTCGTCAAGGGCTGGTCGCAGGGGCTGACCGGGAAGAAGGTCGGCAGCCGGGTGCTGATCGTGATCCCGCCGGAGCTGGGCTACGGCGACAACCCGCCGCAGGGCAGCGGCATCGCCAAGGGCGCCACTCTCGTCTTCAGCGTGGACATCCTGGCGAAGATGTGACGCCGCCCGAGGTGATGAAAGACTGGGGCCGTCGCCTTTCCACAACAAGCATGGAGCGTTAGACGTGAGCATCGACAAGCCCGAGATCGACTTCCCGGGCGGCGAGCCGCCGGCGGACCTCGAGATCAAGGACATCTGGGAGGGCGACGGCGCGGTTGCGCAGGCGGGCCAGACCGTCACCGTCCACTACGTGGGTGTCGCCTTCAGCACGGGTGAGGAGTTCGACGCCAGCTGGAACCGCGGTACGCCGTTCCGCTTCCCGCTGGGTGGCGGCCGTGTCATCAAGGGCTGGGACCAGGGCGTGCAGGGCATGAAGGTCGGCGGCCGCCGCCAGCTGACCATTCCGGCGCACCTCGCCTACGGCAACCAGAGCCCGACCCCGGCGATCAAGCCCGGTGAGACGCTGATCTTCGTGGTCGACCTGCTCGGCGTCTGATCGTCGCGCCCGACCCGTCGTATCCGGTCGTCGCCTGTGATCGGCGGACGACCGGACCCGACTACCTGGGGTCCATGCCTGTCCGGGCATGGGCCCTCGGCTTTTGCGACGCCACTTCGGGGCGGTACGGTCATCGATCGTAAGCACCATAGGGAAGGCGAAGGGCGTCGATGGCCATTGCCAAGGCCGAGCGGCTCATGAACCTGGCGCTGTGTCTGCTCGGGACGCGGCGGCCGCTGAGCAAGCGCGAGCTGCGTGAGTCCATCGAGGCCTATCTCGAGGCGGGCTCCGACGACTCCTTCAACCGGATGTTCGAGCGCGACAAGGACGATCTGCGCGAGCTCGGCCTGGTCATCGAGACGGTGGAGAACCTCGACGGTGAGGTCGGCTATCTCGCCCGCCGGGACAGCAACCGCCTGCCGGCCATCACGCTCGACGCCGAGGAGGCCGCCGCGCTGGGGCTGGCCGCGAAGGTGTGGCAGCAGGCCAGGCTGGCGGGCGCGGCCAGCGGCGCCCTGCAGAAGCTGCGTGCGGCGGGACTTCCCGAGGACGTCGACCCGTACGAGGCGCACGGCGCCCTTGAGCCCCGTATCCCGGTGCACGAGGCCGCGTTCGAGCCGCTGATGCTGGCCTGCCGCGACCGCCGTCCGGTCGTCTTCGACTACCGCAAGGCCACCGCCGCCCGCCCCGAGCCCCGGCATGTGGAGCCATGGGCGCTGGAGTGCTGGCGCGGTCACTGGTATCTGGCGGGCTGGGACCGGGACCGGGGCGCCGAGCGGGTCTTCCGGCTGTCCCGGATCACCGGCAAGGTGCGCAGCCGCAGCGGCCGTTTCACCGCCGAGGTGCCCGATGTCGTCACCGTGCGGGAGACGGTCGCGAGCTGGGCGGGGGAGACCGCCGACCGCTCGGCGCTGATCCGGCTGCGCACGGACGCGGGGTACCCCCTTCGGGCGAAGGCCACCTCGGTGCGGGAACTCGGCGACGGCTGGGACGAGTTGGAGATTCCGTACGGCCACGGTCTGGATGCCTGGCTGGTGGAGTTCGGGCCGGATGTGGTGGTCCTGGAGCCGGCGGAGCTGCGGGCCGACGTGGTGGACCGGCTGCGTGCCGTGGCCAAGGGCTGAGGGGGAGCGGAGCGAGACAGTGGCAGGCAAACCGGTCAGGCCCGCGAACGCCATCGACCAGACCCGGCGGATGCTCTCGCTGGTGACGTATCTCAGGGAGCGGCCCGGTGCGCGCCTGGAGGACGTGGCGCGCGCCTTCGGCATCTCCGAGGACGAACTGGTCTCCGACCTCGACGTGCTGCCCATGTGCGGCACCAGCTTCCGCGGTGGCGACCTGCTCGACATCGACACCGACGGCGAGCGCATCTGGTGGCACAACCCCGCCGCGCTCGGGGCGGAGACGGCGGAGCCGCTGCGGCTCGCCGCGGACGAGGCGACCGCGCTGCTGGTGGCCGCCCGGGCCGTGGCCACGCTGCCGGGGCTGCGCGAGAGCGACCGGCAGGCGCTGCTGCGGGCGACCGCCAAGGTGGAGGCCGCGGCCGGGGAGGCGGCCGGCGCCAGCTCGCGGCTGTCGGTGACGTTCGAGTCCGAGGGCGGCGTCTTCGCGGACGTCGACCGCGCGATCTCCGAGCGGCGGCGGCTGTGGATCCGCTACTACTCCCCGGCCCGCGACGAGGTCACCGAGCGGGAGATCGACCCGATCCGCCTGGTCAGCGTCGGCCACACCTATGTCGAGGCATGGTGCCGCCGCTCCGAGGCGCGCCGCACCTTCCGGCTCGACCGGGTCGCCGAGATCAAGATCCTGGACGAGCCGTCGGCGCCGCCCGAGATCGAGCTGCGGGATCTGTCGGAGGGGCTGGTGCAGCCCGCGGCGGAGGACCCGGAGGTCGTGGTCGAGGTGGGGCCCGGCGGGCGCTGGGTCGCCGAGTACTACCCGCACGACAGTGCCGATGAGCTGGCGGACGGCGGGCTGCGTATCACGTTGCGCACGCCCGACCCGGCGTCCTTGCGGCGCCTGGCCCTCCGGCTCGGCCGGGACGGACGGATCGTGTCGCCGGCCGAGCTGGCCGACAGCGCTCGGCAGGCGGCCCGCGAGGCGCTGGCGGCCTATGACGGGATCGAAGCACAGGATGCTCGCGAGGCGCACCCGGTCGGCGACGGACAGTAGGACAGGCAGTTCGACAGACAGGAGCAGGGGCTTTGAGTGAGTCGGCGACGTCTGGAGTGCCGGGGATGACGGTGGCGTCCGCTTTCGCCGGGATGAGAAGCGTGGCTCCGGTGGTGTTCAAGGCGGGCTGTCCGGACTGCCGGGGCCGCTTCGAACTCGCCGCGAGCGCGCTGCGCCTCGCCATCGGCGCGACCAGCCGTACGACCTTCTACTCCTTCACCTGTCCCGAGTGCGGTGTCTCCGTGCGCAAGCCGGCCGGTGAGCGGATCGTCGAGCTGTTGACGGGCGGCGGGGTCAGCACCCTGCGGCTGCACTCCACGCTGTAGGACGGTCTAGGCTCGGCGTCATGTTCTGGCCGATGTTCGCGGTAGCTGTGGGTTTTCTGGGTCTCGCCGTGCTCGGCGTGCTCGCCGTGCGGGTCTTCCTGGAGGCGCAGCGCCTCGGCAGGCAGGTCACGGAGTCGGCGCGGCGCATCAGCAGGGCGGCCGAGGACCTGGAGCGGGCGACGGTGAGCGCGGCCAGGGCTGTGGACTCGCTGTAGGGCCCTCAAGTAGTGGGTGTGAGTCTTGCGTCGCATGCGTTTTGGGCCACTTCGCCCTGTCAACTTGGCGGCCGGGGCAGGTACGCTGCTGGTCGCGGCCGGAGAACGAGGCCCGGTCCGCGGACAGGGAGTACGCACGGGGATTGCCTCACGTTTACCCCTGAGCGTTACGATCGCTGCCATCACGATCGTTCGGACACATGTCCGACCGGTCGGACAGCACCCACCCCAGCCGCCTCGGTGAGAAGGTAAAGACTTATGTTCGGAAGGCTCGGAGCCCCCGAGATCATTCTCATCCTCGTCGTCATCATCCTGCTGTTCGGCGCGAAGAAGCTTCCGGACATGGCGCGCTCGCTCGGCAAGTCCGCCCGCATCCTCAAGAGCGAGGCGAAGGCGATGAAGGAGGACGGCAAGTCCGCCGCCCCCGCCGACCCGCCGAACAACACCAACGGCGACGACCAGCAGCCCCCGGCTCAGCGCATCATCCAGGCCGCTCCCGGTGACGTGACCAGCTCGCGCCCGGTCAACGAGCCGACGGACACCACCAAGCGCTGACGCAGGGCCGGTGACCTCCGGCCCGATGCACGAGATGGGAACGTGGGTTGCTGAAGTCTGCCCGCAAACAGGAGAGGGATCCCGAGGGGCGGATGCCCCTCGCGGAGCACTTGCGTGAACTCCGCAACCGGCTCGTCAAGAGCCTGCTGGCGATCGTCGTCACGACGATCGTCACAGCCTTCTTCTACAAGGACATCATCGAGTTCTTCACGAATCCCATCCTCCAGGCGGTGGGATGCGACTACAGCTTCGCGGAGCTGGCGAAGAACACCAGTGAAACCAAATGCGCACGCATCGTGCAGAACGGTCTGCTGAGCCCGTTCACGCTCGCCCTCACGGTTTCGCTGTCGTCCGGTGTGGTGCTGGCCGCCCCGGTCTGGCTGTACCAGCTCTGGGCGTTCGTCGCTCCGGGCCTGCACCGGCACGAGCGGAAGTACGCCTACGCGTTCGTCGGCGCCGGCTTCCCGCTCTTCGTCACGGGGGCCTACTTCGCTTACTGGTCGCTGCCCAAGATGGCCTCGGTCATGCTCGAGTTCGCGATCATCGGCAGCGACAACCAGCTCCCCCTCGACGATCTGCTGCAGCTGATCATGCGGATGATCATCGTCTTCGGCCTCTCCTTCGAGCTGCCGCTGCTGCTGGTCATGCTCAACTTCAGCGGCGTGCTCTCCGGCAAGAAGATGGCCGGCTGGTGGCGCGGCATGATCATGGGCATCACGCTCTTCGCGGCGATCGCCACGCCCAGCACCGACCCGATCTCCATGCTGGCGCTCGCGGGCCCCATCTGGATCCTGTACTTCGGCGCGACGGGCATTGCTCTGCTCAACGACAAGCGCCGCGCCCGCCGCGAGGCGGAGGGACCCGCCGATGACGAGGCCTCCGACCTGGACCTCACTCCCGAGGACATCGGCGAGATCGAGAGCGTCCCGGCCGCCCGGGCGCTGCCCGAGCAGGCCAGCGGCGAGCGGGTCAACGGGTACGACGACGTGACCTGAGCACGGCGGTTGTCGTGACAGTGCGGCCGGGGCGCCTACGGGGCGTGCCCGGCCGCTTCCGTCGCGCGGCCGTGAGCTGCGGGGATCGGCGGGTTTGCGGAGGGCCGATCCGGATAATGATCGTCCTGTTGTCAGTGGCGCCCGGTACGCTCGAAAGCACGATGACAGAGGACCTCTCTCCGGCTGAGCGGTACGCGGCAGCGCGCAGGCGTGCTGTCGAGCAGGCCACCGCGCTCGCCTCCTTCCGCGAGATGTACGACTTCGGCCTCGACCCCTTCCAGATCGAGGCCTGCCAGGCGCTCGAGGCGGGCAAGGGCGTGCTGGTGGCCGCGCCCACCGGCTCCGGCAAGACGATCGTGGGCGAGTTCGCCGTCCACCTCGCCCTGATGCAGGGCAAGAAGTGCTTCTACACGACACCCATCAAGGCGCTGTCGAACCAGAAGTACGCCGACCTGTGCCGCCGTTACGGCAACGGCATGGTCGGTCTGCTCACCGGCGACAACAGCGTCAACCCCGACGCCGCCGTGGTCGTGATGACCACCGAGGTGCTGCGGAACATGCTGTACGCCGGGTCGCAGACCCTCCTCGGCCTCGGCTATGTGGTCATGGACGAGGTGCACTATCTCTCCGACCGCTTCCGCGGCGCCGTATGGGAGGAAGTGATCATTCACCTCCCCGAGTCGGTCACCCTGGTCTCGCTGTCGGCGACCGTGTCGAACGCCGAGGAGTTCGGCGACTGGCTCGACACCGTCCGCGGTGACACCGAGGTGATCGTCTCCGAGCACCGGCCGGTGCCGCTGTTCCAGCACGTGCTCGCCGGACGGCGGGTGTACGACCTGTTCGAGGAGGGCGAGGGCCACAAGAAGGCCGTCAACCCCGACCTGACGCGGCTGGCCCGGATGGAGGCTCAGCGGCCGTCGTACCAGGACCGCAGACGTGGGCGCGCCATGCGCGAGGCCGACCGGGAGCGGGAGCGCAGACAGCGGTCCCGGGTGTGGACGCCGGGCCGTCCCGAGGTCATCGAACGGCTCGAC
The DNA here is from genome assembly GCF_044455405.1 of Streptomyces sp. NPDC051243. NCBI lineage: Bacteria > Bacillati > Actinomycetota > Actinomycetes > Kitasatosporales > Streptomycetaceae > Streptomyces > Streptomyces sp. NPDC051243. The sequence goes on along the minus strand of NZ_JBITES010000018.1, from coordinate 186,603 downwards.
GCCGAGGGCCTGCTGCCCGCCATCACCTTCATCTTCAGCCGGGCCGCCTGCGAGGCCGCCGTCCAGCAGTGCCTGTACGCGGGACTGCGGCTGAACGACGAGGAGGCGCGGGAAAAGGTCCGTGCCCTCGTCGAGGAGCGCACCGCCTCCATCCCGACCGAGGACCTTCATGTCCTCGGCTACTACGAGTGGCTGGAGGGCCTGGAGCGCGGTATAGCCGCCCACCACGCGGGCATGCTGCCGACCTTCAAGGAGGTCGTCGAGGAGCTGTTCGTACGCGGCCTGGTGAAGGCCGTGTTCGCCACGGAGACGCTCGCGCTGGGCATCAACATGCCGGCCCGCTCGGTGGTGTTGGAGAAGCTCGTCAAGTGGAACGGCGAGCAGCACGCCGACATCACGCCCGGCGAGTACACCCAGCTGACCGGTCGTGCGGGGCGGCGCGGCATCGACGTCGAGGGCCACGCGGTGGTGCTGTGGCAGCGCGGGATGAGTCCCGAGCACCTGGCCGGGCTCGCGGGGACGCGCACGTATCCGCTGCGGTCCAGCTTCAAGCCGTCGTACAACATGGCGGTCAACCTCGTCGAGCAGTTCGGCCGGCACCGCTCGCGCGAGCTGCTGGAGACATCGTTCGCGCAGTTCCAGGCGGACAAGTCGGTCGTCGGGATCTCCCGGCAGGTGCAGCGCAACGAGGAGGGGCTCGCCGGTTACAAGGAGTCCATGACCTGCCATCTCGGGGACTTCGAGGAGTACGCGCGACTGCGCCGCGAACTCAAGGACCGCGAGAACGAGTTGGCCCGGCAGGGCGCCGCGCAGCGGCGCGCCGAGGCAGCGGTCGCGCTGGAGAAGCTCAAGCCGGGCGACGTCATCCATGTGCCGACGGGCAAGTACGCCGGTCTCGCGCTGGTGCTGGATCCCGGGCTGCCCGCCGGGCGGTCCAACGGCCACCGCGGCTTCGAGCACCACGACGGGCCGCGCCCGCTGGTCCTGACCGCCGAACGGCAGGTCAAGCGGCTGGCGTCCATGGACTTCCCGGTGCCCGTCGAGGCGCTCGAGCGGATGCGGATCCCGAAGTCCTTCAACCCCCGTTCCCCGCAGTCCCGTCGGGACCTCGCCTCCGCGCTGCGCACCAAGGCCGGGCACATTGCGCCGGAGCGGCAGCGCAAGCGGCGTTCCCAGGCGGCGGACGACCGCGAGATCGACCGGCTGCGCAAGGCGCTGCGCGCGCACCCCTGCCACGGCTGCAACGACCGTGAGGACCACGCCCGCTGGGCCGAGCGCTACCACCGGCTGCTGCGGGACACCTCGCAGCTGGAGCGGCGTATCGAAGGCCGCACGAACACGATTGCCCGTACGTTCGACCGGATCGTGGCGCTGCTGACGGAGCTGGACTATCTGCGCGGCGACGAGGTCACCGAGCACGGCAAGCGGCTCGCCCGGTTGTACGGTGAGCTGGATCTGCTGGCGAGTGAATGCCTCCGTGAGCGGGTCTGGGAGGGGCTGGGTCCTGCCGAACTGGCCGCCTGTGTCTCGGCGTTGGTGTACGAGGCGCGCGTCGGGGACGATGCGATGGCGCCGAAGCTGCCGTCGGGCAAGGCCAAGGCCGCGCTGGGGGAGATGGTCCGGATCTGGGGCAGGCTGGACGCCCTGGAGGAGGAGTTCCGGATCACGCAGACCGAGGGGGTCGGGCAGCGTGAGCCGGATCTCGGGTTTGCCTGGGCTGCCTATATGTGGGCCAGTGGTAAGGGGCTCGATGAGGTGCTGCGTGAGGCGGAGATGCCGGCGGGGGACTTTGTGCGGTGGTGCAAGCAGGTGATCGATGTGCTGGGGCAGATCTCGGCGGCGTCGCCTGTGGAGGGGTCGACTGTGGCGAAGAGTGCGCGGAAGGCCGTTGACGGGTTGCTCCGGGGAGTTGTTGCCTACTCGTCGGTGGGGTGACGGATCCAGGGCCGGTGCGGGGTTCGTTGTGGCTGGTCGCGCCCGCGTGGCGGAGCCGCATATCGATGCAGCCCCGCCGCCCCTTTGGGCACGCACTCACCGGAGGATGATGAGGTGCTGCGTCGCCCTTGTCATCGCCACATAGCGGTCCACCGCTCCCTCGATGCCCTCGCCGAACTCCTCCGGGTCGATGAGGACGACCAAGTCGAATTCGAGACCCTTCGACAGTTCCGGGGTCAGCGACTGGACTCGGTCCGTCGGCTGGAACTTTGGGTCGCCGATGACGCAGGCGGTCCCCTCGGCGTGCGTGGCGAGCCACGTGGCCAGGATCGAGTCGAGGTCCGACACAGACCCGCGCACGACGGGCACCCCGCCGCTGCGGATCGACGTCGGCACATTGGCGTCGGGAAGCGCGGCCCGGATGACCGGCTCCGCCTCCGTCATGATCTCTTCCGGTGTGCGGTAGTTGATGGTCAGGGAGGCCAGGCTGATCCGGTCGAGCCCGACCCGTTCCAGCCGTTCCTGCCATGACTCCGTGAAGCCGTGCCTTGCCTGGGCACGGTCCCCGACGATGGTGAAGCTGCGGGAGGGGCAGCGGAGCAGCAGCATCTGCCACTCGGCGTCGGTCAGTTCCTGCGCCTCGTCCACGACGATGTGCGCGAACGGGCCGGCGAGCAGGTCCGGGTCGGTGGTGGTCAGTTCGGACTCGTCGACCAGGCTGACCTGGGCGTCCTGGCCGCGCAGCATCGTCACCAGGCCCTCGCCGTCGTCACCGTCGGCGCCGGAGTGGGACGCGGCCTCGATCAGGTTGTCGACGACCTGCGTCATGCGCTCGCGCTGGGCGGCGAGGACGGCCTCCTGCCGGCGCTTGTGGCGGGCCGCCTCGGGGTCGCCGAGCCGGTGCCGTGCCGCGTCGAGGAGCGGCAGGTCGGACACCGTCCAGGCCTGCGGGTTCGCGCGTTGCAGCCGGTGAACCTCGTCGCGGTCGAGCCATGGCGCGCACATCCGCAGATACGCCGGTACCGACCACAGGTCGCCCACCAGGTCCGTCGCTTCGAGCAGCGGCCAGGCGCTGTTGAAGGCCGTCAGCAACTCCCGGTTCTGCCGCAGCGACCTTCGGAGGAGGTCGGCCGGAACCTCGCCGTCGCCCGCCGAGGCGTCGCCCTCGTGCTTGTCCGCCAGGATCGCGAGCAGTTCCTCCCAGACCTGCTCGCGCGCCTCGTTGTGCGGGGTGCCGGGTTCCGCCGCCGCGAACGCCGAGGCCCAGTCGTCGGCGCTCAGCCAGATGTCGGACCAGTGGGTGCTGACCGTCATGCCCTTGGCGGGCGGCTCCTCGTAGAACCGGACGGCCTTCTCGATCGCCTTCACCAGCTCCGCCGACGACTTCAGCCGGGCCACCTCGGGGTCGGGCTCGACCCCCGCTTCGGCGCCCTCCGTGACGAGATCCCGCAGGATGCAGGTCTGCACGCCCTCCTCGCCGAGGCTGGGCAGGACATCGGAGACGTACGCCAGATAGGGCCGGTGCGGGCCGACGAACAGTACGCCGCCGCGACGGTGACCGAGACGGGGGTCGGAGTGGAGCAGGTAGGCGGAGCGGTGCAGGGCGACGACCGTCTTGCCCGTGCCGGGGCCGCCGTCGACCACGAGCGCGCCGCGTGATCCCGCGCGGATGACGGCGTCCTGGTCGGCCTGGATGGTGCCGAGCACGTCGCGCATCCGGGGCGAACGGTTGCCGCCCAGACTGGCGATGAAGGCGGACTGGTCGTCGAGCGCGGCGTGCCGTTCGAGCCCGTCCGGGGTGAACACCTCGTCCCAGTAGTCGCTGATCCGGCCGCCGGTCCAGCGGTACCTGCGGCGGCTGGCCAGCCCCATCGGATTGGCGTGGGTGGCTCCGAAGAACGGCTCGGCCGCCGGGGAGCGCCAGTCGACCAGCAGCCGGCGGCCGGAGCTGTCCGTGAGGCCGAGACGTCCGATGTACACGGGCTCCGGGTCGTCCACGCCGACCATGTGCCCGAGGCACAGGTCCAGGCCGAAGCGGCGCAGGGTGCGCAGGCGCGCGGTGAGCCGGTGGATCTCCGTGTCCCGGTCCATCGCCTGCCGACCCAGGCCGCCGGGCGCCCTGCGCGCCGCGTCGAGTTGGTCGGAGGTCTCGGCGATCGACTGTTCCAGGCACTCCGCGAGGGCCGCGAAATACCGCTCGTCGCCGGTGATCAGGGCGGGGTCGGACTTGGCGGAGAGGCGGTCGGGCAGGGCGAACGCGCTGGTGGTCAGGGGGGTCACTGCGGGGGCTCCGATCTGACGTCGCTTACGGCCGTCGCGTGCGGCAAGGCGTGTGGACCGCGGTGTATCCGGGTCCTGGCCCGGCTGTTCCGCGTTGTTTCGCGTGGTTCACGCGGATGCGGGCCGCCGGTCCCGGCTGATCTCGTCGAGGAGGAGTCGTGCGGCCACCGTCGCCCCGTCCGTGCGGATCGTGCGGGCCACGGCGGTGGCTCGGGTACGGGTCTCGGGGGCCAGGGCTGTCGCGAGCGAGGCCGAGAGGGACTCGAAGGTCGCAGCCGGGCCGTCGTGGGCCGCGCCGATGCCCAGTTCGGCGACTCGGCCGGCCCAGTACGGCTGGTCCGCCAGCTGGGGTACGACCACCTGGGGTGTGCCGGCCCGGGCCGCCGTCGTGGTCGTACCCGCGCCGCCATGGTGCACGACAGCGGCCACCCGGCCGAACAGGGCCTGGTGATTCACGTCGCCGACGGCGAAGCAGTCGCTCTGGTCGTCGATCAGGGACAGGTCGGCCCAGCCGCGCCCGACCAGTACGCGACGGCCCTGCGCGCGGACCGCCTCGATGGCCACCTGGGCGGCGTCCTCCGATCCGTGCAGGGGCATGCTGCCGAAGCCGACGTACACCGGTGGTGCGCCCGCCTCCAGGAACGCCACGAGACCGTCCGGGAGCGGGCGTTCGTCCGGCAGCAACCACGCGCCGGTCTGTACGACGTCGAGATCCGGCGTCTCCTGCCACGGGTCCAGGGCCGGGTCCGTCGCCAGCCATGGCCGGTCGCCGATGACGTAGTCACGGACGTTGTCCACCGGGGGCAGGCCGATCGATGCCCGGTTGGTGTTGAGCGTCTCGCCGAACAGCGCGTTGACGTTCTGGGCGTCCAGGTCCCACAGGGCCCGGTTGTCGGTCACGTCGGGCGGGAGCGGGTGTCCCGGATACGCCAGCGGCGGGCGGTCCGCAGACGGCAGGGTGAGCTGCTGGAAGGTCACGGACACAGAGGGGATGCCCAGCTTGTCGGCCACCGAGAGCGCGCCGGCCGCGGCCGAGATCATGCCGGTCGCCACCAGCACGTCGCATCCCTCGGCCGCCGGGGTGATCACGTCCAGCTGACTGGCGATCACCGCGGCCGCACGCTGGGGCAGGGACGACGGCACCGGCCCCGCCTTCGTCAGCGCGCGCGCCGACGGGCCGACGGGCACCAGCTCCACGCCGACACCGGCCAGCAACTTCGCGAACTCCTCGTCCGCCGGCGCGCACACCCGTACCTCCGCGCCGAGCTCCCGCAACCGCACCGCGAGCCCCGCCATCGGCTGGACGTCCCCGCGCGATCCGTACGTCGACAACAGCACACGCACTTCGCGACTCCCCATTTCCGCAGAATTCTGGCCTCGGCCGGTGATTCTGCGGCACGGCGGGGGCCTTGCCGCAAGCCCCCCAGTGCGCTATAAGTTGAGAGTGGCAAGGAGTGGATGACTCCTTGCCGTTGCTGTTTTCCGGGCCCGTATGTCAGCAGCGGCCGCCCCTGAGATACGCCCGCCAGCCCCCGTAGGCCGTGATGTCCTCGGCGTCCGCGAGCGCCCCCGGCTCGCACAGGAAACCGGGGACGTGGCTGCCGTCTTCCAGCTCCACCCGCCCCAGGGCCATCGGCCGGGGCAGTTCGGCGAGGAGCCGGCCGAGCCCCTCCGCCGGGAGCCGCCACACCTCGGCCTCGATCGAGGCGCCCCCCGCGCCGACGTGGACCAGGCCCGGCTTGGGCGGGGTGGTCGCCAGGGCGTGCAGGCGGTACACGGGCGCCGTGGCGGTCGTCCCGTCGAAGCGGGCGCCCAGGGCGAGGAGCTGGGGGTTCAGGGGCTGGCCGGAGAGGTGGGCGCCGACCACGGCGAGGCGGACCTCGGGGCGGAGCAGCGTAGCGATCCGGGCCAGCCGGTCGTCCGTGAACGCCGGGCCGATCAGCATCACGCCGAACGGCAGGCCGCCGACCTCACCGGCCGGGACGGCGACCGCGGCCAGGTCGAAGAGGTTCGTGGAGTTGGTGAAGCGGCCCAGGCGGGCGTTGGCCCCCAACGGGTCGGCGGCGACCTCGGCGAGGGTGGGATGACCGGGCACGGTCGGGAGCAACAGGGCGTCCGCGTCGGCGAGTTCGGCCTCCGCGCGGGAACGCAGGGCGGCGAGCCGGTCCTGGTCGGCGAAGAGCTGGTGGGCCGGGATGTCGCGGGCACGGGTGATGATGCCGGCGACGGTGGGGTCGAGGGTGTCGTCGCCCGCTGACATCGCCTTGTCGACAAAGGTCCCCACGGCCGTGTAGCGCTCGGCGACGAAGGCGCCCTCGTACAGCATCGCGGCGGCTGCGGTGAAGGGCTCGAGGTCGATGGTGCGGATCTCGGCACCGGCGTCGAGGAACTGCCGTACCGCCGCCTCGTAGGCCTCGGCCCAGCCGTCGTCCAGCTCGCCGAGCTGACGCACGGCCGGGACCGCGATCCGCCAGGGCCCCGGCGTGCGCTGGGGGAGCGGGGGCAGGGCGCGGCCGGGCGGGGACGCCATGAACGACAGCGCCTGCTCGGCCTCCGGCAGCGTCCGCGCGAACACCGTCACGCAGTCGAGCGACGCGCAGGCCGGGACCACGCCCTCCACGGGGACCAGACCCCGGGTCGGCTTGAGACCGACGATGCCGTTGAAGGCGGCCGGGACCCGGCCCGAGCCCGCCGTGTCGGTGCCGAGCGCGAAGTCGACGATGCCGAGCGCCACGGCGACGGCCGAGCCCGAGCTGGAACCCCCGCTGACCCTGGAAGGGTCGTGTGCGTTGCGGACGGCGCCGTGGGGGGAGCGGGTGCCGACCAGGCCCGTCGCGAACTGGTCGAGGTTCGTGGTACCGAGGACGAGTGCGCCGGCGGCACGCAGACGGGCGACCACCGGTGCGTCGGCCGCCGGCTCGTAGGCGTACGAAGGGCAGCCCGCGGTGGTGGGCAGGCCCTGGACGTCGATGTTGCCCTTGGCGGCGAACAGGCGGCCCGCGAGAGGGAGTCGTTCTCCCGCGGCCACGCGTTCGTCGATGATCCGGGCCTCGGCCTCGACCGCGCCCCGCGGCCGCAGGTCGATCCAGATCTCGGGGCGGTCCACAGCCTCGATCCGGGCGTAGGCGGCGCGGACACGGGACAGAGCGCTCGCCATGTGCTGGTCTCCTTGGGATTCAGCTCGCGGCGGGCGCGAGAACGACCAGCGCCGTCCCCGCCTCCACCTGATCTCCGGGCCTGGCCAGGACCTCCACGACCACGCCGGCCATCGGCGCGTCCACCCTGGACTCCATCTTCATCGCCTCCAGGGCGAGCAGCGGCTGTCCGGCCGTCACCTCGTCACCCGGCCGCACGTTCAGCTGCCACACGGACGCCGCGAACTCGGCCTCCACCAGCCGCCCGCCGGGCGGTACGGCCACCTCGGCGGCGGGCGTGGCCGACGGGGCCTCCTGCTCGGCCCGGGCGAACTCGCCGGCCGCCTCCCACGCGTCCCGCTCCGCCGCGAAGGCGGCCCGCTGCCGGCCCCGGAACTCCGCGATCGACTCGGCGTTCTCCGCCAGGAAGGCCCGGTACCCGGCGAGCGAGAAGGTGCCCTCCTCGATGCGCGGCACGAACCGCCCGGAGGTGATGTCCGCGCGCAGCTCCAGCAGTTCCTCGGCATCCACGGGGTACCACCTGATCCGGTCGAAGAACCGCAGCAGCCAGGGCGACCCCGGCTCGAACGCCCCGCGCTGCTGCCACCCCGACCACACCTGGGTCGTACGGCCCACGAACTGGTAACCGCCGGGTCCCTCCATGCCGTAGATGCACAGGTAAGCCCCGCCGATGCCGACCGAGTTCTCCGCGGTCCAGGTGCGCGCCGGGTTGTACTTGGTGGTCACCAGACGGTGCCGCGGATCCAGCGGGGTCGCCACCGGGGCGCCCAGGTACACATCGCCAAGGCCCAGGACCAGGTACTCCGCGTCGAAGACCGTGCGGTACACGTCCTCGACCGACTCCAGGCCGTTGACGCGCCGGATGAACTCGATGTTCCACGGGCACCAGGGAGCGTCGTCGCGCACGCCCGCCATGTAGCGGGCGATGGCCTCGCGGGTGGCCGGATCATCCCAGGAGAGGGGAAGGTGGACGGTGCGGGACGGGACGACGAGTTCGTCGGTGGGCGGCAGCGACGCGACCAACTCCCTCACCTCGGCGAGGAGTTCGTGCTGCGGCAGCCGGTTCGGATCCGTCTGGATCTGGAGGGAGCGGATGCCCGGGGTCAGGTCGGTGATCCCGTTCCGGGCCGCGTCGGCGACCGCCTCCATCAGCGCGTGGACGCGCATGCGCAGAGCCAGGTCCAGCTGCATCGGACCGAACTCGACCAGCAGGTTGTCGTCACCGCAGCGCCGGTACGTCACATCGCCGTCCCGCGCCAGCACACCGCCGTCCACGATCACGGGACGTTCCCGGCCCGTCACGTCCACCGGCCGGAAGCGCACCGTGTCGCCAGGGCGCGCCTGCCCCAGCTTCCAGCGCTCGCCGCTGATCACCGTCGCCGGGCACACGAATCCGCCCAGCGACGGGCCGTCCGGGCCGAGCAGCACGGGCATGTCGCCCGTGTAGTCGACGGCGCCGACGGAGTACGGCGTGTCGTGGATGTTGGACGGGTGCAGGCCCGCCTCACCGCCGTCGGAGCGCGCCCAGCGCGGCCTGGGGCCGACGAGCCGTATGCCGGTCCGGGCCGAGTTGAAGTGGACCTTCCAGTCGGCGGCGTAGAAGTCGCGGATGTCGTCCTCGGTGAAGAACTCCGGTGCGGCGTGCGGTCCTTCGACAGCCGCGATGTGCCATACGGCACCGAAGTCCGGCCGGTCCTTCGACGGCACGGGCGACCCCTGGACGACGGTCCCGCCGTGCAGCACGTCACCGCCGCGCAGCGCACGTCCGCCGTGCCCGCCGAACCGGCCGAGCGTGAAGGTGCCCGCGCTGCCCAGGAAGGCCGGGACGTCGAGGCCGCCCGCGACGAGGACGTACGTCCGCAGACCGTGCTCGGCCGGGGCTCCGACCTCCAGTACGGCGCCCGCCGGAACCGTCACCGGCTCCCACTGTGCCACCGCCGTGCCGTCGACGGTCACCGGAGCCGGGGCGCCGGTCACGCACACGGTGGTGGGGTGCGTGAACCTCAATGCGGGGCCCTGGAGCGTGCATTCGAGGCCGGGCGCGCCCTCATGGTTGCCCAGTGCCCGGTTGCCGAGCCGGAAGGACAGGTCGTCCATCGGGCCGGACGGCGGTACGCCGACCTGCCAGTAGCCGGTGCGGCCCGGCCAGTCCTGCACCGTCGTGAGGGTGCCGCCGGAGACGACCTCGATGCGGGGCGTCGGGTCGGTGACGGACGCGAGGGTCGCCGTCGAATGGGTGGCCTCGCCGAAGCTCCGGTCGGCGAGCGCCGCCCGTACCAGGCCGAGGTTGGTCTCGATGCCGTCGACGCGGGTGCGGGCCAGCGCCTCGTCCAGCCGTTCCAGCGCGTGGGCGCGGTCGGGGCCGTACGCGATGATCTTCGCGAGGAGGGGGTCGTACGACGTCGTCACCTCGGTGCCCGTCTCGACCCAGCCGTCGACCCGCACCCCGCTCGGGAACTCGACCCGCGTCAACAGGCCCGCACTGGGCCGGTGTTCACGCGACGGGTCCTCGGCGTAGAGGCGGGCCTCGACTGCGTGGCCGCGTGGTGCGCCCGGGTCGCGGACGACGTCGCGCTCGCCGCGTGCCAGGCGCAGCATCCAGGCGACCAGGTCGACGCCGTAGATCTCCTCGGTGACCGGGTGTTCGACCTGGAGGCGCGTGTTGACCTCGAGGAAGCAGGCCTCGTCGCGGTCGGCGTCGTAGACGAACTCGACCGTTCCGGCGGAGCGGTAGCCGACGGACGCGCACAAGTCGCGGGCGGAGGTGGTCAGTTGTTCGCGTATGCGCGGTGGGAGGCCCGGTGCCGGGGCCTCCTCCACCACCTTCTGGTTGCGCCGTTGCAGCGTGCAGTCCCGGTCGCCGAAGGTGACCACCTTGCCCTCGCCGTCGCCGAAGACCTGGACCTCGACATGGCGGGCGTGCTCCACGAGCCGTTCCAGGAAGACGCCGGCGGAGGAGAAGGAGGCGGCGGCGACACGCTGGACCCGCTCCCAGGCCTGCGTCAGTTCATCGGCGGATCGACATGCCGACATGCCGATACCGCCTCCGCCGCCGGTCGCCTTGAGCATGACGGGATAGCCGATGACCTGGGCCTCTTCGAGTGCCTCGGCGAGGGATCCCAGCAGTCCCGTCCCCGGCGCCAGCGGCACGCCCGCCGCCTGCGCCGCCGCGCGCGCCGTGTGCTTGGCCCCGAACAGCTCCAGCTGCTCGGGCGTCGGTCCCACGAACACGATCCCGGCGTCCTCGCAGCGCCGCGCGAACGCCGCGTCCTCGGACAGGAAGCCGTAGCCGGGGTGGATCGCCCCGGCCCCGCTGTCCTTCGCCGCCTTCAGCACCAGGTCGGTGTCGAGATACGACTCCTTCGCGGGCGCCGGGCCGAGCCGTACGGCCCGGTCGGCGAGGCGGACGTGGGGCGCCGAGCGGTCCGGGTCGGAGAACACGGCCACCGTGCGCAGGCCCAGTTCGCGGGCCGTGCGGATGATGCGGACGGCTATCTCGCCGCGGTTGGCGACGAGCAGCGTGTCGAAGCTCATCCGGCGGCCCCGATCGTCATCTCCACCGCCGTCGGCTCGAAGCCGTTGCAGGGGTTGTTGATCTGGGGGCAGTTGGAGACGAGGACGAGGACGTCGCGCTCGGCGCGCAGCGTCAGCTTCAGACCAGGGGCCGAGATGCCGTCCACGATGCCGAGGGTGCCGTCCTTCTCGACCGGCACGTTCATGTACCAGTTGATGTTGGAGACCAGATCGCGCTTGCCGAGGCCGTGCTTCGCGCCCTCGGCGAGGAAGTTGTCCACGCACGCGTGCTGCGACCAGGTGTGGTGGCCGTAGCGGAGGGTGTTGGACTCCTTGGAACAGGCGCCGCCGACCGTGTCGTGGCGGCCCACCTCGTCGTCGACGACCGTCATCAGCGGCGTGTACTCGTTCGACATCAGCACGCTGCCCGTGGTCAGGAAGATGGTGCCCTGCGCGTGGACGGTGTCCGGCGCGCTGTAGCGGATGGACGTGTCGTGGGCGTCGTACACGAGGAAGTCGACGGCCTGGTTGCCGTGCAGGTCGGTGATGGTGAGCGTCTCGCCGGCGTGGACGACGGACGACCAGGGGGCACGGGCCGGTACGACGGTGGTGGCGGCGGTCGTGGTGATGGTCGTGGTGGTGGTTGTGGCCGTGCGCGTGTTTGCGCTCATGCGTGCCCCCTCGCGGCGAGGAATTCGGCGGTGTTGAGGAAGGCGCGGCGGCCCTCGGGTGTGGCGTTCCAGAGCGGGTCGTCGGGGGCGGTCGGCGCCGCGCGCCAGGCGAGCACCTCCAGCGGGGTGCTGACGTACTCGGGGCGCGGGTCGGCCGGATGCGGCACGTTGGCGATCAGCACGGTCACGTCCTGCTCGGCGCGCAGCGTCACGCTGCCGCCGGGGCCGGCCGAGCCGGTGAAGTCGAGGGTGCCGTCCTCGCGCACCCCGACGCCCTGGAAGAAGGACAGCGACGGGGGCAGGTCCCGGGGCTTCAGGCCGTTCTTCGCGGCCGCCAGCTTGAACAGTTCGCGGCCGGCGGGGGACGGGGACTGAGGGGCGCCGTCGCCGTAGCGCTGGGTGTTGCGGGCGAGGGTGGACGTGCCGCACAGGGCGTCGTGGCGCCCGGAGGTGTCGGCGACGACGCTCGCGAGCACGCGGCCCTGGTCGGACAGCAACAGGCGGCCCTCGCCGAGGTAGGCGTTCCACTGCACCTTCACCGTGTCGGCGACGTTGAGCCGCTCCCAGGGGCGGTCGGCGACGTACAGCAGCAGGTGCGCGCAGGCGTCGCCACGCAGGTCGGTCAGCCGCAGCTCCGTGCCGCGCGCCAGCACCCGGTGCGTGTAGTTGCCGCCCGTCACCGTCTCGGCCCACACCAGATGCCCCGCCGCACAGGGCGGCGCCGGCCACTCCCGCGCCGGCACGACGGGCATCGCCTCGGTCCGGGAGCCTTCCTGGGCACGGGCGTGGTCTCGGGCTCCGTAAGTGGTCTCTGTCGCCATACGCGGGACCTCCGGTTCGGATGACGGCCTGCGGGCTCATTTCTGTCGCCCGACAGAAATTAGGTACGGGGTGGGTCGGGGCGATTGCGCGGGCGTTGCCGGGTAGTTACCGAGGGCTCGTGGGGGAGGGGGTGAGGGGGGCGGGACCTCTCGTGGGCCGCAGCGATTCGTGGGGCTGGACTTGGGCGGGCCGACTTGTTCTGTGGGGCTGGGGTGCGGTGGGCCGGCTTGTTCTGTGGGGCTGACGTTGGGCGGGCCGACTCGTTCTGCGGGGAGGAGCGCGGTTTGCTCTGTCGGGCTGGACTCGGTGGTCGGCATGTTCTGCGGGCCGGACTCCCGTGGGCCGTCCTGTTCCGCGGGCCAGGGCCCGGGCCCTGGCCCTGGCTCTGGCGGGCTGCTTCGTTTCGAGGGTCTGCGCTCTGCCGCGCCGCGCTTCGCCGCGGCGCGCCGCTCTCGCGTCGTGGATCCTCCGGCGATGCCCCTCCACGGACCCCGCGCACCACACCAAGGTCCCCACCCCACCGGCGCCCGTCTCCCGGCCAACCTCCGCCACGCTCCCGTAATTCGGAGCCGCTCGCAAGGCATGTCGGCCCCTGCGCCGGGCTCCCCGCGCCGACGGCGGACCGCCCGCCCAGGCGTCCGGACGCGCCGCCCGGCCCTGGCGTCGGCGGGGTTCCGCCCACCCGGGCCGCCCCAGCGGCGAGACTTGTCGCCGGCTGGGCGATAGGAGGTGACCGCGTGTGCCTGCTGCCCCCGGGGGTGGCCTGGTCGTGGCTGGGTGGAATGAGGTCTGGCCCGTGTCTGCCGCCCCCCGTGACCGTTGGCTTCCCGTGGCTGGGCGGTACGAGGTGCCCGACCGTGCCTGTCGCCTCCGGTGACCGTTGCCTCCTCGCGGTTTGGCGATAGGAGGTGCCCGCGTGTGCCTGCTGCCCTCGGGGTGGCCTGGTCGTGGCTGGGTGGAATGAGGTCTGGCCCGTGTCTGCCGCCCCCCGTGACCGTTGGCTTCCCGTGCCTGGGCGATAGGAGGTGCCCGACCGTGCCTGTCGCCCCCGGTGACCGTTGCCTCCCCGTGGCTGGGCGATAGGAGGTTCCTGCGCGTGCCTGCCGCCCCTCGGTGACCTGGCCGTGGCTGGGCGATAGGAGGTGCCCGCGCGTGCCTGTCGCCTCCGGTGACCGTTGCCTCCCCGCGGTTTGGCGATAGGAGGCGGCCGCGTGTGCCTGCTGCCCTCGGGGTGGCCTGGTCGTGGCTGGGTGGAATGAGGTCTGGTCCGTGTCTGCCGTCCCCCGGTGACCGTTGGCTTCCCGTGGCTGGGCGGAACGGTTGTCTGGCCCGTGCCTGCCACCCCCGCAGCGTGACCTGCTCGCAGCTGGGTGATCGGTGGCCGTCGGCCGCGCCGAGATCGTCGTACGCCCCCATGTGCGAGGATCGAACCCATGGGTACGTCAGGTGGGCCGGGAAGCCGACGGGTCGGTCGGCCGCGGGTGGCTCGGCGGGCGGACAGCGGGCTGGAGCCGCGTGCCGAACTCCTCGCTGCGGCCGCCGAGTTGTTCACGACCCGGGGCTACGCCGCCACCACGACCCGCGCCGTCGCCGAGCGCGCCGGCATGCGGCAGGCGTCGATGTACCACTACGTCTCCGGCAAGGAGGAACTCCTCGCCGAGCTCCTGGAGTCCACCGTCACACCCTCCCTGACGTATGCCCGCGAGCTCCTCGCCGACGACGCCACCCCGGCCGAGGACCGGCTGTGGGAACTGTGCCGCGCGGACGTGGAGCTGCTGTGCGGCGGCCCGCACAACCTCGGCGGGCTGTACCTGCTGCCCGAGGTGCGCGCCGAGCGCTTCGCCGGCTTCCACGCCGTGCGCGCCGAACTCAAGGACTCCTACCGCCAGTTGCTCGCCGCCACGGCCGCCGGCGGCGCGCTCGCGAAGGGCGAGCTGGACCTGCGTACGGATCTGCTCTTCGGCCTGATCGAGGGCGTCATCCTCGTCCACCGCTCCGACCCGGAGCGCCCGGTGTCGGTGTTCGCCGAGGCCACGGCGGACGCGGCCCTGCGCATCGCGGGAATCTGAACCTCCGGCCGAACGACGTCCGAGCCTCGTCGGACCCCGCCACAAGCTCACCCTTCACCCGTCACGGTGAGTATCTTTCGTACACCCGCACGCCGTGACGGCCCGTGTACGAATGTAAGCCGAGCGTATAAATGGAGCCGAGCGTACTCCTCTCGCGCGCCCCATTTCAGGTGCTTGCTGAATATGACATGGCGATGATCCGGTCGGACTAAGCTCGCCCGCAGCGCACCGAGTTGAGGCGTATTCGTGCGCTTGTTCCCAAACATGCAGAAGATTCCGGCATACCCATGACGTACCCCGCTGCAAGCTCCCCCTACACCCACCCGATTCGTTTCAGAGGGCCCACATGGTGAGCGTTCAATCCCCGACCCGTCGCCGTGAACTCCCGTACGTGCGCGTCCTGTTGCTGCCCGCCATAGTCATGGCCGCGGCAACCGGAGCCGCCGTCGCCGTAGTGGCGGAACCGGCCCGGACGGCCGTCGGCGTGTGCGGTGCCGTGGCCCTGCTGCTGGTGCTGGCATCCGCTGCCGAAGTGCTGCGCCGCGGCCGTGCCCTGCGGGACGAGCGGGCCGAGCACGCCCGTCACACCGCTTATCTGGAACGGCGTGTCGCCGCCCACGACGAGGAGATGGTCCGCCTCGCCACGGAGATCACGCCCGCCGCGATCTATCGGTTGCGCTGTGGCAATTCACCCTATGAGGTGATTCGCGATCTCGCCGAGATCGACCCGTCCTACGCCCAACTCCCCCCGGCGCAGATCGCGCTGGTGAAGTCGATGCTCGACATCGTCGACTACGAGGAGTCGCTGCGCGACTCCGCCCAGCGCTCCTTCGTCAACATCGCCCGCCGCGTCCAGGCGATCGTCCACCAACAGGCCGTGGAACTGCGGGAGATGGAGGAGGACCACGGCCGCAACCCCGAGGTCTTCGACGACCTGCTGCGCATCGACCACGGCACCATGCTGATCGGCCGCCTCGCCGACTCCATCTCCGTGCTCGGCGGCGGCCGCCCGGGCCGGCAGTGGCCCAACCCCGTCCAGCTGTACAGCGTGCTGCGCGGCGCCATGTCCCGCATCCTGGAGTACCGCCGCATCAAGCTGGACTCGATCGCCCAGGTCAACGTCCGCGGCATCTCCGTCGAGCCGGTCATCCACGCCGCTGCCGAACTCCTCGACAACGCCACGCGCTACTCGCCCCCGCAGACCGAGGTGCACGTCACCGCCACCGAGGTCCAGACCGGCATCGCGATCGAGATCGAGGACGCCGGCGTCAGCCTCAGCGAGGAGGCCCGGGCCCGGGTCGAGGGCATGCTGGAGCGCGCCAAGATGGGCGGAGACCTCCAGGAACTCGGCGAGTCCCCGCGACTCGGTCTCGCCGTCGTGGGCCGCCTGTGCACGGCCTTCAACATGCAGGTCTCCCTGCGCACCTCCGCGTACGGCGGCGTCCGTGCCGTCCTGGTGATCCCGCGCGAGATGCTGACCACCGACCCCGCGCCCGGATACGCGCACGGCATCGGTGCCGTGTCGGCGCCCAAGCTCGGACCCGGTGCGCTCGAAGGCCCCAAGCGCACGCCCAAGAAACGACGCCCCACCAGCCCGAAGATCCCCGCCACGGTCTCCATGGAGGACGACGTCCCCGTGGTCACCGAGTGGACCGCGGGCGGCCTGCCGCAGCGCCGGAGCCGGGTCAAGACCCCGCTCAGCAAGCGCCTGGCCGAGCAGGCGGCCATCGAACGGGCCGAACGGGAGGGCAGGCCGACCGTCTGGTCGACGCCGAAGCCCGAACCCGAGCCCGTGCCCGAGCCGGAGAAGGACGAACCCGCTCCCGGTGCCTGGGTCGAGGCGTTCTGGAACGGCCTCAAGGACAAGCCCGACCCCTACACACTCCAGCCGCGAACCCAACCGGCCCGCCGCGAGGCCGACGACGAGGGGGACCACAAGTGATCCAGCAGCGCGCCAACTTCGACTGGATGCTCAAGGAGCTCCACGACGGCGTACCGGGCATCGAGATGATCGTGGTGCTCTCCGCCGACGGCCTGCGCATCGCCCGCTACGGCGGCGACCCGGACACCGCCGACCGCGTCGCCGCGGCCTGCGCCGGCCTGCAGAGCCTGGCGAGCGCGGTCGCCACGGAGATCCCGAACAGCGACGGCAAGATGAAGATGGTCCTCATCGAGATCAACGGCGGCTACTTCTATCTGATGGCCGCCGGCGCCA
Source organism: Streptomyces sp. NPDC051243 (assembly GCF_044455405.1). Classification (NCBI taxonomy): domain Bacteria; kingdom Bacillati; phylum Actinomycetota; class Actinomycetes; order Kitasatosporales; family Streptomycetaceae; genus Streptomyces; species Streptomyces sp. NPDC051243. Next base: position 169,943 of record NZ_JBITES010000018.1, on the reverse strand, counting down.
ACGCCTATCTCGCCGTGCTCTCCGACACGTTCGCCGAACCGGGCCTGATGAGCAACCGCATGTCCGACCTCGTCGGCCGCATCGGCGCCCATCTCACCAGTCCGTCGAGGCGCAACGGGCAGACCGTATGACTCCTCCGCAACGCCAACGGCGATACCCCAAAGGACAACCGCCCCCACGACTGTCCCAGCCGAGGCAGAAGAAGAATCCGGAACGGCTCTTCGTGGTGGCCGGGAAGGACGGCGCCGAGCGCGCCGAGCTCGACCTGGTCACCTTAATCGTGGCGAGCGCCGACCCACCGCCCTCCGCCGCGCCCGAGCAGGCGGCGCTGCTCCGGCTCTGCACGACCCCCCTGTCCGTGGCCGAGCTCTCGGCCTATCTCAGTCTGCCGTTCAGCGCGATGACGGTCCTGCTCACCGACATGCTGACGGCCGACCTGGTGACGGCGCGCGCCCCCATCGTGCGCCAGGCCGTCGCCGACCGGTCCCTTCTCGAAGCGGTGATGCATGGACTTCAAAGGCTCTGACACCATCCCCGGTCCACGGACCGAGGATCAGCTGCCGCACACGGCAGAGGCCGCGGTCAAGATCGTGATCGTGGGCGGCTTCGGGGTCGGCAAGACGACCATGGTCGGTTCGGTCAGCGAGATCAGGCCGCTGACCACCGAGGAGACCATGACGCAGGCCGGCATCGGCGTCGACGACAACTTCGGCTCGGACTCCAAGACGGCCACCACCGTCGCCATGGACTTCGGCCGGATCAGCATCACCGACCAGCTCGTGCTGTACCTCTTCGGCACGCCCGGCCAGGAGCGCTTCTGGTTCCTGTGGAACGGGCTGTTCGAGGGCGCGCTCGGCGCGGTCGTGCTGATCGACACGCGTCGGCTCGAAGTCAGCTTCGACGTGATAGGGCGACTGGAGGAGCGCGGCGTGCCGTTCGTCGTCGCCGTCAACTCCTTCCCCGACGCGCCCCGTTACGCCATCGCCGATCTGCGCGCGGCGCTCGACCTCGACGAGGAGATCCCGATCGTGGAGTGCGACGCACGCCGCCGGGCGTCCAGCCGTGACGTCCTGATGACCCTGATGCACTTCCTGCACTCGCTCGCCATGTCGGGCGCGCTGAGGTAGGGCGCGCTCAGGGAGGGTGCGCCCAGGGAGGGTGCGCCCAGGCCTGGCTCGCGTTCGGGCCGGGCTCCCCGATCGCCCGCACCCGCAGGGCACTTGACTCGCCGGACCACTCCCCATAACCCCACGCAACTCCCCAGACGACTCCCCTGACACCGGATCCACTTCGGAGCGACCACTGTGACGCCTGAATCCCCTTCCACGACCGGTACGCACGACGCCTTTCCCGCCCCGCCGCCCGGCTGCCCGGCCCATGGACTCGGACCCGGAGGACTGCACCGGCTCCACGAGGCGGAGGACCTGGCCGAGCTGTACGAGCAACTGCGCGAGCAGCACGGGCAGGTGGCGCCCGTACTGCTCCACGACGACGTGCCGATGTGGGTGGTCCTCGGCCACACCGAGAACCTGCACATGGTGCGCACGCCCTCGCAGTTCTGCCGGGACAGCCGTATCTGGACCCCGCTCCTCGAGGGCATGGTCAAGCCCGACCACCCGCTGATGCCGCTCATCACCTGGCAGCCGATCTGCTCGCACGCCGAGGGCGACGAACACCTTCGGTTGCGCGGCGCGGTCACCGGCGCCATGTCCACCATCGACCACCGGGGTCTGCGCCGGCACATCAACCGTTCCACGCAGCGGCTCGTCAACCGGTTCTGCGAGGAGGGCCGCGCCGACCTGGTCGCCCAGTTCGCCGAGCATCTGCCCATGGCCGTGATGTGCGAGATCCTCGGTATGCCCGACGAGTACAACGACCGGATCGTCGAGGCCGCCCGCGACATGCTCAAGGGCACCGAGACCGCCATCGCCAGCAACGCGTACATCATGGAGGCCCTCATGCGGCTCACCGGCAAGCGCCGGGCCCAGCCGCAGGAGGATTTCACGACCCACTTGATCAACCACCCGGCGCGGCTGACCGACGAGGAGGTCGGCCAGCACCTGCGGGTCGTCCTCATCGCGGCCTACGAGGCCACCGCCAACCTCCTCGCCAACGTGCTGCGCGTCGTCCTCACCGACCCGCGTTTCCGCGCCCAGCTCAGCGGCGGCCAGATGACCGTGCCGGAGGCGGTCGAGCAGTCCCTGTGGGACGAGCCGCCGTTCAGCGCGGTCCTGGGCTACTTCGCCAAGCAGGACACGGAGTTGGGCGGTCAGCACATCCGCAAGGGCGACGGGTTGCTCTTCGCCCCCGCCCCCGGCAACGTCGACCCCCGGGTACGTCCCGACCTGTCCGCCAACATGATGGGCAACCGGTCCCACCTCGCGTTCGGCGGGGGACCGCACGAGTGCCCCGGCGCGGACATCGGCCGTGCGATCGCCGAGGTCGGCGTCGACGCGCTCCTGATGCGGCTGCCGGACGTGGAACTCGACTGCGCCGAGGAGGAGTTGGAGTGGCGGCAGTCGATGATGTCGGCCCACCTGGTGGAACTGCCGGTCCGCTTCGCGCCGAAACCGCCGCAGGACGTGATGCAGAAGCCGGGCCACGCCCCGGTCCCGCCCCAGCGCGCCACCTGGCAGGTCGGCACGCCCCAGTCCCAGCCGGCAGCCGCCCCGACCGCCCAGCCGACAGCAGAACAGTCGCCCACGCCGACTCCGGCGCCGGCTCCGGCGGCGCCTGAACCGGCCCGGCGGAAGGGGGCTTGGCGGCGGTTCCTGCGGTGGTTCAGGGGTAACTGAGCGGCGTATCAGGGTCGGTGTCCGGCATCCGCACGGGGGCACTCGTGCTCAGATGCCGGGCTGCTCCGCCCTCCATCCGGCGTACGAGGCCCATGCCTCAAGGGTCCTCGCGCTCCGGAACCGATGTGCCACCCCCGTCACCGGATCGGTGAACTCCAGTGACCGCGCCAGCAGTTGGAGCGGACGCCGGAAGTCGTCGGCCGGGGCGGGGGCGGTCACCTCCGGGTACAGCGGGTCGCCGAGGAGCGGTACGCCCAAGGCGTTCATATGAACCCGTAGCTGGTGGGTCTGCCCGGTGGCGGGCGTCAGCCGGTACCGGGCAATCCCCTCACGGTGTTCTACGACCTCGACGTACGTGACGGCGTTCGGTTCACCCTCGACCTCCCGCGCGGCGAGCACCCCGCGCTCCTTCACGATGCGGCTGCGCACGGTCCGCGGCAGGGCGAGCCCGGAGTCGTACGGCGCCACGGCCTCGTACTCCTTGCGCACCCGTTTGTCGCGGAACAGCGTCTGATACGCGCCGCGCTCCCCGGGCCGCACAGTGAACAGCACCAGCCCGGCGGTGAGCCGGTCGAGCCGGTGTGCGGCGCTCAGCGTCGGCAGTCCCAGCTCCCGGCGCAGCCGCGCCAGCGCGGTCTCGGTGACATGACCGCCGCGCGGCGTCGTGGCCAGGAAGTGCGGCTTGTCGGCGACGACGATGTGCTCGTCGCGGTACACCACGTCCACCGCGAACGGCACCCGCACCTCCTCGGGCAGCTCCCGGTGGAACCACACGAACATCCCCGGCACATACGCCGCGTCCGCAGCCACCGGATTCCCGTCCGCCCCGACGACCAGCCCCGAGTCGAACATCCCGGCGACGACCCCGGGCCCCGCCCCCGAGAGCCGCTCCACGAGATGCTCCCGTACGGTGGCCCACGACCCGCCGAAGGGCAGCCGCACCCGCACCGCGTCGATCCCGTCGCGCTGCGGCAGGGGGGAGGGCGGGGGTGGCGTACGGCGTCTCATCACGATCAAGCGTACGGCGCCGGAAAATTCCGTTGGACCCGCCCGGGCGCGTTGGCAGGATCCCGCACATGCCCTTTCTGACCAGCCCTGTCCTGCCCGCCGGAACCCTCGCCCGCGATCCGCAGCCCACGCTTCCCTCCGGCGACGGTTTCCTTCTGCGCCCCTGGCGGGCCGAGGACGCGCCCGCCGTGCACGCGGCCTTCCAGGACCCGGTGATGCATCAGTGGCACATCCGTGCCGCCGACTCCGTGGAGGAGGTCGGCGGCTGGATCGAGGAGTGGCAGCAGGCCTGGGCGCAGGAGCGGGCGCCCCAGTGGGCCGTCGTCGACGCGGAAACCGACCACCTGCTGGGCCGCGTCGCCCTGCGCGAGATCCACCTCGACGACGGCACGGCCGAGCTCGCCTACTGGACCACCGCCGAGGCACGCGGCCGGGGCGTCGCGTCCCGCGCCACGACGACCCTGGCCCGCTGGGCGCTCGACGACATCGGCTTCCACCGCCTCGAACTCCTGCACGCCGTCCGCAACGAGGCGTCCTGCCGCGTCGCCGCCAAGGCCGGCTTTCTCCTGGAAGGCACCAAGCGCAGCTCGGCCCTGCACAGGGACGGCTGGCACGACATGCATCTGCACGCGCGCGTGCAGGGCGACTGAGCCAGGGCGGACCGACCGACACCGGCTCCTCCGCCCCGCAGCCGCACGCTCCACGCCCCGCCGGGGCCGACGCTAGTCCGTGTCCGCAAAGTCCCGCCTGCCCCGCGGGCGGACGACGGGACTTTGCGGACACGACCTAGCCGGCGGCTTCGGGTGCCGTCGTCTCCGGGACGGTCACGGGCGCCGTCCGCCGTCGGTACATCCGGAAACCGACACCCGCGAGCACCGTCACGCCGAGGAACAGCACGGTGAAGTACTGGAAATACCAGTGCCCACCCGCCGGGTCGTACACCGCCGCCCGTGGCCAGGCGAGGTTGACGCTCATGACGAGGCCGTACAGCAGGGCCAGGGCGTTGAGCGGGATGCCCCAGCGGCCGAGGGAGAACAGGCGGGCGCCCGTCTCGTCGGTGCCGGTGGTGGTGAAGCGGCCGCGCAGGCGGGCGACCAGCAGGGGGCCGGTGACCATCGCGTACGCCAGGTACAGCATCACGATGCAGGTCGTGCCGATGGCCAGGAACGCCTCCGGTGAGGCGAAGTTGAGCAGCAGCAGGGCCGCCGCGAGGACGCCGACGACCACCGCGGGCGCGGCGGGCATGCCGGTGCGCGGGTCGACCTTCGCCAGACGGCGGGAGAACGGCAGTTGGCCGTCGCGGGCCATCGAGAACAGCATCCGGCAGGCGGCCGTCTGGATGGCGAGGGTCGCCACCGTGATGGCCACCACCACGTCGGCCAGCAGCACCCGGCCCACGCCGTCGCCCAGGCTGCTCGTCAGGACGTAGCTGAGGCCGTCCACCGCCAGCCGGCCGTCGGTGAGGCTGGGGGCGGCGAGCAGCCCGCCGAGGACGAGCAGGCCGCCGAGCAGGCCGGCGGCGCCCAGCGCGGTGAGGATCGTGCGGGGCGCGGTGCGGCGCGGGTGGTGGGTCTCCTCGCTCATCTCGCCCGCGCTGTCGAAGCCGATCATCACGTATGCCGCCGTGAACGAGCCGACGAGCAGCGCGCCCAACAGGCCTGACTGGGCGGCACCTTCGGTGTGGAAGGTGATCCCGGGGGAGCGCTCGGAGTGGGTCAGCAGCAGCGCGATGATCAGTACGGCGCCGATGATCTCGGCGGTCACCCCGACCCGGTTCACCAGCGACAGCACACGGTTGTCCATGAGGTTCACGAGCGTGGTGAGGACCAGCAGGAGTACGCCGAGCAGGGCCGCGTTGGCCGCGCCGTCCGCCGAGGTCGGCGCGGGGTCGGTGCCGATGAGCTGGAAGCCGGACCAGATGGCGGGCAGCACCATCTGCAGCGCCAGTGCGGCCGCCGCGACCACCACGATCTGCCCGATCACCATGATCCAGCCGGCGAACCAGCCGAAGGTGACGTTCGACAGGCGTGACGACCACTGGTAGATCGCGCCCGAGATCGGATAGCGCGCGGCCAGTTCCGCGAAGCACGCCCCGACCAGCAACTGTCCGACGAGGACCGCGGGCCAGGCCCAGAAGAAGACGGGGCCGCCGAACGCGTACCCGAAGGCGAAGAACTGGAAGACGGTCGTCAGGACGGAGATGAAGGAGAAGCCGGCCGCGAAGGACGCGTACCGGCCGAGGCTGCGGTGCAGTTCCTGGGGGTACCCGAATCCGGCGAGTACGCGCTCGTCAGGATCCAGCGGCGGGTCGGGGCGAGGGGCGGCGGGGGCGGTGCTCGTCATGGCGGCAACCTGCTTTCGCACAGCGGCGCGAGAATTCCTGTCGGGCGACAGAAATTAGGGAGGGGCTGTTTCGTTCGCATGACGTGCCCATGTCTGGGTTGGTCCCAGGTCCTCACGGTGGACGCAGCCGACCCTTTGCGGCAAGCCGCGATCGCGATACATCGTGTCCATTGACGAGACTGCGTGACTCGCGATATGTTCGGCTACGGATATTCGGAAGCGAGGTGGTCACTCATGGCGAGGAAGCGCCGGAAACTCAGCAATCCCCTGGCGCTCGCCGTGATGACGACCCTCTGGCAGAAGCCGATGCATCCGTACGAGATCGCCCAGACCCTGCGCAGTCAGGGCAAGGACGCCAGCACGAAGACCAACTACGGCTCGCTGTACACGGTCGTGCAGAACCTCGAGAAGCACGGCTTCGTCGAGGTGACCGGCGTGGAACGCCAGGGCAACCGCCCCGAGCGCACGGTCTACGGGCTCACCGAGGCCGGGCGCGAGGAGATGACCGAGTGGCTGTCCGACCTGGTCGCCGTGCCCGCCAAGGAGTACCCGATCTTCGAGACGGCCCTCTCCCTGCTGGCGGTGCTGCCTCCCGACGACGTGGCACGGCTGCTGGAGATGCGGCTGAGCTCGCTGGAGGTGCAGGTGGCGAGTGGCCGGGGCGCGCTCGAGAAGCTCTACGAGAGGGTCCCGAGGCTGTTCCTCATCGAGGTCGAGTACCAACTGCACATGGTCGAGGCGCAGGCGCAATGGGTCGGCGGATTCCTCGAGGAGATCAGGAAAGGCTCGCTGCCGGGCGTCGAGGCGTGGCGGCGATTCCATGAAACGGGGGAGTTCCCCGCCGAGTTCACATCATGAGAAGGCCCCGGCAGGGCTGTTGCAGCAGCTCCGCCGGGGTCGCGAACCCCGAAACGGATCCGCCGTGGGGCAGAACCGGGTCATCGAGGTGCGGCACACCCAGGATAGCCCGGCGCTCCTCACGCGGATCGATCACGAGTCCGCTCACCAGGAGAGCAGTCGTCATGAGTACCAGCAGCGGGTCCACCCGCGCGCCCGCAGTCGAGGCGCGTCAACTGATCAAGTCCTACGGCGATGTCACCGCTCTGAACGGCATGGACCTCACCGTCGAGCCGGGCACCGTCTTCGGCCTCCTCGGGCCCAACGGCGCCGGCAAGTCCACCACCGTCAAGATCCTCACCACCCTGGCCCGCCCCGACTCGGGCTCGGCCACCGTCGCCGGCCACGACGTGCTGCGCCACCCGGAGCGGGTGCGGCGCGCGATCGGCGTGGTCGCCCAGAACTCCGGTGCCGATCCGGTCGCCACCGGCCGGGAGAACCTCCGACTCCAGGGGCGGCTCCACGGTCTGAGCCGCGCCGGCCTCGGCCGCCGGGTCGCCGAGCTGCTCGACCGTTTCCGGCTCACGGACGCCGCCGACCGCCCCGTCAAGGGCTACTCCGGCGGGATGCGCCGCCGCCTCGACGTCGCCCTCGGCCTGGTGCACCGGCCCGAGGTGCTCTTCCTCGACGAGCCCACCACCGGCCTCGACCCCGAGACCCGAGCCGCGATGTGGGACGAGATCGGCCGGCTGGCCGGCGAGGACGGCCTGACCGTCCTGCTCACCACGCACTACCTGGAGGAGGCCGACCGGCTCGCGGAGCGCATCGCGATCGTCGACCGGGGCCGGGTCGTCGTGGCGGGCACCCCGGACTCCCTCAAGGGTGAACTCCGCGGTGACGCCGTCCATGTGGAGCTGGCCCAAGCGGTCGGCGAAGCAGGCCGTACGCTGCTCAAGGGCGCCCTCGGCGGACTGCCGGGTGTGCACGAGGTGCTGGTCGACGGGCGCCGCGTCAGCGTCCGCGCCGACGAAGGGGCCGCCGTGGTGCCCGCGCTCCTCGCCGCGCTCGACCGCGCCGGGGTCGGTGTCGCCACCGCGACCGTCGCCCGCCCGTCCCTCGACGACGTCTACCTCCGCTACGCCGGCCGCCGTTATGCGGAGGCCGAGGCCGACAGCGCCGAGGATCTCGTCCTCGCCGGGACCGGAGGTGCGCGATGAGTACCGCCGTCGCCCAGACCTGGTACATGACGCAACGTCAACTCATGGTGTTCGTACGGCAGCCCGCGTACGCCGTCATCACCCTGATCCAGCCGGTGATCTGGCTGTTCATGTTCGGCAGCCTCTTCAAGAAGGTCGTCGAACTCGGCGGCTTCGGCACCACCTCGTACCTGGACTACCTGGTGCCGGGCGTGGTCGTGATGAGCGCCCTCAGCTCCAACTTGTGGGCGGGCATGGGCACGCTCGACGAGATCCAGCGGGGCACCCTCGACCGGTTCCTGACGACACCCGTCAGCCGGGCCGCGCTGATGAACGGCAACGTCGTCAACAACGGCCTGGTCACCGCCTTCCAGTCGGTCGTCATCGTGCTGCTCGGCCTGCTGGGCGGCGCCGACTACCCGGGCGGCGCCGTGGGCGTCGCCGTCCTGGTCCTCGCCTCGGTCCTGCTCGGGACGATCTTCGGGGCGTTGTCCAACGCGCTGGGGATGCTGGTGCGGGAGCGGGAGTCGATCATCGGCATCAACACCTTCCTGCTGCTGCCGCTGACCTTCCTGTCCTCCGCCTTCATGGCGCCGTCGCAGATGCCCGGCTGGATGCGGCACGTCGCCGACTTCAACCCGCTCGACTGGGCGATGGTCGCGGGCCGTTCGGCCATGTCCGGCCGGCCCGACTGGGGTGACGTCCTCCTCCGGGGCGGCGGGCTGCTGGCGCTTGCCGTCGCCGCGGTGTGGCTGTCCATACGGACCTTCCGGTCGTACCAGCGGTCGGTGTGAGGACCGGGGAACCGTGAAGGGGCGGCACCTGTGAAGGTGCCGCCCCTTGAAAATCCGGTACGGGACTACTCCCAAAGCCGGTACGGGACTACGCGGCCGGCTTCGCCCCCTCCTGCTCCGCCTCGATCCGCGCGTTCCAGTCCCGCTTGGAGGCCTGCCAGCCGTCCTCGTTGTGGCCGAGCCGCCAGTAGCCGGAGATCGACAGGTCCTCCCGGGGCACGCCGCGCTCGACCCGCAGCATGTGGCGCAGTTCCTTCACGAAGTGCGCCTCGCCGTGCACGAACGCGTGCACCCGGCCCTCCGGGAAGTCCAGCGCGCGCACGGCCTCGACCAGCGCCTCACCGATGGGACGGGAGCCGCGGTGCAGCCAGTCGACCTCCACATCGGAGTCGATCTTCTGCACCTCCTCCGGGCCGGCGACCTCCACGAAGGCGTACGCCGTGGCGCCGTCGGGCAGCGACTCCAGGGAGCGGGCGATGGCGGGCAACGCGCTCTCGTCGCCGACGAGCAGATGCCAGTCGGCGTCGGGGTCGGGCGCGTAGGCGCCGCCCGGGCCCATGAACCGCACGGTCTCGCCCGGCTGGGCGCGCATCGCCCAGGGGCCGGCCAGGCCCTCGTCGCCGTGCAGCACGAAGTCCAGGGTCAGCTCACGGTGCTCGGGGTCCCAGGCCCGCACGGTGTACGTCCGCGTCACCGGCCACTGCTCGCGCGGCAGCTCCTCGCGGATGCGCTCCAGGTCGAAGGGCTCGGGGTAGCTCACACCGGCGGGGGAGAACAGCATCTTGACGTAATGGTCCGTGCAGGTGTCCGCCGTGAAATCGGCGAGTCCGTCACCACCGAGCACCACACGCTGCATGTGCGGGGTCAGCCGTTCGGTACGGATGACCTGCGCGGAGTGGGGCTTCCGCGGCTTGCGGGCAGGGCGTAGCGCCATCACTGGCCTCCCTCGTTCCAAGCTTAGGTTTACCTAAGTTAGCACCTCCGCCCGGCGAATGCCGCTATGAACGTTCATGGAAGGTGTGCATGTCGCACACGCAGGACCGAATTCCCCGCCCCCGGAAACCCATTCACCTGCTCGCGCCCTTCACGCCCCCAGCGTCACGAGCAGTCGCTGCAGCGACCCGCCCAGCCCCCACCGCACCGCCAGCTCGTCCAGCCCCGCCGAATCGCGGGGCGCACGCGGCAGCGTGGTGTCGACATCCGGCAGCGGAACGTCTGCCGCGACCCGGACCACCGTCGGTGCCACGGCGACGTAGGGCCGCGACTCGTCCAGCCGCTTGCGCTGCGAGGGCGTGAGCTTCGCCTTCGGGTCGTCGACCGCGGCCATGATCCCGGCCAGGTCGCCGAACTCGGCCAGCAGCTTCGCCGCCGTCTTCTCGCCGATCCCGGGCACGCCCGGCAGGCCGTCGCTCGGGTCGCCGCGCAGCAGCGCCAGATCTGCGTACCCACGCCCGTCGACGCCGTACTTCTCGCGCAGCCACGCCTCGTCGGTGAGCTGGAGCGTGCCCACACCCTTGAGGGGGTACAGCACCCGCACGCCGCGCGCGTCGTCGACCAGCTGGTACAGGTCACGGTCGCCGGTGACGATGTCGACCGGGCCCTTCGCCCGCGCGGTGAACGTGCCGATCACGTCGTCCGCCTCGTACCCCTCGACCCCCACACGTGCGATCCCGAGCGCGTCGAGAACGGCCTCGATGACCGGCACCTGCGGCGACAGGGTGTCCGGCACCTCCTCGTCGTCCGGCCCCACCTCGTGCTCCTCGGCGACGCGGTGCGCCTTGTAGGAGGGGATCAGCTCGACCCGCCACTGCGGCCGCCAGTCGGCGTCCATGCAGGCCACCAGCTGGTCCGGGCGGTGGTCCTTGACCAGGCGGTCGATGAAGTCGAGGAGCCCGCGCACGGCGTTCACCGGCGTGCCGTCCGGGGCCTTCACGGAGTCCGGGACGCCGAAGTAGGCGCGGAAGTAGAGCGAGGCGGTGTCGAGGAGCATCAGTCGTCCGGTCACGCCACGCATCATGCCGTACGGCACTGACAGCGGCCCTTCGGTGCGGCACGGCGTCCCTGCCGTGTGCTCCGCCCGCGCAACGGGTTGCGCTCTGTGCCATTTCTGTGGCCTGGACCACTTGTGCGTTTGTGCCCGGAGAACCCGGGCAGGCGCGGCCTCGGAGTGACGTCGCTTGCACATTCAACCGCCGTGTCCGTCGCCCCTTCACCGCCGTCCAGACGAGAGGTACCCGTGTCAGCCAGGCTTGAGGCCGAACATCTCCACAAGGTGTTCGGCAGACGACCGGACGAGGCCGTGGAGCGGCTCCGCCAGGGAGCCGACCGCGAGGAGCTGCGCGCGGACGGCATCACCGCCGCCGTGATCGACGCCTCCTTCACCGTGGAACCGGGCCAGATCTTCGTCGTCATGGGCCTGTCCGGGTCCGGCAAGTCCACCCTGCTGCGCATGCTCAACGGGCTGCTGGAGCCGACCGCGGGCCACGTCCGCTTCGACGGCCAGGACCTGACCGCGCTGAGCGACCGCGAACTGCGCGAGGTCCGCGCGAAGAAGATCAGCATGGTGTTCCAGCACTTCGCGCTCTTCCCGCACCGCAGCGTCCTGGAGAACGCCGCCTACGGTCTCGCCGTCCAGGGCGTGCCCCGCGCCGAGCGCGAGAAGCGCGCCGCCGAGGCCCTTCGGCTGTGCGGCCTGGCCGGCTGGGAGAAGTCCTGGCCCGACGAGCTGTCCGGCGGCATGCAGCAGCGCGTGGGGCTCGCCCGCGCCCTCGCCACCGACGCCGACCTGCTCCTCATGGACGAGTCCTTCAGCGCGCTCGACCCGCTGATCCGCCGCGACATGCAGGACCAGTTGCTGGAACTGCAGCGCACCCTGAAGAAGACGATCGTCTTCATCACCCACGACCTGAACGAGGCCATGCGCCTCGGCGACCGCATCGCGGTCATGCGCGACGGCCGTATCGTCCAGACCGGCTCGGCGGAGGACATCCTGCTGCGACCGGCGAACGACTACGTCGCCTCCTTCATCCAGGACGTCGACCGCTCCCGCGTGCTGACCGCGGCCGCCCTCATGGACACCTCCGTCACCGCCGACGCCCCCCTGTGCGCCTGCGAGACCGCGACCGGCGAGACGACGTTCGCGGAGTTGTGCGCGATCAGCGCCCGGCTGTCGCACCGCGTCTCGGTCGTGGACGACGCGAACAAGGTCATCGGAGTCGTGCCGCGGCAGCGGCTGGTCGCCTTCCTGGGCGACGAGACGGCCGATCCCGCGCCCTGCGACAACCCCGAGGGGAAGGTGATCGCACATGCCTAGGCTCCCTCTCGGTGACTGGGTCGACTCCGGTGTGGACTGGCTCGTCGCCCACATGGGCTGGCTCTTCGACGCGATCAAGGCGCTCGTGGAGGGCATGTACGACGGCGTCAACGCCGTCCTGACCGCCCCCGAGCCCCTGCTTCTCGCGGGCATCCTCGCCGTGCTCGCCTGGTGGCTGCGCGGCCTCGTCGCGGGCGTCCTCGGCTTCGCCGGGTTCGCGCTGGTCGACTCGCTCGACCTGTGGGACCGGGCCATGTCGACGCTGGCCCTGGTGCTGGTGGCGACGGTCATCGCGCTGGTGATCTCGATCCCGCTGGGCATCTGGGCGGCCCGCTCCAAGGCGGTCAGCGCAACCCTGCGGCCCGTGCTGGACCTGCTCCAGACGATGCCGTCGATGGTGCTGCTGATCCCGGCCATCCTCTTCTTCGGCCTCGGCACCGCCGCCGGCGTCATCGCCACCCTGATCTTCGCGCTGGCCCCCGGCGTCCGCATGACCGAGCTGGGCATCCGGCAGGTCGACGCCGAGCTCGTCGAGGCCGCCGAGGCCTTCGGCACCCCACCCCGCGACACCCTGCTGCGGGTCCAGCTCCCGCTCGCCCTGCCGACGATCATGGCGGGCGTCAACCAGGTGATCATGCTGAGCCTGTCGATGGTCGTCATCGCCGGCATGGTCGGCACCGGCGGCCTCGGCGGCGCGGTCAACGAGGCCATCGGCCAGCTCGACATCGGCTTCGGCTTCGAGGCGGGCGTCGGCATCGTCGTCCTCGCCATCTATCTGGACCGCATCACCGGCGCGCTCGGCGCCCAGATCTCCCCGCTCGGCCGCCGCGCCGCCGCCAAGGCACGGGCCACGGGCAACACCAAGATCTGGAGCTACCGCCCCCGTCCCGTCGTCGCGGTCGCCGGCGTGGCGATCCTGGCCCTCGTGGCGGGCGGCCTGGGCACCTTCGGCCCGTCAGCCGGCACCGCCGAGGCCTCCGCCACGGACATCGGCAAGGGCAGGGAGATCAAGATCGGCTACATCCCGTGGGACGAGGGCATCGCCTCCACGTTTCTCTGGAAGGAGCTGCTGGAGCGACGCGGCTTCAAGGTGACGACCACCCAGTACGCCGCCGGCCCCCTCTACACCGGCGTCGCCACCGGCCAGCTCGACTTCCAGACGGACGCCTGGCTGCCCACCACGCACGCCGAGTACTGGACGAAGTACGGGAAGCAGCTCGACGACCTCGGCTCCTGGTACGGCCCCACCTCCCTGGAGCTCACCGTCCCCTCGTACATGAAGGACGTGAACTCCCTGGCGGACCTCAGGAACAAGTCCGCCGAGTTCAAGGGCAAGATCATCGGCATCGAGCCGAGCGCCGGAATGATGGGCCTGCTCAAGGACAAGGTCCTCAAGGAGTACGGCCTTCAGGGCACGTACGACGTCGTGGACGGCTCGACGCCCGCGATGCTGGCCGAGCTCAAGCGGGCGTACGCCAAGAAGGAGCCGGTCGTCGTCACGCTCTGGTCGCCGCACTGGGCGTACAGCGACTACGACCTCAAGAAGCTCGATGACCCCAAGGGCGCCTGGGGCAAGGGCGACGGCGTACACACCCTCGCCCGCAAGGGCTTCGCCGAGGACAACCCCGAGGTCGGCAGGTGGCTGAAGGACTTCTCCATGACCGAGGAGCAGCTCACCGGCCTGGAGTCGCAGATCACCAAGGCCGGCAAGGGCAAGGAGCAGGACGCCGTCCGCACCTGGCTGAAGCAGCATCCGGGTCTGCTGGACAAGTGGGCTCCGATCGCCGGATCGGACGAGAAGAGCCAGGCGGCCGGGTGACCTGACAGCCCCGGACCGCCGCCCGAGGGGTGGGTGCCGCCGTACGTTTTCCCCTCACGTACGGCGGGCCCACCCCTTCCGGCTTTCCGCATAGTCACGCGGCATGCCACGAAAAGGATCCGGACAACCACGCAGCGCTACCCCACCACCCGAGCCCGGCCGAGCCAACTCCCCACCGCCGCCACCGCCTTGACGGCCCGGCGCGCGGCCCCCGGCGGCCCCGCTGACCTGGCTCTCCATCCCAGGAGGACCAGGGCAGACCAGGGAACACGGACGGCCGCGGGAGCAGTGAAGAAAGGGGCGGCTCTCTTGCGCTGAGCGGGAGTCAGGGGTGGCATGGGGGTGACCGGTGAGTCGGGGGAGCCGATCCGCTGGCGCGAACCGATGGGTCGTACTCCCCCCGATGTGTCGTCGATGTGACGGGCGCATGAAACGGTTTGCCGAACATGCGTAGGGTGCAAGGAACCCAACACAAGGTGTGCGCCGGACGGCGGGCACCCGGACAGCGGACCGACGAGCGAAGGAGGGAGCCGGAGCGATGGGCGACCACAAAGAGCAGCCCCTTCGGGTGGGCGCGGCCGTACGGCGGCGACGCCGCGCGCTGGACCTCACGCTCGCCGTCGTGGCCGAGCGCAGCGGCCTGTCCGTGCCCTTCCTGAGCCAGGTCGAGAACGACCGGGCACGCCCCAGCACAAGCTCCCTGGAGAAGGTCGCCGACGCACTGCGTACGACCGCGGTCGAGCTTCTCGCCGCCGCCGACCCGGCGTGCAGCGTCGACGTGGTCCGGGCCGACACCACCGAACTGGCGCCGGAACCACGGACCCGGTCCCTGGTGCGCGGTCACCATCAGATGCACGCCTCGGAGTTCACCGGCGACCATGACGCGGGCCGTGAATTCCAGTACCGCAACGACCAGTTGATGTACGTCGCCGACGGCGCCGTGGAGATCGAGGCGGAGGGCCGCGCCTACCGCCTGGGCCGCGGCGACACCCTCTACCTCACCGGCGGGGTGCGCCACCGCTGGCGGGCGACCGTGCCGGACACGCGTGTGGTCGTCGTCGCGGTGGCGGAGCACATCGAGGCGGTCCGGGACCGGCCGGGGCGCTGATGCGCGTCGTCACCCTGGTGCCGTCCCTGACGGAGGCCGTGGCCGTCTCGGCACCCGGCGTCCTCGTCGGCGCCACGGACTGGTGCAGCCACCCCGCCGGCCTGGACGTCACCCGCGTCGGCGGCACCAAGAACCCGAAGCTCGAGAAGATCCTCGCCCTCGCCCCCGACCTGGTGATCGCCAACGAGGAGGAGAACCGCGAGCCCGACCTCGCCGCCCTGCGCGCAGCCGGCGTCGAGGTCCTGGTGACCGAAGTGCGGGACGTCCCGCAGGCCTTCCGTGAGCTGGCCCGCGTGCTGGACGCCTGCGGGACGACGGGGCGCCCGCGGTGGCTGGAGGAGGCGGAGGAGACGTGGGCGTCACTCCCGCCCCCGGAGCGCCGCACGACGGCGGTGGTACCCATCTGGCGGCGCCCCTGGATGGCGCTGGGCCGCGACACCTTCGCGGGCGACGTGCTGGCCCGCCTCGGCGTGGACCACCTCTACGCGTCGCACGAGGACCGCTACCCACGCGTCCCTCTGGACGAGCTGCGCGCCGCGTCTCCCGACGTGGTCGTCCTCCCGGACGAGCCGTACCGCTTCGCGGCCGACGACGGCCCCGAAGCCTTCCCCGGCCTGTCCTGCGCGCTGGTCAGCGGACGGCACCTGACCTGGTACGGCCCGTCGTTGGCCGAGGCGCCGGGAGTGCTGTCCGAGGCGCTGCGAGCAGCGCACCGCTGAGCAGCCCGCGCGCGGTGCGCACGGCGGCGACGGCCCAGGCGCCCACGAGTACGGCGTACAGCCCGACCGCGAGCCCCTCGTAGACCACGAGCCCGGTGTGCCGGGCCAGTGCCGCGGCGCCGGTGACACAGGTGCCGACCGGGAAGGTGAACGCCCACCACGTCAGCGCGAACCCCATCCCGCGGCGCCGGGCGCGCAGGACGTGGGCGGTGGCGAGCCCGAACCACAGCAGCGCGAAGCCCATGACGGGCACGCCGTAGAGGACGGCGAGCACGCCGAACCCCCCGCTGTACGGGGCCGGGACCACCCCCGGGGCGACGTCCGCGAAGCTGCCGACGGCGGTGGTGGACTGCCCGAGCGGCCCCAGCACCAGGAAGAGGGTCGGGGTGAGGGCGAGGGGCAGCGGCCCGCCGGCGACGATCCGGGCGAAGACCAGCGGCAGCATCAGCAGGGTGGCGAGCAGACTGAGCCCGAACATCGCGAAGCAGGCGAGCAGCAGCGTCTCCCGGGCCTGCCCGGGCGGCAGATACGGCACGAGGAGCGGCCCGAGCGCGGCCGACACCATGGGCGCCACGAGCGGCAGCAGCCATACCGGCGTGGCCTGTGACGGCTCGATGCGATGGCGTACGGCCATGAGGTACGGGACGGCGACGGCGGCCGCCAGCCCGACGACCGTACCGGCGCCGAACAGCACGGCGTCGAGCGCGACCGCGGCCCCGGTACCGATCCAGTCCCGCCCGACGGTGACGGCACCGCCGCCGACCGCGAGCAGGGCCATGGCCAGGCAGCCGTAGAAGGGCGCCGTGGCCGGGTCGAGCAGGTGGGCGCGGGCCTGGTCGCGGTGGTGGGTCCAGTGCAGGGCACGGGCGGCGAGCAGGATGACGAGCAGGACGAGGGAGAGCCCCCAGACGGCGGCGCAGGTCGTGCGCAGGCCGGGGAGCCGAAGGGGCAGCGCGGCTCCGGCGGTGGCGACGGCGGCGGTGCCCATGACGGAGGCGTACCAGTTGGGTCCGAGGTGACGGACGGCGGTGACCATGGGCCAAGGGTCGTTGCGTCTGTCGCCTCCCACCAGGGAGTTTGCCTCTATGGCGGCATAAACTGGGCTTATGACAGAGGTGGCGGAGGGGCAGTCGCGCGCGGGATCCCTGGCGCACCGCGTTCCGGATCTCGGCGCGCTGGAGCTGTTGCTGGCGGTGGCGCGGCTCGGCAGTCTCGGCGGGGCGGCGCGTGAGCTGGGGATCACTCAGCCGGCGGCGAGCAGCCGGATCCGGTCGATGGAGCGCCAGCTGGGCGTGGCGTTGGTGGACCGCTCACCGCGGGGCTCGCGGCTGACGGACGCCGGGGCGCTGGTGACGGACTGGGCGCGGCGCATCGTGGAGGCGGCGGAGGCGTTCGACGCGGGGGCGCAGGCCTTGCGGGACCGGCGTGATTCGCGGCTGCGGGTGGCGGCGAGCATGACGATCGCGGAGTACCTGCTGCCCGGCTGGCTGCTCGCGCTGCGCGCCCAGCGTCCGGACACGGCGGTGTCGCTGCTCGCCGGGAACTCGGCGGCCGTGGCGGAGCGGTTGCTGGCGGACGAGGCGGACCTGGGGTTCGTGGAGGGGCTGTCGGTCCCGACCGGGCTGGACTCCGTGGTCATCGCCCACGACAGCCTGATCGTGGTGACGGCGCCGGGTCATGTGTGGTCGCGCCGGCGTCGGCCGCTGGCGGCGACGGAGCTGGCGGCGACGCCGCTGATCCTGCGGGAGAAGGGGTCGGGTACGCGTCAGGTGCTGGACGCGGCGCTGGGGGGTCTGGCCCGGCCTCTGATCGAGCTGTCCTCGACCACTGCGGTGAAGGCGGCTGCGGTGGGCGGGGCGGGGCCGGCGGTTTTGAGCGAGCTGGCCGTGGGGGAGGAGCTGTCGATGCGACGCCTGGTGAGCATCCCGCTGGCCGATGTCTCCCTGGCCCGGGATCTGCGGGCGGTCTGGCCGATGGGGCACCGGCCTGTGGGCCCGGCGCGGGACCTGCTGTCGCTGACGCGGGGGTAGACAGTTTTCGCCCCCGCCAGGGGGCTCTGCCCCCTGGACCCCCGCTCCTCAAACGCCGGAGGGCTGACCAACTCAGCCCGTCGGGCGTTTGAGGACGAGGCCCCTTCAGGGCCGAAGCGGGGGTCTGGGGGGCGGTAGCCCCCAGGGACGGGACGGGTAGGGGCGGCGGGGGCGAGAAACACCCCGGCGTCAGCCGGCGGCGGCCCGCACCAGCCCCCGCATCACCCGCAGATCCTCCCCCATCTCCGGATGCCACTGCACCCCCAACACCCACCCCCCGCCCGACGGCAGTTCCACCGCCTCCACCGTCCCGTCCACCGCGTACGCCGACGCGACAAGCCCCGCCCCCAGCCGGTCCACGGCCTGGTGGTGATACGTCGGCACCGAGGTCTCCTCCGGCACCACACCGGCGTAAAGACTCCCCGGCACCGGCTTGACCGTGTGGCTGCCGAAGACGCCCACGACCTCCGCATGACCGTCGATGTGCTGGACGAGCGTCCCGCCGAGGGCCACGTTCAGCAGCTGCATGCCCCGGCAGATGCCCAGCAGGGGCAGCCCCGCCGCCAGCGCCGCGTCGATCAGCGCCAGCTCCCACGCGTCCCGCTCCCGCGCCGGCGGCCCGGTGCGCGACTCGCGCTCGGCTCCGTAGCGGACCGGTTCGACGTCCGGTCCGCCGGCGATGACCAGCCCGTCCAGCCGAGCCACGGCCGAGGCCGCGAGCGCCGGGTCGTCCGGCGGGAGCATCGCGGCCAGGCCGCCCGCCCGCTGCACCAGCCGTGGATACCCGACCGGCAGCAGCGCCGCGTCCAGCTCCCACACGCCCCAGCGCGCACCGGCTTCCAGATAGGTGCTGACCCCGATCAGCGGCCTGGCCACAGCGACTCCCTCTCCCTGGACGTCCCCTCGACGTCCCTAGACGGTCCTCCACGTCCGCAGTCGTTCCTCGACGTCCGCAGACGTTCCTCGACGTTTCAGTCCCGTGCCAACTCTGCCTCGGCCGCCGCCAGCGCCGCGAACTCCTCCTCCGGCGCCTTCGCCACCAGGCGCTTGCGGCTGTACAGGCCGAAGTACCCGATCGCGACCACGTACACCGCGAGCGCGATCAACGCCGCCGTCACGTCCACCAGGAACGTCGCCACCAGCGCCGCACACGCCAGCACCAGCGCGACCGAGGACGTCAGGACGCCGCCCGGCGTGCGGTACGGCCTGGGCAGTTCCGGCTCCCGGCGGCGCAGCACGATGTGCGACAGGGACATCAGCGCGTAGGAGATGGTCGCGCCGAAGACCGCGATGTTCAGCATCCGCGCGCCGTCGCCCGACGCCGCCGCCAGCAGGAAACCGATCGTGCCGGGCACCAGCAGGCCCAGGTACGGCGCCTTGCGGTTGCTGGTGAGGGACAGGAAGCGGGGCAGGTAGCCCGCGCGGGACAGGGCGAACAGCTGGCGCGAGCCCGCGTAGATGAGCGAGAAGAACGAGGCCACCAGTCCGGCGAGGCCCGCGTAGTTCACGATCCGGCTCAGGGCCGTGGCCTCGCCGTCCGGCTGGAGTGCCTCCACCAGCGGGTTGCCCGCCTCCTGGATCGCCGCCGAGCCGCGTGCGCCGGCCGCCGCGAAGAAGGTCACCACGGCCAGCACCACCAGGATCGCCATCGACCAGCGGATCGCCTTCGGCAGGGTGCGGGCCGGCTCCTTGGTCTCCTCGGCGGCCAGCGGGACGCCCTCGACGCCCAGGAAGAACCACATCCCGAACGGGAACGCCGCCCAGATGCCGAGCAGACCGAAGGGCAGCCAGGAACTCGACCCCGCCGCCGAGGAGTCCACCGGGATGTCGTCCAGCGAGCCGAAGGAGAAGTCGGGCAGCGCCGCCAGCGCGAACACGACCAGGGCGACCACCGCGATGCCGGTGACCACGAAGCTGAAGCGCAGCGCCTCACCCACGCCCCACAGGTGGATGCCGAGGAAGATCGCGAAGCAGACCAGGTACACCGGCCAGCCGGACTCCAGACCGAACAGGCCCAGCGACTCGACGTAGTCGCCGATGAAGATGACGATGGCGGCGGGCGCGAGGACGTACTCGATGAGGATCGCCGTACCGGTCAGGAAGCCGCCCCACGGGCCGAGCGCCCGGCGGGCGAAGCCGTAGCCGCCGCCCGCCGTCGGCAGGATCGAGGACAGCTCGGCGAGGGCGAAGACCATGCAGGCGTACATCGCGCCCATGAGCACCATGGCGATCGCGAGGCCTCCGAAGCCGCCCTCGGCCAGGCCGAAGTTCCAGCCGGAGTAGTCGCCGGAGACGACGTAGGCGACGCCGAGACCGGTGAGCAGCACCCAGCCGGCGCTGCCGCGGCGCAGTGTTCTGCGCTCCAGATAGTCGTCCGCCTCCGCGGCGGCGGGTGTGCTGGTGGATTCCAGGGACATGGGCAGACTCCCCACGGGCGGCGGACACACAGAGGTGTTCCGGGTGGCTTCCGGGCACGGTGGAGTCGACCGAGCTCCGGCTCAATGGAATGGATCCATACCTTTGCGGTGTCAACCGCGGGAAGGCAATACCCGTGCGTTAATCGCCGGTAAATCCCTGACCGCCGATGGGCGGGCGGCGCTCAGCCCAGGAAGCCCCGCAGCAGTGCCGCCGTCCCCCCGCAGTGCTCGCGCATGATCTCCCGCGCGCACTCCGCGTTGCCCTCGATCACGGCCTCCACCAGGGCGGTGTGCTGGCGCTGGGAGTGCTCGAGGTTGCGGACGAGGAGCGGGATGCAGTCGAGGAGGTCGTTGACGGTCGCGCGCACGGCCGCGTACTGGGCGGTGAGCGTGGGGGAGCCGGACAGTTCGGCGAGGGTGAGGTGCAGCAGGGTGTCCAGGCGCCGGTACTCGGCGAGCGGGGCGTCGTGCGTGCGGGCCAAGGCCTCGCGCAGCCGGTTCGCCTGCTCCTCGTCCAGCCCGTGCGCCGCGCACAGCCCGGCCGCGCCCACCTCCAGCACCTCGCGGAAGCGCAGGGTGTCCTCGACGTCGACGTCCTTCAGGCGGCGTCGCAGCTCCTCCTCGCCGGGAGTCTCGGCGCGCGGCAGCACGAACGTGCCGCCGTAGCGGCCGCGCCGCGACTCGACCAGGCCCTGGTCCTGGAGCACCTTCAGCACCTCGCGCAGCGTCACCCGGCTGATCCCCAGCCGGTCGGCCAGCTCCCGCTCCGCCGGCAGCCGTTCGCCGCCCGGCACCAGGCCGAGCCGGACGACCTGGAGGATCTGCTCCAGGGCCTCCTCGAAGCCGTTGCCGGCCCGCACCGGCCGCAGCACCGGCGTCAGCCGGTCGTCGGTCCCGGGCGCCCCGTGCTCCGTGTCCGCCTGCGACATGTGGCCGGACCCCCTTCCCAATCAATGGTCCTACGCAATACCTTATGGCTCCCGGCTGGCCGAAGTAGCCGAATGGAGGCTCTCCCGTGGCAGACCGCACACCCCCGCTGAGCGTCGAGGAGCTGCACGCCCTCGTCGCGAGCGGTGAGATCGACACTGTCGTCCTGGCCTTCCCCGATATGCAAGGGCGGCTCCAGGGCAAGCGGTTCGCCGCCCGCTTCTTCCTCGACGAGGTCCTGCACCACGGCACCGAGGGCTGCAACTATCTCCTCGCCGTCGACACCGAGATGAGCACCGTCGACGGCTACGCCATGTCCTCCTGGGACCGCGGCTACGGCGACTTCGCCATGCACCCCGACCTCGCCACGCTGCGCCGCGTGCCCTGGAACGCCGGCACGGCCATGCTGATCGCCGACCTCGCCTGGAACGACGGCTCACCCGTGGTCGCCGCGCCCCGCCAGATCCTGCGCCGCCAGCTGGAGCGCCTCGCCGAGCACGGCTACACGGCGAACGTCGGCACCGAGCTGGAGTTCATCGTCTTCAAGGACACCTACGAGCAGGCCTGGGACGCGAACTACCGAGGGCTGACCCCGGCCAACCAGTACAACATCGACTACTCCGTGCTGGGGACCGGGCGCATCGAGCCCCTGCTCCGCCGTATCCGCAACGAGATGGCGGGCGCCGGCCTCACCGTCGAGTCGGCCAAGGGCGAGTGCAACCCCGGCCAGCACGAGATCGCCTTCAAGTACGACGACGCCCTGGTCACCTGCGACCAGCACGCCGTCTACAAGACCGGCACCAAGGAGATCGCGGCCCAGGAGGGCGTCTCGATCACCTTCATGGCCAAGTACAACGAGCGCGAGGGCAACTCCTGCCACATCCATCTCTCGCTCGCGGACGCCGCCGGGAACAACGCGATGGCGGGTGACGGCGAAGGCGGCATGTCGGAGGTCATGCGGCACTTCCTCGCCGGACAGCTCGCCGCCCTGCGCGACTTCTCCCTCCTCTACGCCCCCAACATCAACTCCTACAAGCGGTTCCAGCCGGGCTCCTTCGCCCCGACCGCCGTCGCCTGGGGCTACGACAACCGCACCTGCGCCCTGCGCGTCGTCGGCCACGGCCGCTCGATGCGCTTCGAGAACCGGCTCCCCGGCGGCGACGTCAACCCGCACCTCGCCGTCGCCGGACTGGTCGCGGCCGGCCTCTACGGCATCGAGCAGAAGCTGGAACTGCCCGAGCCCTGCCCCGGCAACGCCTACGCCGCCGGCTTCGAGCACGTCCCCACGACCCTGCGCGAGGCCGCCGAACTCTGGGAGAACAGCCCGATCGCCAAGGCCGCCTTCGGCGACGAGGTCGTCGCGCACTACCGCAACATGGCGCGCGTCGAACTGGACGCCTTCGACGCCGCGGTCACCGACTGGGAGCTGCGCCGCTCCTTCGAACGCATGTGAGGCCCTCCTTGTCCGACCAGCTCCAGGTACTCAATCCGGCCACCGAAGAGGTCGTCGCCACCGTCCCGGCCGCCACCGCGGCCGACGTGGACGCCGCCGTCGTACGCGCTACGAAGGCGCAGTCCGGGTGGGCCGCCCTCGCGCCCGGCGAACGCGCCCGGCTGCTGCGCCGCTTCGCCGTCCAGGTGGACGAACACCTCGAAGAACTCGCCCGGTTGGAGGTCCGCGAGGCCGGTCACACCGTGGGCAACGCCCGCTGGGAGGCCGGCAACGTCCGCGACCTGCTGGACTACGCCGCCGGGGGAGTGGAGCGGCTGACCGGCCGCCAGATCCCGGTCCCCGGCGGCCTGGACGTCACGATCCTCGAACCGCTCGGAGTCGTCGGCGTCATCGCCCCCTGGAACTTCCCGATGCCGATCGCGGCCTGGGGCACGGCCCCCGCGCTCGCGGCCGGCAACGCCGTGCTCCTCAAGCCCGCCGAGACGACCCCGCTGACGGCTCTGCGGCTGGCGGAGCTGGCGCTGGAGTCGGGGCTGCCCGAGGGCCTGTTCCAGGTGCTGCCCGGCCACGGCCCCGTCGCGGGCAACGCCCTCGTCGAGCACCCGGGTGTCGCGAAGATCGTCTTCACCGGGTCGACGACCGTCGGCAGACAAGTACTGGCCAAGGGCTCGGCGCTCCTCAAGCGCGTCACCCTCGAACTCGGCGGCAAGAGTCCCAACATCGTCTTCGCCGACGCCGACCTCGAGGCCGCCGCGGCCGCCGCCCCCATGTCCTTCCTCGACAACTCCGGCCAGGACTGCTGCGCCCGCACCCGCATCCTCGTCCAGCGTTCCGCCTACGACCGCTTCCTGGAGCTGCTGAGCCCCGCGATCGAGGCGGTGACGGTCGGCGACCCCGCGGACGAGCAGACGCAGATGGGCCCGCTGATCTCCAGGGCACAGCTGGAACGGGTGCGTTCGTACGTCGACCCCGGCGCCGACGGCATCCGCGGCAAGGCCCCCGAGGGCCCCGGCTTCTGGTTCCCGCCGACCGTCCTGACCGGCGTCGACCCGCACGCGCGCGTGGCCGTCGAGGAGGTCTTCGGCCCCGTCGCCGTCGTCCTCCCCTTCGAGGACGAGGCGGAGGCCATCCAGCTGGCCAACGCCACCGACTACGGCCTCTCCGGCTCCATCTGGACCCGTGACGTCGGCCGCGCCCTGCGCGTCTCCCAGGCGGTCCGGGCCGGCAACCTGTCCGTCAACTCCCACTCCAGCGTCCGCTACTGGACCCCCTTCGGCGGCTTCAAGCAGTCCGGCATCGGCCGTGAGCTGGGCCCGGACGCCCTGACCGCCTTCACCGAAACCAAGAACGTCTTCATCAGCACGGAAGGCCCCGCACAGTGACCTCATCGACCTCAGCGACCGAGGAAAACATCTGCCGCCGACTGGTCGGCCGTACCGCCGTCATCACCGGCGCCGGCAGCGGCATCGGCCTCGCCGCCGCCCGCCGCCTCGCCTCCGAGGGCGCCCATGTCGTCTGCGGCGACGTCGACGAGCAGCGCGGCAAGGCGGCCGCCGAGGAGGTCGGCGGGATCTTCGTGAAGGTCGACGTCACGGACTCCGAGCAGGTCGAGGCGCTGTTCCGGACGGCGTTCGACACGTACGGCAGCGTCGACATCGCCTTCAACAACGCGGGTATCTCGCCGCCCGACGACGACTCCATCCTGGAGACCGGCCTGGAGGCCTGGAAGCGCGTCCAGGAGGTCAACCTCACCTCCGTCTACCTGTGCTGCAAGGCCGCAATCCCCTACATGCGGCAGCAGGGCAAGGGCTCCATCATCAACACGGCGTCCTTCGTGGCGAGGATGGGCGCCGCCACCTCCCAGATCTCCTACACGGCCTCCAAGGGCGGCGTGCTGGCCATGTCCCGCGAACTCGGCGTGCAGTTCGCCCGCGACGGCATCCGGGTCAACGCCCTGTGCCCGGGACCGGTCAACACCCCGCTGCTGCAGGAGCTGTTCGCCAAGGACCCGGAGCGCGCCGCGCGCCGCCTGGTGCACATCCCGGTCGGCCGTTTCGCCGAGGCGGAGGAGATCGCGGCCGCCGTCGCCTTCCTGGCCAGCGACGACTCCTCGTTCGTGAACGCCACCGACTTCCTGGTCGACGGCGGGATCTCCGGGGCGTACGTCACACCGCTCTAGGTCGTGTCCGCAAAGTCCCGTCGTCCGCCCGGAGGGCGGGGGGCAGGCGGGACTTTGCGGACACGGCCTAGGCCGCCCCAGGGGACGGAAGGGTGCGGGCCGGACTAGAGGTAAGTCCGGCCCTCGCCGCGATACGTCGGTACGACCGCCGTCACCGAGTCGCCCTCGACGAGGTGCAGCGCGTCGAACCGCTCGCACAGCTCACCGGCCTTGGCGTGCCGGAACCACACCTTGTCGCCGATCAGCAGATCGTCGGCCGGGGAGCCGAGCAGCGGCGTCTGCACCTCGCCGGGCCCCTCCTGCGGGTCGTAGCGCAACCCCTCAGGCAGATACGGCACCGGAAGCCGGTCGGGCCCGGCGGCGCCCGAGGCCGGATACCCGCCACCCAGGACGGTCACGACCCCGACCCCCGGCCGGCGCACGACGGGCTGGGCGAACAGCGCCGCCGGACGCCCGCTGAAGGACGTGTAGTTGTCGAACAGCCGCGGCACATACAGCCCCGACCCGGCCCCGATCTCGGTGACGCAGTCCTCGGCGGCGGTGTGCTGCACGCTGCCGGTCCC
The DNA here is from genome assembly GCF_044455405.1 of Streptomyces sp. NPDC051243. NCBI lineage: Bacteria > Bacillati > Actinomycetota > Actinomycetes > Kitasatosporales > Streptomycetaceae > Streptomyces > Streptomyces sp. NPDC051243. The sequence continues at coordinate 144,442 of NZ_JBITES010000018.1, read as the reverse complement.
GCCGCCGTTGACGAACTCCAGCCCCGGCACCACGGCCCGTACCGCCCGCACCACCTCGGCCCGCCGCTCGGCGAGTTCCCGGCGCGCGGTCGCCTGCATCAGCCGTATCGCACGCGACCGCAGCGGCCGCCCCGCCACCGCGTCCCCGACGCCGGCGATGTGCCCCTCGTACGCCATGATCCCGACCACCTCGAAGCCGGGCCGCCGGGCGGCGGCCCGGGCCATGTCGGCGACCTGGGCGGGGGAGTGCAGCGGCGAGCGCCGGGCGCCGACCCGCACGCGCCCGCCGAACATCCTCAGCGAGGTGTCCAACTCCAGGCAGACCCGCACCACTTCGCGGCCCCCGTCCCGGGCGTCGTCGATGAACCGCAGCTGTGCCGGATCGTCGATCATCACGGTGACGGCGGAGGCGAGCTTGGGATCACTGGTCAGCTCGGCGAAACCGGCGCGGTCGGCGGACGGGTAGGCGAGCAGGACGTCGTCGAAGCCGGAGCGCGCCAGCCACAGGGACTCGGCGAGCGTGAAGGACATGATCCCCGCGAACCCGTCCTTCGCGAGCACCCGCTCCAGCAGGGCCCGGCAGCGTACGGACTTGCTGGCGACCCGGATCGGCTTCCCGCCCGCGCGGCGGACGAGATCGTCGGCGTTGGCGTCGAAGGCGTCCAGGTCCACGATCGCGAGAGGGGCGTCGAGATGGGCGGTGGCCCGGTCGTAACGGGCCCGGTCGGCGGCGCGCGCAGTCATGAACGCAGCCTGCCAGACCGGATTACCGCAGGGTAGGGGGACGTTCCGGGCAGATTTACGCAGGGTCGTGGACTGGTTCCCGTTCGCCGGGCATCAACCCGTAGAGTGACGCGCACGCATGAGTGGAACGCCCACGGCCGCTCGGTCGCGCCGGGATGACGCTCCGCCCGTGCGGGTATGCGTGCCTGGTCGGAGGAGTCCGCGCCGGGCAGGGCAGACGGAACACGGAACGACGGTCCGCGTACGAGATCGGGCCCGGACATCGAGGAAACGGGGGGTGCATGAGCACGGAAGCGCGCCGCGCCCCCGTCCCCCCGCGTCCCACGACACCTCCGCCGCCTGCCGTCCCGCCCCGCCCGACGACACCCCCGAGACCCACGGAACCGCCGACGCCCGGCCCCACGCGGGGCGAGCAGCCGACCGGCCCGGGCGCACGGCAGGCACAGGCGCCCGGCGAGGCTTCGCGAACGGCGGGACCGGTGACCGGCGGCGCGGGTGCCGTACCGGCGTCCCATGGTGAAGGTGCCGGCACGCCGGGATCCCCGGTGAGCCCGGCCGGCCCCACGTCCGGCACCTCCCGTGCATCCGATCCATCGAGTACGACCGGTATGTCAGGTACGTCACCCCGCATCCCCGACCTGAGCGGCCCCGCCACCGCGGACGCCGACCCCACCTCCCCGCCCCCGCCCCGGGCCTCGGCGCGCTTCCCGGACGCGCCGCCCACAGCGGGGCGTCCGGACCGCGGCGGATCGTTGCGCCAGGAGGCCGCCGGGCCGACGGCTCCCGGCGGCATACCGCCCCGCCCGGCCGAGCGGCCCGCGACACCGCGCCGTACGGGCGCCCCCGCCGAGACGGCGGCGGAGACCACGTTCCGGCTCCGGCCGATCCCCGGGGCCCCGTCACCCGAGTCCGGCAGCCGGCGGCCCTCCGCGCCCGGTTCCAGCGGCGTGCCTCCCCAGGCGGGCGGCTTGAGCGGTGTGCCTTCCCGACCGGGTGGCAGCGGGTCCGCGCCGGGCTCTGCCGGTGTCGCCGGTGTGCCGTCTCAGGCGGGTGCCTCCGGGGCCCAGGGCCCGGGCGGCGCGCCTTCGCGGCCCGGGAGCGGGCAGCCGCAGGGCGCCGCCGCCATGCCTCCGGCCTCGGCCACTGGTCCCGGCCCGGCACCCGCCGACCCCACGCGCCGTCCCGGTGCCACCCCGCCACCCCCGCGACCCGGTGTATCGGCCCCGCTCCCTCCCGAGCGGAAGCCTTCGACCGGGCACCCGTCAGCGGGCAACGGGTACGCGGCCTCCGCGCCGGCCCACGGCTCGGCGCACCCCACGAATGCCCACATGACCGGGCCATCCGCGCCCGCCTACCCCACGGCCACGGGGCACCCGGCGAACGGCCACGCAACGGCGCCCTCCGCGCCCGCCCACTCCACCGGACACCCGACGAACGGCCACGACCCCGCCTCCGCCGGCTTCGCCCCGGACCCCGCCCTCTCCTGGAGCGCGCCACTGACACCGGGCGCGTCCCCGGGCGCCGGGCGGCCCGTCGTGTCGTTCGGGGAGCCCGAGGGGTACGACGAGCGGGCGCGGCCGAGACCCCTCGGGGTGCGGATCCGGCCCCGGGTCGCCATGGCCGCCGCCTGCGTCGTGCTCGGGCTCGGTCTCATCGGCGGGGCCGTGACCGGAAGCTGGCTGGTCGGGGAGCCCGGCGACGGCGGTGCGCAGGACACCTACGCCGCGGCCGGGACCCTGTGGCACAGCGCGCCCGTCGACCAGTTGTTCCCGCGCACGGTGATCGGCAAGGGCGCCGGACCCGGCGGCGCCGACCGGACCTGGACGCGGATCGCCGTCGCCCCGGACGGCGGCTGCGCGAACGCCTTCGACCCGCTGCTGCGCAAGGCCCTCGCGCCCGTCGGCTGCGAGCGTCTCCTGCGTGCCACGTACATCGACGCCACCCAGAGCTACGTCACCACCGTCGGCCTGCTCTTCACCGAGGCCGACGCGGCCGCCATGCGCTCGCTCGAGACCCGGATCGCCAAGGAGGGCCTGGACCGCCGCACCGACCTCATGCCCCGCCCCTACGCGGCCAAGGGCACCCTGGCCGCCGGGTTCGGCGACGCGCAGCGCGCCTCCTGGACGGTGTCCGTCCTCACCGACGCCCCCGTCGTCGTCTACGCCGTCTCCGGCTGGGCCGACGACCGCACCGTCGACGAGCCCGAGCCCGCCGAGGAGGCCATGCGGTCGGGCACCACCACGTCCGTCGCCCAGGCCGGCCTCGGCCACGAGGCACAGGGCCTCGCCGACCGCGTCGAACGCGCCCTGCGCAAGAACGTCGGCCCGGCCACGGAGCAGTCGTCATGAACCCCGGCACGAGCAACGTGGCGACCACGCCCCGGAGGACCCTCATGAGCCGCCGTACCGCCCCGCTCGCCGTGCTCCTCGCCGCCGGCCTCGCCCTCCTGCCCCCCACCGCCGCGCACGCCGACTCGATACGCGCCCGCCAGTGGGCCCTGGACGCCATGCACACGCAGGAGGCCTGGCAGACCACCAAGGGCGCCGGCATCACCGTCGCCGTCCTCGACACCGGAGTCGAGGCCGACCACCCCGACTTGGCCGGCAACGTTCTCGAGGGCAAGGACATGGTCGGCTTCGGCGCCGAGCGCGGCGACCGTGCCTGGGCCCGGCACGGCACCGCGATGGCCGGCATCATCGCCGGTCACGGACACGGCGCCGGGGGCGGCGACGGCGTCATGGGCATCGCCCCCGAGGCCAAGATCCTCCCTGTCCGCGTCATCCTGGAGGACGGCGACTCCGCCCGCGCCAAGGCCCGCAGCACCCGCGGCAACGCCCTCGCCGAAGGCATCCGCTGGGCCGCCGACCACGGCGCCGACGTCATCAACCTCTCCCTCGGCGACGACTCCAAGTCCGCCCACCCCGAGGCCGGCGAGGACGAGGCCGTCCAGTACGCCCTGAAGAAGGGTGCCGTCGTCGTCGCCTCCGCCGGCAACGGCGGCGAGAAGGGCGACCATATCTCCTACCCGGCCGCCTACCCGGGCGTCATCGCCGCCACCGCCGTCGACCGCTACGGCACCCGCGCCTCCTTCTCCACCCGCCGCTGGTATGCCACGGTCAGCGCCCCCGGCGTCGATGTCGTCATCGCCGACCCCGACCACAAGTACTACGAGGGCTGGGGCACCAGCGCCGCGGCCGCCTTCGTCTCCGGAGCGGTGGCCCTGATCAAGGCCGCCCATCCGGGCCTGACCCCGGCCCAGATCAAGAAGCTTCTCGAGGACACCGCCCGCGACGCCCCCAGCGACGGCCGCGACGACTCCCGCGGCTACGGCTTCATCGACCCGGCCGCCGCCATCAAGAAGGCCGCGACCATCAAGCCGAAGAACCTCCAGGCCGCGGCCTACGGCGAGCGCTACTTCGGCTCGGGCCCCGAGGCCGCCAAGTCCGACGACGACGCGACGAGTTGGACCGCCGCGCTCGCGGGCGGAGCCGGCGTCCTGCTGTTGGTCGCGGCGGTCGTGGTACTGCGCGGCCCCCGCGGACGCTTCGACTTCTGAGACTTCTGAGACTTCTCAGCCTTCAGGCCGCCGACAGACCGCGCGTTCAACCTGCAGAACCGGTGTGTCCCGGCATGCCAGGCAGGAGCTGCGGGAGCGCGGACGGCCGGTCCGCCTCGATCAGACAGACCCAGAGCGACTCGGGCCCGTGGGCATGCCGCCCCTCCTCCCACTCGGCCGGCGACCGATGACTCAGAACCGGCCAGAGTCCGGTGTCCCCGTGCAGCGCCCGCAGCCGCCGCCACAGAGCGTCCCCGAGGTCGGCGTCCGGGCACCTGAGCCCGTAGATCTCCACATTTCCAGGGGAGACCGTGCACTCCACCTCAGGGTCGTCGATCCCCACTTCTGTGGCGACCTCGCGCAGGAACCGGATCACCGGGTGCTCCGCTCCGTCGACGAGACCCGTCCCAGGTGCCGGGAAGGAGGCCTGGAAGGCCAGTCGACGGTCGGCTCCGTCACCGATGCGCTCGAGCAACTCATCGACCGCCAGGCGCTCCTCCCAGCTCGGAAGGCCGGTTGCCGACACCAGCCGCGAGACGACGGCGTCCTCGAGATCCGGCACGCGCTTGTTCTTCCAGATCTTGTCCGCCGTGCTCACCAGCAGATCCTCGAGCGTCACCCCGGGATCCCGCCAGGCACCGTGCGTCCCGGCGAACCGGGCCAGCTCCGGCCCGAACCCGTGCGCCAACAGCAGTTCCCGCCCCGCCTCTTCGTGTGACGACCCGGACCCCGACAACTCGGCGACGTGCACCGTCTTGCCGATGTCATGCGTCGCCGCGCCGAACAGCACGGCCTCGCGGTCGATGTCCACGCCGGGATACCGCTCCCGCACCCAGTCGACCAGCTGAACCGCGACGTCGTGCACGGCACGCAGATGGGCGGCCAGCCGCGGCGGGGCGTCGAGGGCGCGAAGAAGGTCCGCCACCGGCGCCGGGAGCGGCCGCAGGGGCGGATCGACGGGGGCGGACAGGGCTCGGGACAGGAGGTCTGACGACGGCACCGCGTCAGGCTACTGACGTTCGAACCGAACGGCGACGGGAAATCGGGCGGTGGTCCAGGGCGCCCGACCGGCTACGACGCCGTCGTGGCGGACTCCGACGAGGCGGTGGCGGCGGCGGACGCCCCGACGCCCCCCTCCCCGGCGAACACCGACACCGCCGCCACCGCCACGGCCTCGACCAGGGAAATCCCCTTCTCCTGCGTCACGTTGCCCTGGGACAGCGCGGCCACCAGATAGTCGTGGCCGTCGACCGTCACCCGCCCGACGCTGTTGACGACCCACAGCCCGGTGGCCGTACGCGGCAGCCACCCGTTCTTCAGCGCCCACGCGCCGCCGTCGCCCGCCGCCGACACCCCCCACCGCTGACCCACGGCGATCTGCCCCATCAGCCCGCTCAGATACGCCCGCGAGGCCTCGCTCAGCTCGGACTCCGCACCCCCGAACACCTGTCGCAGCAGCCGGAGTTGATCTGCCGCCGTGGTCTGCGTCAGCCCCCACAGCATGCCGTCGCCGCCCTCGGTCTCCGTCAGCCCGAAGCGCTCGTTCGCGGCGTCGAGTCCCTCCGCCCGCCCGATCGCCCGCCACAGCTCCGACGCGGAGGCGTTGTCGCTGTGCTCGATCATCGCGGTCGCGTACGACTTCTCCGCCGCCGTCAGCTGCCGCCCCTCGTCCTGCGCCCGCAGCAGGAGCGCCGCGAGGATGTCGACCTTGACGATGCTCGCCGTGTCGAAGACGCCGTCGCCGTACCCGGCATCCTCACCGGACTCCGTGTCCAGCACCGCCACCGACATCTCGACCCCGTCCGGGACGTCCACCGACTCCATGGCCGTCGCCAGCAGCCCGTCGTGATCCACCGTCGGCCGCGCCACAGGCTCCACCGCTGCCTCCCCGCCCACCGATACCGCTGCCGAGGGCGAGACCGAGGCCGACGGCGACGCCGCCGACGATACGGCCCTCCCCCCGGAGTGCGCCTGCGCCTTCACGTACACGGTTCCCGCGGACGTACCGCCGAGGACGGTGACGGCGGCGAGGGCGCCGTACAGCAGGGAGCGGCGCTTTCCCGGACGAGCGCGGCGGCTTCGGCGGGCTCTGGAGGACTCCATGCCCGCGATCGTGGGGGCGGCGTCTGTGCGTGCCGTTAGACGGAGGTTAGATCTGTGTCAGAGAAACGGAGAGTGCGCGCAGGTGTGTCACGGCACGGTTTCCGGGGCCGCACAAGCGCAGCAGCATCCCCCCGATAGGGTCGGTGACCGTGGCGAACAAGAACATTCCCGACTCTCCCTTCTCCGACGACGACGGCTCCGCCGACCCCCGGCTGAGCGCCGCGCTCGCCGCCTGGGCCGAGGACCGCACCGCCGAGGGGCCCGTCCTGGCGGCGCTCAGGGACGCCCGGCTGCTCGTCCCCGTCGTGGCCGTGCTCGGCGAGGTCGAGGAGGACGAGAACGGGCTGCGCCGCGAGAAGACCAGCGACATGGCCGTACCGACCCTGAAGGCCGGTGATCGCACCGCCCTGCCCGCCTTCACGTCCACCGACTCCCTCGCCCGCTGGGACCCGGCGGCCCGCCCCGTCGCCGTACCGCTGCACCAGGCCCTGCAGGCCGCCGTGCACGAGAAGGCGGACACGATCGTGCTGGACATGGCAGGTCCGGTGCCCTACGAGCTGACCGGACGCGCGCTGCTCGCCCTCGCCGAGGGGCGTACGACCACGGATCCGCTGGCCGACCCGGCCGTGCGGGAGGCGGTGCGCGCCGCCGTGGCCGCCGAGCCCGCCGTGCTCCGCGCCCACCTCGGGCCCGGACAGGCCGACGGCACCCTCGCCCTCGTGCTGGACGCCTCCGCCGTTCCCGCCCGGGCCGCCCGCGCCGTCGCCGAGCGGCTCGCCGCCGACGAAACGCTGAGGGCCCGCCTGGTGCGCGGTCTCGACCTGGCACTGCTGCCGGCCGGGACGACGCCTCCGGGCGAGCCCCTGTACGTACGAGGGTGAGGAACTAGCCGTAGACCGGGCCCGTGTACTTCTCGCCCGGCCCCTGACCCGGCTCGTCCGGGACGATCGACGCCTCGCGGAACGCCAGCTGCAGCGACTTCAGACCGTCGCGCAGCGGGGCCGCGTGGAAGGAGCTGATCTCGGTCGTGCTCGCGTCCAGCAGCCCGGCGAGGGCGTGCACCAGCTTGCGGGCCTCGTCCAGGTCCTTGTACTTGTCGCCCTCCTCGGTGAGACCGAGCTTCACGGCGGCGGCGCTCATCAGGTTGACGGCGACCGTCACGATCACCTCGACCGCGGGGACCTCGGCGATGTCCCGGGTCATGGCGTCGAAGTCGGTCGGGCCGGAGGTCTCGGGGGTGTCCGAGGGGGAGGTGTCACTCATGCCTCACACGATAGGCCCCGGTGCACACCGGTTCGCGCCACCCCCGGGATGCTGCTAACCTTGTGTAACGACCGGCTGGACATGTATGTGCTCAGCCCACAAGTGGAGGCTCCGATCTCCCACCTGACCGTCCCCCGGGACGGCGGGTCACCCCGGTCAGGCGGCCACCATCGTTCCGTACGGACGATGGAGTCGCCCGAAATCGCGCCCCGCGATCATCGCGACGGTGCTCCGGAAGTGTTTGGAGCCCCGCCTGTGATCGTCCGGGGCATTTTTTGTGCTTCGGCGCGGTTAGGTCTTACGAACGAGAGACATACGCGGCTGTCCGCCAGACCGCCGTGTGGTGCTAACCGAGGAGGATCCATCAGCGCCGAGCCCCGCATCAACGACCGGATTCGCGTTCCCGAGGTGCGACTTGTCGGTCCCAGTGGCGAGCAGGTGGGCATCGTCCCGCTGGCCAAGGCACTGGAGCTTGCCCAGGAGTACGACCTCGACCTCGTCGAGGTAGCGGCGAACGCCCGTCCGCCCGTGTGCAAGCTCATGGACTACGGGAAGTTCAAGTACGAGTCGGCCATGAAGGCCCGTGAGGCGCGCAAGAACCAGGCGCACACGGTCATCAAGGAGATGAAGCTCCGGCCGAAGATCGACCCGCACGACTATGACACCAAGAAGGGTCACGTCGTCCGGTTCCTCAAGCAGGGCGACAAGGTCAAGATCACGATCATGTTCCGTGGTCGCGAGCAGTCCCGGCCCGAGCTGGGCTACCGGCTGCTGCAGAAGCTCGCGGAGGACGTTCAGGACCTCGGGTTCGTCGAGTCGAACCCGAAGCAGGACGGCCGAAACATGATCATGGTTCTCGGTCCGCACAAGAAGAAGACCGAGGCGATGGCCGAGGCCCGCCAGGCGCAGGAAGCCCGCAAGGCAGAAGCGAAGGCCAACCCCGGCAAGTCGCAGAACGCCGCGGACGCTGCCGTCGAGGCCCCTGCCGAGGCTTCCGCCGAGGCGTGATCCCGGGGGACCCAGGTCCCCAGGACGTAACCGATACAAGAGCGACGCTCCACCGTGCCCGGTTTCACGACCGGGCATCGGAGCGCCACCTACGAGGAGAGAACGGCGCTATGCCGAAGAACAAGTCGCACAGCGGTGCCAGCAAGCGCTTCAAGGTCACCGGCTCCGGCAAGGTGCTCCGTGAGCGCGCCGGCAAGCGCCACCTGCTCGAGCACAAGTCGTCCCGCGTGACGCGTCGCCTCACCGGCAACGCCGAGATGGCCCCGGGCGACGCCGCGAAGATCAAGAAGCTTCTCGGCAAGTGACGCACGCGGCGCTTTCCCTGAGCGCCGTACGTCTGGACCGGGACCCAATCGATTCCGGGCCGTGTGAGTCCAACCGCGGCCCCGCTACAAGGAGTAAAAAGTGGCACGCGTCAAGCGGGCAGTGAACGCCCACAAGAAGCGCCGGGCGATCCTCGAGCAGGCCTCCGGCTACCGCGGTCAGCGTTCGCGCCTGTACCGCAAGGCCAAGGAGCAGGTCACCCACTCGCTGGTCTACAACTACAACGACCGCAAGAAGCGCAAGGGTGACTTCCGCCAGCTGTGGATCCAGCGCATCAACGCCGCTGCCCGCGCCAACGGCATCACCTACAACCGCTTCATCCAGGGCCTGAAGGCCGCCAACGTCGAGGTCGACCGCAAGATCCTCGCCGAGCTGGCCGTCAACGACGCGAACGCGTTCGCCGCGCTCGTCGAGGTCGCCCAGAAGGCCCTGCCGTCGGACGTCAACGCTCCCAAGGCGGCGTGACGCTCCGCGGCCCCAGGCCGATGTGACTGAAGGGACCCGCAGGCCGAGGAGGCTTGCGGGTCCTGTTGTGTCCGAGAACCTCAGAACTCCAAGGTGAACCCGATGCCCCCCGCCAGCCCCGAGCTGATCTCCCCCCGTTCCCCCCGCGTCTCCGCCGCCCGGCGGCTCGCCAAGCGGAACTTCCGGGGCAAGGAGAGGCTGTTTCTCGCGGAGGGGCCGCAGGCCGTGCGGGAGGCGGCGGCGCACGGTTCCACGCTGGTGGAGCTGTTCACGACCGTCGAGGCCGCGGAGCGCTACGCCGACATCATCGGCGAGGCCCGTGCGGCGGGCGCCCGGGTGCACCTCGCCGACGAGCAGGTGATCGCCGACATCTCGACCACCGTGACCCCACAGGGGCTCGTCGGGATCTGCCGGTTCGTCGACACCCCCTTCGAGGAGATCCTCACCGCCCGCCCCAAGCTCGTCGCCGTCCTCGCGCACGTTCGGGACCCCGGGAACGCCGGGACCGTCCTGCGGTGCGCCGATGCCGCCGGAGCCGAGGCCGTCGTACTCACCGACGCTTCCGTGGACCTGTACAACCCCAAGGCCGTACGGGCCTCGGTGGGCTCCCTGTTCCACCTTCCCGTCGCCGTGGGCGTGCCCGTCGAGCGGGCCGTGGCCGGACTCCAGGACGCCGGGGTGCGGATCCTCGCCGCCGACGGTGCGGGCGACCGGGACCTCGACGACGAGCTCGACAAGGGGACCATGGGCGGGCCGACGGCCTGGGTGTTCGGGAACGAGGCGTGGGGTCTTCCGGAGGAGACCCGTGCGCTGGCCGACGCCGTCGTGCGCGTACCGATCCACGGGAAGGCCGAGAGCCTGAACCTCGCCACCGCCGCCGCCGTATGTCTCTACGCGTCGGCCCGTGCACAGCGCGGCACCGGAGGGTGCCGCACCGTCACCAAGGCCTAGTAGGGTGACCAGCTCGGGGGCCCCAAAGCCGTCGTGAGAGGTGGGGTACGGGGATGAGTGTCGGCACGAGCAGCGCACCGGGGGCACGGGGGGTGCGGCGCCCGTCCGCGTCGCGGCCCGGTGACGCCGGTGATCTCGCCGAGCTCGGAATCGATCCCGACGATCTGCCCGACGGCCTCGTCGTCGCCGACGAGCACGGGCACGTCATCTGCTTCAACGCCGCCGCCGAGCGCATCACCTCCGTTGCCGCCGCCGACGCCCTCGGGCAGCGGCTGGAGAAGGCACTGCCGTTAGAGGACCTCGACGGGCGGCGCTGGTGGCAGGTGACCGACCCGTACGGCGGGCTGGCCATCCGGCGCAGGCAGCCCGAGCGGAACCTCTTGCTTCCCGGCGGGCGCGAGGTGCTCGTCTCGGTGCGGTACGTCCGCAGCGAGCCGGCCGGGCCGGTGTGCCGTGTCGTCGTCTCGCTGCGCGACACCGAGGCCCGCCGCCGCACCGAGCGAAGTCACGCCGAGCTGATCGCCACCGTCGCGCACGAACTGCGTTCGCCGCTGACCTCCGTCAAGGGCTTCACCGCCACGCTCCTCGCCAAGTGGGAACGGTTCACCGACGACCAGAAGCGGCTCATGCTGGAGACCGTCGACGCCGACGCCGACCGGGTCACCCGGCTCATCGCCGAGCTGCTCGACATCTCGCGGATCGACAGCGGGCGGCTGGAGGTACGGCGCCAGCCCGTCGACATCGGCGCGGCCGTGGGACGGCACATCCAGGCGTACGTCGCCGCCGGTCAGCCCGCCGACCGCTTCCTGCTCCGTATCGAGCAGCCGCTGCCCGCCCTGTGGGCCGATCCCGACAAGATCGACCAGGTGCTCAGCAACCTCATCGAAAATGCCGTGCGGCACGGCGACGGAACGGTCACCATTGACATCACGGCCACGGCGTCCCCGCGCGAGGACGAGGACACCGGCACGTCGGTCACGGTGAGCGACGAGGGGCCCGGCATCCCGGAGGAGTCCATGAACCGCGTCTTCACCCGCTTCTGGCGGGGCAGCAAGCGCGGCGGCACGGGCCTCGGGCTCTACATCGTCAAGGGCATCGTCGAGGCCCACGGCGGCGCCATCGAGGTCGGCCGCGCCCCCGGCGGCGGCGCGCAGTTCCGATTTACGTTGCCCGTGGCGGCACCGGCCTTCATGGCCTGAGGCACCACGGGCGCATTCGCGTACCTCAACCCCGTTAGACTCGGCCATTGGCACCTTTGTGTCCCAAAGACCAAGACGGTGTGTCCCGAAAACCGTGACGCACGGTCCATGAGCCGGTGACGGGGACCATCCGCCAGCAATCGGAAGCACGGGAAGAGATGTCGGCACCCAATAAGTCGTACGACCCTGTCGAGGTCGAGGCACTGAAACCGGAAGAGATCGAGCGCATGCGGGACGAGGCGCTCGCCGCCTTCGCCGCCGCGGACTCCCTCGACGCGCTCCAGGAGGCCAAGGTCGCCCACACCGGCGGCACCTCCCCGCTGGCCCTCGCCAACCGCGCGATCGGCGCCCTGCCCCCGCACGCCAAGGCCGAGGCCGGCAAGCGGGTCGGCCAGGCCCGTGGCGCCGTCAACAAGGCCCTCGCCGCGCGCCAGGCCGAGCTGGAGGCCGAGCGCGACCAGCGCGTGCTGGTCGAGGAGTCCGTGGACGTCACCCTGCCGTACGACCGCGTACCGGCCGGCGCCCGCCACCCGCTCACCACCCTGTCCGAGCGCATCGAGGACATCTTCGTGGCCATGGGCTACGAGGTGGCCGAGGGCCCGCAGGTCGAGGCCGAGTGGTTCAACTTCGACGCCCTCAACATCGGCCCGGACCACCCGGCCCGCGGTGAGGCGGACACCTTCTTCGTCGAGGGCCCGGACGGCTCCGGTGACTCCGGCGTCGTACTGCGCACCCACACCTCGCCCGTGCAGATCCGCTCCCTGCTCGACCGCGAGCTGCCGGTCTACGTGATCTGCCCCGGCCGCGTGTACCGCACCGACGAGCTGGACGCCACGCACACCCCGGTCTTCCACCAGGTCGAGCTGCTCGCCGTCGACGAGGGCCTGACCATGGCCGACCTCAAGGGCACCCTGGACCACATGGTCCAGTCGCTGTTCGGCGAGGGCATGAAGACCCGGCTGCGGCCGAACTTCTTCCCGTTCACCGAGCCGTCCGCCGAGATGGACATGGTGTGCTACGTCTGCCGCGGCGAATCCGTCGGCAACCCCGACCGGCCCTGCCGTACCTGCTCCTCCGAAGGCTGGATCGAGCTCGGCGGCTGCGGCATGGTCAACCCGCGGGTGCTCACCGCCTGCGGCGTCGACCCGGAGAAGTACAGCGGCTTCGCCTTCGGGTTCGGCATCGAGCGGATGCTGATGTTCCGCCACAACGTCGAAGACATGCGAGACATGGTCGAGGGTGACGTCCGGTTCACCCGGCCGTTCGGGATGGAGATCTGATGCGGGTCCCGCTTTCTTGGCTGCGGGAGTACGTCGACCTGCCGGCGACGGAGACCGGCCGCGACGTCCAGGCCAAGCTCATTTCGGCAGGTCTGGAGGTCGAGACCGTCGAACAGCTCGGCGCCGACCTCAAGGGCCCGCTGGTGGTCGGCCAGGTGCTGACCATCGAGGAGCTGACGGAGTTCAAGAAGCCGATCCGCTTCTGCACCGTCGATGTCGGCATGGCCAACGGCACCGGCGAGCCCCAGGAACTCATCTGCGGCGCCCGCAACTTCCAGGTCGGCGACAAGGTCGTGGTCGTGCTCCCGGGCGCCGTGCTGCCCGGCGGCTTCGCGATCGCCGCGCGCAAGACCTACGGCCGTGTCTCGCACGGCATGATCTGCTCCAGCACCGAGCTGGGCATGGGCGACGACGGCACACACGGCATCATCGTGCTGCCGCCGGAGACCGAGGTCGGCAAGGACGCCATCGAGCTGCTCGAACTGGTCGACGAGGTCCTGGACATCGCCGTCACCGCCAACCGCGGCGACTGCCTGTCCATCCGCGGCGTCGCCCGCGAGACCGCCATCGCCTACGGCATCCCGCTGCGCGACCCCGCCCTGCTGGACGTCCCCGGCCCGAACGCCTTCGGCTACCCGGTGCAGGTCTCCGACCCGATCGGCTGCGACCGCTTCACCGCCCGCACGGTGACCGGCCTGAGCCCCGAGGCCCGCTCCCCGATCTGGCTGCAGCGCCGTCTGCAGAAGGTCGGCATGCGCCCGATCTCGCTCGCCGTCGACATCACCAACTACGTGATGATGGAGCTCGGCCAGCCGCTGCACGCCTACGACCGCAACCTGGTCCAGGGCACCATCGGCGTGCGCCGGGCCGAGGAGGGCGAGAAGCTCGTCACCCTCGACGGCGTCGAGCGCAAGCTGCACGCCGAGGACCTGGTGATCACCGACGAGCGCGGCCCGATCGGCCTCGCGGGCGTCATGGGCGGCGCCAACACGGAGATCGCCGACCACGACGACCTGGAGAACGCGACGACCGAGGTCGTCATCGAGGCCGCCCACTTCGACCAGGTCTCCATCGCCCGTACGGCCCGCCGCCACAAGCTGTCCTCGGAGGCGTCCCGCCGCTTCGAGCGCGGTGTCGACCCGGCGGCGGCAGCCGCGGCCGCCCAGCGCACGGTCGACCTGCTGGTGCTGCTCGCGGGTGGTACGGCGGAGGCGGGCGTGACGGAGGTCGTCACGCCGTCCGGTCCGCACACCATCACCACTCCGGCCGACCACCCGGACAAGGTCGCGGGCGTCACGTACGGCCGCGAGACCGTCGTACGGCGGCTGCAGGAGATCGGCTGTGACGTGTACGGGCAGGACGAGCTGATCGTCACCGTGCCGTCCTGGCGGCCCGACCTCCTGGAGCCGAACGACCTGGCCGAAGAGGTCATCCGCCTGGAGGGCTACGAGGAACTGCCCTCGACCCTGCCGAAGCTGCCGTCCGGCCGTGGCCTGACCCACCGCCAGCGGCTGCACCGCCGCGTCGGCCGCGCGCTGGCCGGGGCCGGCTATGTCGAGGCGCCGAACTACCCCTTCGTCAGCGAGCAGGTCTTCGACCAGCTGGGCCTGGCGGCCGACGACCCGGCCCGCCGCGTCGTCAAGCTGGTCAACCCGCTCAACGACGAGGAGCCCGCGCTGCGCACGTCGCTGCTGCCGGGCCTGCTCGGCGCGCTGCGGCGCAACGACGGCCGGGGTTCGCACGACCTGGCACTGTTCGAGACCGGGCTGGTCTTCCACCCGCGCGACGAGCGGGGTGCCGCCGGGCATCTGCCGGTCGACCGGCGTCCCACCGATGAGGAGATCGCGGCGCTGAACGCCGTGCTCCCCGAGCAGCCGCGGCACGTGGCCGTCGTCCTCGCGGGCGCCCGCGAGCAGGCCGGCTGGTGGGGCAAGGGCCGTGCGGGCGACTGGGCCGACGCGGTGGAGGCGGCACGGGTCGTCGCGCGGGAAGCGGGGGCCGAGCTGATCGTGCGGGCCGGCCAGTACGGGCCGTGGCACCCGGGTCGGTGCGCCGAGCTGGCCATCACCGTGGACGGCGCCGAGCAGGTCATCGGCCACGCCGGTGAGCTGCACCCGAGGGTGCTGAAGGCGCTCGGACTGCCCGCGCGTACCTGTGCGATGGAGCTGGACCTGGACGCCCTGGAGCAGGCCGGTGACGGCACCCCGCAGGCGCCGAGCATCTCCACGTTCCCCGTCGCCACGCAGGACGTCGCCCTGGTCGTGGACAAGCCGGTACCGGCCGCGGAGGTCGAGGCCGCGCTGCGTGAGGGGGCGGGTGAACTCCTTGAGGGCATCCGGCTGTTCGATGTGTACGTCAATGACGAGCAGCTCGGCGACGGAAAGAAGTCGCTGGCCTACGCACTGCGCTTCCGCGCGGGGGACCGGACGCTGACCGTCGACGAGGCTTCGGCGGCCAGGGATGCGGCGGTCGCCCTTGCGGGCGAGCGTACGGGAGCGGTGCTGCGGGGCTAGTACGCCCCTTTCGGGGCCCGTTGTGGTCACCTCACTCAATAGGGTGACTTCTCTGGGTGATCCGGTACTTCCGGGTCATCCCTCGACAGAATCGGACCGGCCTTTCGAGGTCGGTCCGATTCTGCGTTGTCAGGGCCTATTGGGGGGCCATCGGCATGTTCCGCATCAAGGCTCGGGTTCCCCGCAAGGTGCTGGCGCTGGGGCTGCCCACCGCCTGGGGTGGGATGGCGATCATGTACAAGCTGGCCTGCCCGCTCGCGCAGGAGGACAGCTTCGGTGCCCGGATCGTCACCAGCGCCGTCTTCTTCGCCGTGGGGACCGGGCTGATCCTGCACGTCCGGCACGCCCTGTTGCGTGAGCTTCGACAGGTCCGCAAGGTCGCCGGGGCCGCGCAGAACGCGCTGCTGCGGCCGCTGCCCGCGCGCATCGACGGGCTGAACGTCGCCGCCGCCCAGCTCTCCGCGGATCGCAGTGCCTGTGTCGGCGGTGACCTGTACGAGGTCATCGCCACCGAGCACGGCGTACGGGCGGTGATGGGCGACGTGCGCGGCCACGGCATCGCGGCCATGGGCACGGTGGCCGCCCTCCTCGGCAGCTTCCGCGAGGCCGTCCACGACGAACCCGACCTGGGCCAGGTGCTGCGCAGACTGGAGCGGGCCCTGGCCCGGCACCTGCGCGAACGGGCGCGCGACGAACACCCCGCATCCGGCCTGGAACCGGACACCCCGGTCGCCGAGGAGTTCGTCACCCTGCTGCTCCTGGAGATCGGTCCGGATGGCGAGATCACCGCCCTCAACTGCGGCCATCCGTGGCCGTATCTGCTGAGCGGCACCAGCGTCGCCCCCTTGGCCCGAGCCGACCCACTCCCGCCCCTCGGCCCGTTTCCCCTCCCGACCGAACTGGACCCGCTGCCCTGCGGTTCCCTGCTCCCCGGCGACTCACTGGTCCTGTATACGGACGGTGTCGAGGACGCGAGGGATGCAAGAGGCCGGTTCTTTTCCCTCCAGGCGGCGCTGATCGACGCCGTACGACACGACCCGATCACCCCCCAGACCATCCTGAGCACCCTCTTCACGGCCCTCATCCGCCACACAAGAGGACGGCAAGCAGACGACATAGCGCTACTGGTCCTACGGAACGACCGAACGAGGCTGCACTGCGATTCCCTAGGGGCGCGGGGCTGTGACATAGGCGGCTCCGCCGCCGGGGCGCGACCAGCCACAACGAACCCGCAGCCGACGAACCACCTTTGACGCAACGGCGTTTAGTCGCCATCCGCCCAGCCGCGGAGTGTCGGGCAGGCAGCTGGGCGGACGGCGCGGATGCGGGCCGCCGCATTGTACGAGGGGGAGCCGGCGGCCCGGCCGGCCTCTTGCGAGGCATTTCAGTCAAGCGGATGGAAACTCTCCGCAACAGCGCGCGTACCCTGCGGATTCGGGCACTCGGTTCACACCCCGTGTGAAGCGGTTCGCACTACTCTGACGGCACCGAGCCACCCGGGGGGCATACATGCAGCCCAACACTCTGCTCGACGCGATTCTGGACGAGGCCGGGATCTCGCACGCGGGGCTGGCAGCGCACGTGAACCAGGCGGGGCGGGCGCGTGGGCTCGCGCTGAGATACGAACACACCGCCGTCGCACGGTGGTTGAAGGGCCAGCGGCCGCGCGGCCAGGTGCCCGACCTGATCTGCGAGGTGCTCGCCGCCCGGCTGCACCGTACGGTCACGCTCGACGACATCGGCCTGGGCGTACCCGGCGAACCGTCCACCGCGCACGCCACCTCGCTGTCCGGCTTCGTGGAGCGGGCCACCGCGTTGTGGCGCTCCGACGAGCAGCAGCGGCCGCACATCCTGGGGGCGCCCGCCGTGACGGGAACGCCCGCCGTGATGCCCGTGTGGGAGTGGGAGAACCCGCCCGAGGACGTCGACGTCTCACGCGGGGGACGGCACCGGGTCACGCCCGCCGACATCGAGATGCTGCGGGCCGCCCGCACCCACTACGAGCAGATGTACCGGAAGGCGGGCGGCATAGCGACCCGCACCCGGATCGTCGGGTTCCTCAACGCCGAGGCCGCCCCGCTGCTGCGCGGCAGTTACACCGACGCCACGGGGCGTCAACTGCACCGCGCGACAGGCGGACTGGTGGCCGTCGCGGGCATCTGCGCATACGACTCCGACGCGCACGGGCTCGCCCAGCGCTACTTCCACCAGGCGCTGCGGCTGGCGAAGGCCAGCGGCGACCGGGGGCTCGGCGCGTATGTGATCGCGTTGCTGGTCAACCAGTCGCTGTTCATGCGGGAGTTCCGGCAGGCCGTCGCCTTCGCGGAGGCGGCGCTGCGGGCCGCCGGCAAGCACATCACCCCGGCGCTCGCCTCCGACCTGTACGCGATGCAGGCGAAGGCGTACGCCCACCTCGGCGACGGTACGAGCGCGCTGTCCTGCATCCGGCGTGCCGAGCAGGCCGCCGAACGCATCCACCGCGGATACGAACCGGACGAAACGGGCTATGTCCAGCCCGGGCTCGTCAACGTCCAGGTGGCGGAGGCGCTGCTGAGTCTCGGGGAGCTGACGGCAGCGGCGGAGCACGCCGCGGCCGCCGTCGACAATCCCGCCCACGACCGGGGCCGGGTGCACCGCCTTGCCATGCTCAGCACGATCGAGCTGCGCCAGGGCAACGCGGACAAGGCGGTGGCCACGGCGGTGCAGATGGCCGAGCAGGCGCGGGGAATGGAGTCCCAGCGCCTGCGCGACAGACTCCGCGCGGTGCGCGAACACCTGGTGCGCAGCGGCAGTGCGGGCACCGCCGAAGCGGCCGAACTCATCGACGGGGCACTGCGCGTTCCGCTGTAGGCGAGTACCGGAGCCCCGACATCTCATAGTCCCTGCTGCGATATTGCCACTTACTCGACGGAAGGTGGCAGAACCGTGCAGTGGACGAAACAGAACGAACAAACTGTGTATGAAAACCGCTGGTTCACCGTCAACCTGGCAGATGTGGAGCTGCCCGACGGCCGGCACCTGGACCACTTCCTCATACGGTTGCGGCCGGTCGCCGTGGCCACGGTGGTCAATGAGGCCAATGAGGTCCTCCTCCTGTGGCGCCACCGTTTCATCACCGACAGCTGGGGGTGGGAACTCGCGGCGGGCGTCGTCGAGGACGGCGAGGACATCGCCCGCGCGGCCGCCAGGGAGCTGGAGGAGGAGACCGGCTGGCGGCCGGGACCCCTGCACCACCTCATGAGCGTGGAGCCCTCCAACGGGCTCACCGACGCCCGGCACCACATCTACTGGGCCGACGAGGGCGAGTACGTCGGACATCCCGTGGACGACTTCGAGTCGGACCGCCGGGAATGGGTCCCTCTCAAGCTCGTCCCCGACATGGTCGCCCGTGGGGAGGTCCCGGCCGCCAACATGGCGGCCGCGTTACTGATGCTGCACCATCTCAGGCTCGGTCACGACGTCCTGCCCTGATGGGACGTCACCGGGCTAACGACCGACGGCCTGCCAGATCGCCACGACGAGAGCACCCACGGCGGTGAGGGCGGCGACCGCGGGCAGCGGCCAGCGCGCGTGTTCCAGTGTGTGGATCCGGGTGTTCAACTCGTCGATCTCCTTGGCGGTCTCCTCGGTGCGGTGCGTGAGCAGAGCCAGCCCGCCCTCCACGCGGGCGTAGGCGACGTCGAGACGGCGTCGTAACTCTGCGAGTTCTCCAGACACGACTGGATGCTCGGGATCGGCGGACACTATCCCGCTCCTTTCCGTAGTCATCTCTCATCCCTTGCATGCGCAGGGAAAGTGAACTCGCCTGGTGGGCGCATGGGGAGAGTGTGCGAGGGGCATATGCGAGCCCGCAGTGCACACGGTGTGTGAATGACGCGGGCCCGGCACCTTCGCGGTGCCGGGCCCGTGTGCTTGGCCGGAATCTGACCGTCTGTAATCAGCCGTACAGGGGGGATCAGTACGTGTAGAAACCGGAGCCGGTCTTGCGGCCCAGCCGGCCCGCGTCCACCATGCGCAGCAGCAGCGGGGGAGCGGCGTACAGCGGCTCCTTGAACTCGTCGTACATGCTCTGCGCCACGGAGGCGACGGTGTCCAGGCCGATCAGGTCGGAGAGCTTCAGCGGGCCCATCGGGTGGGCGCAGCCCAGCTCCATGCCGTTGTCGATGTCCTCACGGCTGGCGATGCCCGACTCGAACATCCGGATCGCCGACAGGAGGTAGGGGATCAGCAGCGCGTTGACCACGAAGCCGGAGCGGTCCTGGGCGCGGATGGCGTGCTTGCCGAGGAGCTTCTCGGCGAAGGCCTGGGCGCGGGCGATCGTGCCCTCGGAGGTGGTGAGGGCCGGGATCAGCTCGACGAGCTTTTGCACCGGGGCCGGGTTGAAGAAGTGGACGCCGATGACCTGGTCGGGGCGCGAGGTGGCGACCGCCAGCTTCACCAGCGGGATCGAGGAGGTGTTGGAGGCCAGGATGGCGTCCGGGCGGGTCACGACCTGGTCGAGCACCTGGAAGATCTCGGTCTTCACCTGCTCGTTCTCGACGACCGCCTCGATCACCAGATCGCGGTCGGCGAACTCGCCCAGGTCGGTGGTGAAGGACAGCCGCGCCTGCGTGGCGTCCCGCTCCTCCTCGCTGATCTTGCCGCGCTCGGCGGCCTTGGCCAGGGAGTTGAACAGCCGGGTGCGGCCGATCTCCAGGGCCTCGCCGGTGGTCTCGGCGACCCTCACGTCCAGGCCGGAGCGGGCGCACACCTCGGCGATGCCCGCTCCCATCTGGCCGCAGCCCACCACGCCGACGCGTGCAATATCTCCGGAGATGCCGGTCACATCGTCCCCTTCGCTGATCCACGACTGCGGCAGGTCCGCCGTTGTTCGGCGCCTGCTCCAAACCTGCACGTTACCTTCGGCGAAGTTTGATCGATCGTTCGGGTGCCTCATGAAAAGCTGGCGCGGGCGCGATCCGGGAAGTGCGGATCTGCGGTGGGTGGGCCCTTGACCACGGCACACGGAGGTAGGAAGAGATGCTGCACCGGAAGTCACGGCTGTCACGGCGGGCCTTCACGGTGACCGCCCTGTCGGCACTCGTGGCGTCAGGCGGCGCGATGGCGGCGGGTGCCGCCACGGCGGGCAGGTCGGAGCCGGGCCGGCGACGGGCGGTCCGGGAGATGCGCGGCGTGTGGGTGGCGACCGTGACGAACCGGGACTGGCCCTCGAAGCAGGGGCTGACCGCCGACGAGCAGTGCGACGAGCTGCTCGCTCACCTGGACCGGGCGGTGGACCGCGGTCTGAACACGGTGATCCTCCAGGTGCGGCCCACGGCCGACGCCCTGTGGCCCTCGCCCTACGAGCCGTGGTCGCAGGTCCTCACCGGTACGCAGGGCATGGACCCCGGCTGGGACCCGCTCGGCACCGCCGTACGGGAGGCCCACGCCCGTGGTCTGCAACTGCACGCCTGGTTCAACCCGTACCGCATCGCCAACCACACGGACCCCGGCAGGCTGGCCGAAAACCACCCCGCCCGTCGCTACCCGCAATGGGTGGTGACGTACGGCGGCAAGCTCTACTACAACCCCGGACTGCCCGAGGTCCGTACGTTCGTGCAGCGGGCGATGCTCGACGCCGTGGAGAAGTACCAGGTCGACGGCGTCCACTTCG
This sequence comes from Streptomyces sp. NPDC051243, assembly GCF_044455405.1. Taxonomy (NCBI): domain Bacteria; kingdom Bacillati; phylum Actinomycetota; class Actinomycetes; order Kitasatosporales; family Streptomycetaceae; genus Streptomyces; species Streptomyces sp. NPDC051243. The sequence continues at coordinate 123,383 of NZ_JBITES010000018.1, read as the reverse complement.
ACGACTACTTCTACCCCTATCCGGTGGCGGGCCAGACCTTCGACGACAACGACGCCTACGACCGCTACGGCGGCGGCTTCCCGACCCGGGCCGCGTGGCGGCGGGACAACATCGACAAGCTGGTCATCGAGATGGCGGCCGGCATCCGGCGGATCCGGCCCACCACGCAGTTCGGCATCAGCCCGTTCGGCGTGTGGCGCAACGCCGCCACCGACCCGCTCGGCTCCGACTCCCGCGCGGGCGTGCAGACGTACGACGACCTGTACGCGGACACCCGCAAGTGGGTCCGCGAGGGCTGGATCGACTACATCTGCCCGCAGCTGTACTGGAACATCGGCTTCGCCGCCGCCGACTACGCCAAGCTCGTGCCCTGGTGGGCGGAGGTCGCGCGGGGCAGCAGGACCCAGCTGTACATCGGAGAGGCGCTGTACAAGGCGGGTGACCCGGCGCAGCCCGCGGCCTGGCAGGACCCGGCCGAACTGTCCCGGCACCTCACCATGGCCAAGGAGTACGCGCAGGCGCACGGGCACGTCTTCTTCGCCGCGAAGGACGTGGCGACGGACCGGATCGGGGCGATGGCGCGGGTGGTGGCCGACCACTACGGGCAGCCGGCCAGGGCACCGCGCTGATCGACTGCCGGGCCTACCGCCCGGTCCTGTGGATGTCCTTGTGACGGATCTCGGTGTCGGGGCCGGGGGAGCAGATCCCCTCGTGACCGTCCTCGAAGCGGACGCGGAACGGAGGGTTGCCCTCCTGGCCCAGGACTTCGACGATCTCGCCGACCTTGTCGTGTTGCCCGACCACCCTGCCGTGCTGGACAAGCTGGTCGCCCACGGTTGCACGCATCTGTCGGTCCTCCTCACCAGGAGCGGGAGCAGCGGTCCGTGGCCTTGAGTCTACGGCGCGGAGCGGTGGTTGGAAGTGGGTCGTACGGCCCGCTCAGCCACGCGCCCGCTGGGTCACGGCGATGCACACGAGTACCGCCGCGGCCGTGAGCGGGGCGGCCACTGTCAGGTGCTCGCCCAGCAGCAGCACCGACCACACCAGTGTGAGCAGGGGCTGGGCCAACTGCAACTGGCTGGCCTTCGGGATGCCGATGGCCGCCATGCCCCGGTACCAGACGACCAGGCCGAGGAACTGCGAACCCGCGGCGACCCACAGCAGTCCGGTCACGCCGTGCCAGTTCAGGTGCACGGGCTCGTACGACAGTGCCACCGCGGCGGCCGGGACGGTGAGCGGCAGGCACAGCACCAGCGCCCAGCCGATCACCTGCCAGCCCGGCATCACCCGGGCCAGCCGGCCACCCTCGGTGTAGCCGGCCGCGCACACCAGCAGCGCCGCGAACAGATACAGGTCGGCCGTGGTCAGCGCGCCGCCGCTCTGCTGCACGGTGAAGGCGACCACGGCGCCCGCGCCCACGAGCGCCGCCGTCCAGAAGGTGCGCGAGGGCCGGGCGCCGACGCGCAGCGCGGAGAGCAGAGCGGTGGTCAGCGGGAGCAGGCCGACCACGACGGCGGCGTGCGCGGTGGTGGACGTCCGCAGCGCGAGGGTGCTGAAGAGGGGGAAGCCGACGACCACTCCGGCGGCCACCACCGCGAGGCCCGACCAGTGCCGGCGGGCGGGGAGCGGTACGCGCAGCGCGAGCAGACAGCCGCCCGCGATCAGCGCGGCCAGCACGGTTCGCACGGCCACCAGGGACCAGGGGCCGAAACCCTCCAGACCCCAGGCGGTGGCGGGGAAGGTGAGGGAGAAGGCGGCGACACCGAGGGCGGCTTGGAGGGTGCCGCGGACGGTCTTCCGGGCCGGGGCGGTGACCGCTATCGAGGTCGGGGCGATAGCGCTACTCTCTGTTCTCATGCACGAGCGTAGCAGTGTCGGTGAACTGGCTGGTCAGCTGCGGCAAGAATTGGACCGCTACTCTCCTGGTGGAAAGCTGCCGTCGAGTCGAGCCCTTGTCGAGCGGTTCCGGGTGAGTCCGGTGACCGTCTCCCGCGCCCTGGCGCAGCTGGTCGCCGAAGGGCTGGTGGTCACCCGGCCCGGCGCGGGAGCGTTCCGTGCCGAAACTCGTGCGCGGACGGCCCCGGCCGGCGACACCTCCTGGCAAGAGGTGACCCTCAGCGCGGACGCCGCGGCGGAGCTCGTACCGCGCTCGGTTGACGCCTCCGGGGTGCTGGCCACGCTCTCCGCCCCGCCGCCGGGCGTGATCGAGTTCAACGGCGGCTATCTGCACCAGTCGTTGCAGCCGGAGCGGGCGATGGCCGCCGCGCTGTCGCGAGCCGGCCGCCGGCCCGGGGCCTGGGGCAGGCCGCCCATGGAGGGACTGCCGGAGCTGCGGGAGTGGTTCGCGCGCGGCATCGGCGGGCCGGGGGGCGCCGTCACGGCGGCCGAGGTGCTGATCACCGCGGGCGGCCAGTCGGCCCTGACGACCGCGCTGCGGGCGCTCGCACCGCCGGGCGCGCCGGTGCTGGTCGAGTCACCGACATATCCCGGCATGCTGGCGATCGCCCGCGCGGCCGGCCTGCGCCCGGTCCCGGTCCCCGTCGACCCGGACGGGGTGCGGCCGTCGCTGCTCGCCGACGCCTTCCGGGCGACCGGCGCCCGCGTGTTCGTCTGCCAGCCGCTGTTCCAGAACCCGACCGGCGCGATGCTCGCCCCCGAGCGGCGCGGCGAGGTCCTGCGCATCGCACGGGAGGCCGGCGCCTTCGTCGTCGAGGACGACTTCGTACGACGGCTGGTGCACGAGGACGCCGGTCCGCTGCCGCGTCCGCTGGCCGCCGACGATCCCGACGGCGTCGTCGTCCACGTCTGCTCACTGACCAAGGCGACCTCGCCGAGCTTCCGGCTGAGCGCGCTCGCCGCCCGGGGCCCGGTGCTGGAGCGGCTGCGCGCCATCCAGGTCGTCGACACCTTCTTCGTGCCCCGGCCCCTGCAGGAGGCCGCGCTCGAACTCGTGGGCTCACCCGCCTGGCCGCGTCATCTGCGCGCGATCTCCGCCGAGTTGAAGTCCCGCCGCGACGCGATGACGGCCGCCCTGCGCCTCGACCTCCCCGAGCTCGCCCTCCCGCACATCCCGTCCGGCGGCTACCATCTGTGGCTCCGCCTCCCCGACGGCACTGGGGGCACCTCCCAGGCTTTCGGCCCTGGGGGAGAGGCGACCCTGACCTCCGCCGCCCTGCGCGCGGGCGTCGCGATCACCCCGGGCCGCCCGTACTTCAGCGCGGAACCTCCGGCCGGTCACCTGCGGTTGAGCTTCGCGGCGGTGGCGGGGGTGGGCGAGATCGCCGAGGGGGTACGGCGACTCCGTACGGCCTGCGACGAGGTGCTCTAGGCGCGGGGGAGCGGTGCGAGGCCGCACACGAACTCCGCCTTGTCCAGGAGTTCCGGAGTCAGGCGTATGCCCGTGAGGCGGTGGGCCAGGGCGAACGCCGCCTCGGTGTGGTCGCCGTAGTCCCGGTCGTCCGTGTCGCGCAGGTCGAAGCCCGACTCCCGCATCTGGGTGAGGAGTTCGTCGGGGTGGCTGCCGTCGCGGGTGCAGGCGAAGAGCGGCTCGAAGTGCAGGCGCGTGTCGCCGTCCTCGAACCAGTAGAAGTGGTCGACCGCGTTGACGTTGCGGAAGTGGGAGACCACCCGGCGGCCGCGTGAGACGGGGAGCATGGCCTCTTCCGTGACACCCAGATAGCCGTTGAACTCGACCATCAGCGACCAGTCGCCGACGGCGGTGACACCGACGAACTGTCGGTCGCCGCCGTGGTCCTCCCACGCGTCGTAGCACGGCCCGACCAGGGCGTCCACGCCGGTGAGGCCGGACTGCGGTTCGGCCTTCAACTCCGTCAGGAGCGCCTCGGGGGCGATTGCGCGCACCAGCGTGACGCAGTAGGCCTCCGTCAGGTGCGGGTAGCGCTCTTGAAGCCACGCGTAGTCCGCGGCAGTCGTCGTCCCAGTCATGCCCGCAGCATCGCACCCGCCACTGACAACGCCCCTCCCGCCGGGCAAAACCGCTCGACTCCCGTGCCCGCGTCCTGCGAATCTCGCCGCATGACCGACACCCCGCCCCTCGCCGAGGGCTATGAGATCTCGACCGACCCCGACCGCATCGACGCCGAGCGCGTGCACCGGTGGCTGTCCACCGACGCGTACTGGGCGATCGGGCGGGCGCGGGAGAAGCAGGACCGGGCGATCGAGGGCTCGCTGAACTTCGGGGTGTACGAGACGGTTTCGGGGGAGCAGGTGGCGTATGCCCGGGTCATCACCGATCGGGCGACCTTCGCCTGGCTGTGCGATGTGTACGTCGACCCGTCGGTGCGCGGCAAGGGGATCGGCACGGCGCTCGTCGCGGATGTGCGTGAGCACCTGCGGCCGTACGGGCTGAAGCGGATGCTGCTCGCCACCCACGACGCGCACGGGGTCTACGAGAAGCTCGGGTTCGCGCCGCTGGAGAGGCCGGACCAGTGGATGAACCTCTGCTTCTGACAACTCCCGTCGCTGTACTTGAACTTCCAACAGCTCGATTTCCGGTGACTTGTCCGCCTGATCCTGACCCCGTAGTAAGGTTTCACCAACCCTCGGTGACGTCTCCACAACGCCTCTTGACCTGCGCACTCTCGCGACACACCATCGCCGCATGCCACTTCGGGTCACGTTCGTCGCCGCCGCGCGCAGCTCACCACTGCTCGCCGAGCGCTTCGAGGACGACCGGCCGCTGGACCAGGCCGGCTGGGACGAGGTGCAGCGCGTCGCGCGCGACCTGCTGCCCCTGGCGGCCGCTGAGCTGCGCTACTGCTCGCCGACCCCGCGCAGCCGCGCCACCGGCGACGCCCTCGGCTACGCCCCGCTGGTGCAACTCGCCCTGCGCGACTGCGACATGGGCCGCTGGCGCGGGCTGACGCTCGGCGAGGCGATGGCCCGGGAGCCGGAGGCGGTGGACGCCTGGCTGGCCGACCCGCGTGGCACGCCGCACGGCGGAGAGTCGCTGCTGGCGTTCATCGCCCGGGTCGGCGGCTGGCTCGACACCCGGCCCGTGGAGGACGGCGGCCGGATCGTCGCCGTGGCCGAACCGTCCGTGATCCGTGCCGCCCTGGTGTACGCGCTGAAGGCGCCGCCCGCCACCTACTGGAACCTCGACGTGCGCCCCCTGTCGACGACCACGGTGACCGGCCGGGCGGGCCGCTGGAACCTCCGCTTCGACGGGGTGCAGGCTCAGCCCTCGCGCGCGTAGTCGGTCGTGAGGACGAGGTCCTTGGCCGGTCCGCGCACCCGCCACACCGTCCGCCAGTGGTCCTCGTCCCGGACGGTGAACTCGCCCCGGTAGAGGTCGGCCGAGCAGGGGTGGTCGGCGATGTGCCGCCCGGACGTCAGGTCCAGGTCGTGGAAGGGTCGTCCGTCGGCGAACCGCACCTGCGCGGTGCCCGGCGTCGCACCCGGCAGGAAGCGCAATGTCCGCTCGGCGGGACGCCCGGCGCCCCGCCAGCGGAAAGTGCCGGACTCCTCGTGCAGCAGCCCTCCGTCCTCCAGTCGGCCGAAAACCGTCGTACCGGAGAACTCCCCCTCTTCTCCGCTCGCGAGCTCCCGCACCGATCGCTCGACCCGCCAGCTCCCGGCCAGATACGTCAGCACATCCGGAACCGGCCAGAACTCGCCCATCCGTCCCTCACCTCCCGCCGCTTGCGACACTTTCGGTACCGCCCGACCTGTTGACGCTCTCAAATCCCCCTCCCTATCTTGCCGTTCGAAGTCCTGATCGACGTCTGATATTTCGAACATCGAGCCGCGGAGTGTCCATGTCACGCACGCGCTGGAGATACGGCATCGCCATCACCGCCCTCCTGGTGGCGGCCGGCCTCATCCCCGCCCCCGCCCACGCCGAGGACGTCACCGACTACGCCATCACCGTCGAGCCCGCCGCTCAGGGCGCGAAGATCGACGAAACGATGTACGGCGTCTTCTTCGAGGACATCAACCGGGCCGCGGACGGCGGTCTGTACGCCGAGCTCGTGCAGAACCGGTCCTTCGAGTACTCCACGGACGACAACCGGTCGTACACGCCCCTCACGTCCTGGGTGGTCGACGGCACCGGCCAGGTCGTGAACGACGCCGGCCGGCTGGGCGAGCGCAACCGCAACTACCTCTCCCTGGGCGCCGGTTCGACCGTCACGAACGCCGGCTACAACACCGGGATCCGGGTCGAGCAGGGCAAACGGTACGACTTCTCCGTGTGGGCCCGGGCCGAGAGCGGCACCACGTTGACCGTCACCCTCAAGGACGCCGCCGGAGCGCTGGCGACCGCCCGCCAGGTGGCCGTCAAGGGCGGCTGGGCCAAGTACAGGGCCACGTTCACCGCCACCCGCCCCAGCAACCGCGGCCGCCTCGCCGTCGCCGCCACGAACGCCGCGGCCCTCGACATGGTGTCGCTGTTCCCGCGTGAGACGTACAAGAACCAGCCCAACGGCCTGCGCAAGGACCTCGCCGAGAAGATCGCCGCCCTGAAGCCGGGCTTCGTGCGCTTTCCCGGCGGCTGCCTGGTCAACACCGGCTCCATGGAGGACTACAGCGAGGCCAGCGGCTGGCAGCGCAAGCGCAGCTACCAGTGGAAGGACACCATCGGCCCGGTCGAGCAGCGCGCCACCAACGCCAACTTCTGGGGTTACAACCAGAGCTACGGCCTCGGCTACTACGAGTACTTCCGCTTCTCCGAGGACATCGGCGCCATGCCGCTGCCCGTCGTCCCGGCCCTGGTGACCGGCTGCGGCCAGAACAAGGCCGTCGACGACGAGGCGCTGCTCAAGCGGCACATCCAGGACACCCTCGACCTCATCGAGTTCGCCAACGGCCCGGCGACCTCCAAGTGGGGCAAGGTCCGCGCCGAGATGGGCCACCCCAAGCCCTTCCACCTCACCCACATCGGGGTCGGCAACGAGGAGAACCTCCCCAACGAGTTCTTCGCCCGCTTCCAGCGGTTCCGCGCCGCGATCGAGGCCAAGTACCCGGACATCACGGTCATCTCCAACTCCGGGCCGGACGACAGCGGCACGACCTTCGACACCGCCTGGAAGCTGAACCGCGAGGCGAACGTCGACATGGTCGACGAGCACTACTACAACAACCCCAACTGGTTCCTGCAGAACAACGACCGCTACGACTCCTACGACCGCAACGGCCCGAAGGTCTTCCTCGGCGAGTACGCCTCCCAGGGCAACGCCTGGAAGAACGGCCTCGCCGAAGCCGCCTTCATGACCGGCCTGGAGCGCAACGCGGACGTCGTCAAGCTCGCCTCGTACGCCCCGCTGCTCGCCAACGAGGACTACGTCCAGTGGCGCCCGGACCTGATCTGGTTCAACAACCGCGCCTCCTGGAACTCGACCAACTACGAGGTCCAGAAGCTGTTCATGAACAACGTCGGCGACCGGGTCGTCCCGTCGAAGGCGACCACGACCCCGAACGTCAGCGGTCCGATCACCGGTGCGGTCGGCCTCTCGACCTGGGCGACCAGCGCCGCGTACGACGACGTGAAGGTCACCGCGGCGGACGGCTCGACGCTGCTGAGCGACGACTTCTCCGGTGACGCCTCGAAGTGGACGCACACGGGCGGCGGCAGCTGGAGCGTCCAGGACGGCCAGTACGTCCAGACGGACGCCGCCGCCGAGAACACCATGGTCCAGGCCGGCGACCCGTCCTGGCACGACTACGACCTGCATGTGAAGGCCACCAAGAAGTCCGGCAAGGAGGGCTTCCTCGTCGCCTTCGGCGTCAAGGACACCGGCAACTACTACTGGTGGAACCTCGGCGGCTGGAACAACACCCAGTCCGCCGTCGAGCAGGCCGTGGACGGCGGCAAGGGCACGCTGATGACCAAGGCCGGGTCCATCGAGACGGGCCGCGCCTACGACATCGACATCAAGGTGCGCGGCCGCCAGGTCACCCTGTACCTGGACGGCCAGGAGTGGGGCAGCTTCACCGACGACAAGCCCGCCGAGCCGTTCCGCCAGGTCGTCACGCGCGACGCCGCGACGGGTGACCTGATCGTCAAGGTCGTCAACGCCCAGTCCGCCCGAGCCCGTACGGCCATCGACCTGGGCACCGCCCGCGTCGCCGCCACGGCCCGGGTGACCACCCTCGCCGCCGACCAGGACGCGGTGAACACCGAGACGGACGCGCCGGTCGCTCCGGCGACGTCCACCTTCTCGGCGGTCGCCGAGAAGTTCACGTACACCTTCCCGGCGAACTCGGTCACCTTCCTGCGGATCAAGCAGAGGTAGTCCGCAGGCGGTTCGGGTTCGCGGTTCGCGGAGCCGGTTCCGGCGGTGGGCCGTTGCCCTGGTGGCAGCGGCCCACCGCCGTTCAGGGGGCCTGTCGGCGGGCGAGACCGCGCATTCTCAGCCGGCGTGCAGGATCCGAAAGCGATCGGGTTCCGCCGGATCTCGATCAACGACCTGGACCGGCGGCCAGACCCATTGCCAAGCACTGACACCTGGCGCGCGGGAGAACCGGATCTTCCCGCGGGTGCCTTCGACCGCCACGCTCGCCCAGGCTTCGGCTATGCGCGCCCGGTCGGGGCCGTGAGAACGCAGCACGTCGGCCAGGACGACGACCGAGTCGTAGCCCTCGAAGGCGACGAAGGAGGGCGCTTCCGCCAGCCGCTCGCGCAGGGCCGTCTCGACGCGTGCACCGAGGGGGCTGAGGCGCTCGGGCAGATAGCGCAGGAACGGGATCCCGGCTCCGTCGCCGCCCAGCGCCGTCGCCCACTCGGCGAACTCCGGTTGCCCGGCCGGCGCACCGATCATGATCTCGGCGAGGCGCGGGTCGCGGCGGACGGACCTGACGATCGGCACCGCCGGGTCCGGGTGGCCGACCAGAAGGAGGAGGGCTGTCGCGCCGCTGCCGACGAGTTCGTCGCACACGGCCGTAGGGGTGAGCGCGCTCGCGTCCAGTTCGATGACGGTGCCGCCGCGAGGAGCCAGGCAGTCCCGCAGAATGCGGACCCCGGACGCCCAGTAGACACTCGGCTGGGCTGCCACGGCGATGCGACCGTGCCCCGCGTCGAGGAGGAAGTCCGCGTAGGTCTGCCAGCTGTGCGACTGTGCCGGGCACAGGCGCGCGACCCATTCCGTCGGCTGTTCGGTGAGCGCGTCGAGCACCGCCGACGAGCAGAGGAACGGCAGACCGAGGGCGTCCGCCCTCGCGGCAGCGGCGCGAGCGACGACGCTGTGATATTCCCCCGCCAGCGCGGCCACGCCCAGGCGAGCCAGTTCGTCCACGGCCGCCGCGGCCCTCTGCGGATCGGCAGCGGTGTCCCGGACCACCAGCTCGAGCGGTCTTCCACCGATCCCGCCGGCGTCATTGACGTCGCGGACGGCCAGCTCGAGTCCGGCGAGCAGATGCCGGCCGGCCTCGACCCAGCCAGGCCGAGTCAGCGGAGCGAGAGCGCCGATGCGGATGGACGGCCCGTCGGGCCGCCCTGCTTCAGGTGGCGGTGCCGGAGCGTTCATGCGTTGGTGTCTCCAGGGTGGGATTGGGCAGCCGCGGGCCTCGCTCATGACGTCGGTCGTCCAACCGGGTCGCGCGCTTCCGCTTCTTGAGAACTCGGTATCACCGATGTGACCGAGAACTTTAGTTGGCGAATCATGGGCTTGGATGCTCACCGTGCGTGAGTAGCGGGGCGAGAAGAATCGTCCGCCAGCCCTGGGAGACATACATGACCGCTGCCCGCTTGACCGGCCGCCCCTTGGCGCGATGTAGGGGTAGGGGGATGGGATCAGTGAGCGGGCATGCGGCCCGTCACTGGTGCGGGGCGGCGATGGCGGCGAGATGCGTGCCGGGGCGGACGGAGAGTCCGTTCATGTTGTAGATGATCTTTCCGGTGGCGATGGCGGTGATCTTGTGCTCGGTGCCGTCGACCGGGTCGATGATGCGGCCGATGGTCTGCCCCTCGGTGACCTCGTCGCCGGTGACCGCGTCCGGGTACCACAGGCCTGCGGCCGGAGATTCGACGTCGCCCGTCCAGATCCAGTCGCGCGGCTGCACGGTCACCGGTGCGAGGTACTGCGGCGCCTCGATGACGCCGAGGTGGTGCAGGATCCGGTAGAGGGCGTCGAGCAGCCTGCGCACGGTGGCGGGGGCGCGGTCGCCGAGTTGGCCGGTCTCGACGAGGATCGCGGGGATGCCCTGCCGGTTCGCCGCAGCGTGGCTGTTGCCGCCGTCGGCGCTGGTGCCGAAGATGACCAGCTCGTATCCGACCGCGTGGGCCATCGCCATGTTCTTCGCGTCGAGCTCGGCGTCGCCGGTCAGGCGGTAGCCGACGAAGTCGAGCAGGTGCTGGTCGATGCCGCCGCTGTGCAGGTCCACGTAGGCGTCGGCGCCGTCGATCAGGTGCTCGAAGAGCCAGGCCGCCATGCGGTCGGTGGGGCCGCCGTCCTTGTCGCCGGGGAAGACGCGGTTGATGTTCACGCCGTCCAGCGGGGAGATGTTGAGCCGTCCGCCGTAGACGGCCGGGGGGTTGGCCACGGGGCAGATCACCACCTGGCCGGCGATCTCGTCCGGTTCCAGCAGCCCTGCCAGGCGGGTGGTGGCGTCGACGCCGATGAACTCGCCGCCGTGGACGCCACCGGTGATCACGACCCTCGGGCCGGGACGGGAGCCGTTGACGAGGATCAGGGGGACGTCCACCGTCGTGGTGCCCAGGTCGGCGGGCAGGGTCCCGCGGGTCTTCCGGCCGGGCTCGGCCCTCAGCGCGCCGATGGTCAGGGTCATGTGCTTTCTCTTTCCGACTCAGGCCGAGGAGCGGCCGTTTGTGGAGATGAAGTCGATCGACTGGGAGGCGCGGCGCTCCGGGGCGAGGTCCGCGGCGATGCCGCCCATGGCGGGCGAGACCTTGAAGTCCTGGCCGAAGTAGCCGGCCCGCGCGGCACTTCTCGCTTTCGCGGGCCACTCTCGTTCCCTGCCTCGGTAGACGGTTGCCCGTCTCAGGACTGAACGGCCGAGCGCAGCTCGGGCAGGGACAGGACCTCGTCCAGCACGTCTACGTAGAGATCCACGTGCTCGCGGCGGAAGGTCATGGGCGGTTTGATCTTCAGTACGTTGTCGTGCACGCCATTGGGGAAGACGATGACGCCTCGCTCCTTCATGAGTTCGGTGACCGTGAAGGCCTGCTCAGTGGCCGGCATTTTGGTGGTGCGGTTGCGGACCAGTTCGACGCCGAGGTAGAGCCCTGCGGCCCGTACGTCACCGATGAGCGGTTGGCGCTCCTGGAGCTCGCGCAGCGACTGGGCGAAGTACCCGCCCACGCTCACGGCGTTCTCCCTCAGCCCATCCTGCTCGACGATGTCGAGCACGGCCTCGCCGATCGCGCAGGAGACCGGGTTGCCGCCGAAGGTGTTGAAGTACTTCATGCCCGTGTCGAACGCGTCGGCGATCTCCCGAGTCGTGACCACCGCCGCGAGGGGATGCCCGTTCCCGAGCGGCTTGCCCATCGTGACGATGTCCGGGACCACCCCCTGGAGATCGAACCCCCACCAGGGCCCGAGTCGTCCGACGCCGACCTGGACCTCGTCGGAGATGCACAGGGCGCCGACTCGCCTGGCAGCGGTGAACACGCCGTCGAGGTAGCCGTCGGGGAACACGATGTTCCCACCCGATCCCATCAGGGACTCGGCGATGAAGGCGGCCGGAGGGCGGCCGTCGGCCGTGATCCGCTCGATGACAGCCGCGGCGTCGCGCGCGTACTTGACTCCGGCGTCCGCGTCGTCGTACCCGTAGGTGCTGCGGTAGCGGTCCGGAATGACGACCTCGTGGGTGGTCGCGGGCGCACCGGCGCCGCCGGGGCCCTTGTAACGGTTCGGGCTGATCCCGGTCACCACGCCGGTGTTTCCGTGGTAGGCGCCGTCGATGTTGACGATGTGCTGACGACCTGTCACCTGGCGGGCGATCCGCAGCGCCAGGTCGTTCGCCTCGCTGCCCGTGCACACGAGGAAGACGACCTCGAGCGGGTCGGGCAGGGTGGCTACCAGCTTCTGCACGTAACTGGCGATCTGCGGGTAGACGAAACGGCTGTTGGTGTTGAGCTTGCGCAGCTGTCGGGTGGCGGCGGCCGTCACGCGTGGCTCGGCATGGCCGACGTGGGTGACGTTGTTCAGCGAGTCCAGATAGGCCAGGCCGTCCTCGTCGTGGAACCACACGTCCCGCCCACGCACGAGGTTCATCGGGGTGCGGTAGTAGTTGCGCTGGGAGCGAGCGATGTGGCGACGGCGCACCGAGACGACGTCGTCGATGGTGGGGGCCGCGGCGGAGGACTCGGTGAACCCGAGGAGCCGGGCGGGGTCGGGTGACAGGTGGCTCCACACCTGCCGTGCGGAAGGCGGCACGACACGAGGGGGCGGCCACGTGGCCATCCGCGCGGTGCGGTGGACCTGTACCTGGACGCAGGACCCGAGCGGGTCCTTCTCCTCGCTCGCGCCGGCGCGTCCCAACAGCGCCCCGGCCGGGACCGTCGCCGCGACGGGCGGCGTGTCGTCGAGTCCCCACCAGCACGTCCAGAACTGCAGCCCCTCGACCGCATGTCGCAGTACCAACGGCATCCCGCCGCCTCCGCGGGCTTCGACGACGCCGGACAGCGGGCTGGCAACCTCCTCGGCGGCGGCCACGATCAGCGAGCCGCCGACCTGAACCGTCGCGGGCTCGTCGGCTCCCGGACGGCGCCGTCCCCCCAGGAGCAGCGATGCGCTGAGGTGGGGCACGTAGCCCCGTCGCCGTCGTCCGTCGAGGACGTCGTCGATGCTCGCGCGCACCGCCCTCGTGTCGTGCCAGTCGACTTCGTCGTAGAGATCACTTGCGGGTCGCAGGTCGAGCAGCTGCGGGGCCGGTGCGTACGGGGCACCGTCTCGGGCCGCCTCTGCTAGGACCTCTGCCAAACCCCGCTGCTCCCGCGTCGGGGGGAGCCCACACGCGACCCGGAACGTCGCCTCGGCAACGTCGGGGCAGACCTCGGCCACCTGCGCGATCGCGGGCCAGGTGTGTCGCATGCGGGTCCGCCCGTACGGCGTGTCGCACTCGGCGACCCGGCGCGTCCACGTCACGGCGTTCATGCACAGCCGGGCGGCCGCCAACGGATAGACAGCCGCCAGTTCCTCAGCCGTGAGGGGGAGCACCGAGTGGAAGCCGGCCACGACTTCGGCCGCCGCGGCGAGCGGGTCGGCCTTGCGGACCATGGCGTAGCCCGCCGCGATCGCCACCTCCGCCGCGCGCACGCTGTAGAGCGAGTCGCCCAGGTCGACGATGCCCGAGATCCGCAGCACCCCGTCCTCGTCGGCGTCGGTGAGGACGTTGGCGTCATTGAGATCCTGGTGCACGACGCTCCGCGGCAGTCGGTCCCATGCGGGCAGGAGATCGTCGTACCAGCCCATGATCGTGCGCACCGACTCCCGCCGGTCCGCGTCCTGTACAGCGTGCAGCGACGCCTCGACGATCTCAGCGGCCCGGCGCATGTCCCAGTCGTGCGGTTCCAATCCCACCGGTGGCTCCACGCCGGAGAGTCCGAGGCTCAGCCGCCCGGCGGCTTCTCCCAGCTGACGCAGAAGCGCCGCGGGGTGGTCGTCGAGTTCCGCCAGGACACGGCCCTCGATCCAGCTCATCACGCGGACCACGTGCGTTCGGCCCTCGTGGACGACGGCGGCAAGGAACGTCCCCTCGCGTGTCGGGATCAGCCGTGGCACCGGAAGGCCGGGAACGGTGGAGGCCAGATGCTGAAGGAGCGAGTTCTGCCAGAGAACGTCGGCCGAGTCCGGCTCCGCGCGGGTGACCCGTACGAAGTAGCGCATGCCGTCGTCGCCGGTGATCCGGACGTTCTGGTCGACCTCCCCTCCCAGGGGGTGCTGGACATATCCCTCTAGTCCGAAGGACTGCCGCAGCACGTGATCGAGGAGCGGGCCCGGCAGTTGGCCGGTGTGACCGGGGATGGTCGTTCCGTCCTGGCCGGTGGTGGTCGCGAAGGTCATCGGTGCGTTCTCTCTCTTGTCGTCAGGTCGCTCGTCACTCACCGTGGGCCTGTGTCACGACGCTCAGGGCGTGGCCGTTCCCCCACCGCCACGGTCCGATCGATTGCGGTTCCCGGGGGCGGCGGGCAGGGCTGCCGCGGTTGTGTCTCGATCGCTTCTCGGGCTGCGCAGACCTCGACCAAGTCGACGAGCGACAGGTCCAGGGCGAACTCCCCCGTTTGGTGCTTCCACGCGCTCCAGCACCTGGTCGGCGATCAGGTCCGAGGTGGGACGTCAACGACGTCACAGGTGACGTACTGATCCTCGACCTTCGCCTTGAGCTCGGCGTAGTCTCCGGGGGCCTGGGTGATCTCGATCCCGCTCTGCCTGGCGAACCGGTTGGCTCGGCCGCCATCGCTTCCTGACCCTCAACAGCGCCTACTCAAGGTGACGGACCGGGGATCAGGTGCCCACGGGAAGTGCCATAGCTGCTCCAAGTGCGTGGTCATGCCACGAGCCCTTCCAGCCCGAGGTGATGCGTCAGATGAAACCCCGCGGAGAATCCGGCAACAAGGGACGCGAGGCCGCGACATCGACCCCGTATTTTGTGCCTGTGCACAATCACTGCCAGGGAGCCCCAGCGGCATGTCGGCGGCAAAGGCGGTCCTCGTGAGCGGCCCGGGACGCCGTCAGGGCGGGACCCGCCACGACGCCGTGCAGGCGATCGCGCGCCGGCTCCTCGAGGAACGGCTCGACGAACTGACCTCTCGTGCGCTCGAACGGCTGGAAGCCGAGGAGCCCGCCTACGCGTCGGCGGACTGGGACCCGGTTCAGAAACGGGAGGGGATGCGACGAACCCTCGAACTCGCCCTGACCCGGCTGGCCGGCGGTCCCGTGCCCCGGACGGTCTCGCGCGCCACCGAGGACGTGGGACGCGAGCGAGCGGAGCAGGCGTTTCCCCTGACCGCTCTGATGCACTCCTTCCAGCTCGACCTCAGGACCCTGTGGGAGGCCGTGCTCGCAGAGGGGCGAGCACGTGGCATCAGCGCCGATCCCGACTTCCTCGACGGGCTGATCCGCGTCTGGGAGGCGACGGACGCCAACAGCGTCGAGGTCGTCGACGCCTACCGCCGCACCGAGCGCGACCTGGCGAGTCGTCGTACGGAGGTGCGCAACCGCGCCTTCGGCCGCCTGGTCCTGGAAGGGGAGCAGAATCCGTCCACCGTCGCCGAGGCCTCGACGTTGCTGGGCTTCTCCGAGAACGTCGCTCTGACCGTGGTCGTGGTCGAATCCGTTCCTACCGGGGACCCGGCTGTGTCCCAGGTCGACGATGCGCTGCGTCGGGGGGGCCTGGTACGTCACTTCGGATGGATGGGTGACGAGCTCCTCGGCATCATCGGTCACGGACGGTGCGATGAAGAGGCCATGCTTGCCATGCTCCGGCCGTTCGCCCCGTGGCGCTGCGGCGTCGCGGAAGTCCCCGGCCTGGCGCTGACGGCGCGGGGCATCCGGTTCGCACGTGCCGCGATCCGCAGCTCCGCGCAGCCCGGAGTGCGGCACGTGGAGGGCCACTGGATCGGGGCGATCATGTCGGCGCAGGAAGAGCTCACCGGTGCGATGGCCACCGGCGTGCTGCGCCCACTGCTCGAGCTGCGCGACAGCGACAGCATCGTCGAGACCCTGCGCTGGTACTTCGACCTGGGCTCGGTCGCCGAGGTGGCCGCACGCACCTACCGGCACCGGAACACGGTGGGCAATCGCCTGCAGGCCGCGGAAGAGGCGACCGGGCTGAAGCTGTCCCGACCGAACGACGCCGCCCGGCTGGTCCTCGCCCTGGCTTGGCTGGAGACGGACGCGGGCGCCCGCTTCCGGGCGACGATGTCCTGATCCACCGATCGCTGGACGGGTCGAGGCAACCGGCCGGGGCCGCGACCGGGAGAGCTGGAGCCGAAGCGTGTCGGTCAGAGGCCGCATGCCCTGTATGTGGACGGCAGCCTTGGCCGCCGACAGCCCGGTCGCGCCGCCGGGCAGCAGCGCCGAGCGGCCGCAGTTCGCGCCGGAGCCGCTCGCGGTGCTTCTCAGAAATTGTGCACAGGCACAAAATACGCGGTCGATCTCGCGGCCTCACGTCCCTTGTTGCCGGATTCTCCACGGTGCTTCACTGACGCATCACCTCGAGCCGGAGAGAGGCTCATCGCATCGGCGCAGTAACGATGCTGCCGCCGACTGCCTGATCAGCATTCGTCGTCCCCGGCCCTGCCCGGGGGATCGTCCTCCAGCGGCGACCCCGCCACGGGCACCCCTCAGCCCCCATCCCCCTGAACGGGTCGCTGCCCCAACGCCTCGGCAGTCTCCTGAACCCGGTGTCCCATATGCCCGGAAAGAGGTTGAACACCATGCGCCAGATCGTCACCTTCGATGCCTACGGCACCCTGGTCGACTTCCAGCTCGGCCCCACCACCCTGAAGGTCCTGGCCGACCGGCTGGACCTGGACCGTCTGAACGTCGACGAGTTCCTCGACGACTTCCGCATCATGCGGTTCCACGCCGTCCTGGAGGCATACCGCCCCTTCCGCGAGCTGCTGCCCGCCAGCCTGGAGACAGCGATGCGTCTGCACGGCCTCGAGTACCGGCAGTCCGACGGCGAGGCCCTGGTCGCGGCCGTGCCCACCTTCGGCCCCCACCCCGAGGTCCCGGCCGCCCTGCGGGCGCTGAAGTCCCGGTACGAGATCGCCATCATCTCCAACACGGACGACGACCTCATCGCCCAGAACCTGGCCAACATGGGTGTCGAGTTCGACCATGTCATCACCGCCCAGCAGGCCAAGGCGTACAAGCCGTCCCTGCGGACCTTCGAGTACGCCTTCCAGACCATGGACATCGACCCCGCCCAGGTCATCCACGTCGCCCAGGGCTGGGAGTACGACCTCATCCCCAGCCGCGACCTCGGCCTCGCTCGCCGCGTGTGGATCAACCGCTACGGCCACAACGGCTCCATCGGCGCCCGCGGCAGCGCCGACTACCAGCCCTTCGACGAGCTGCCCGACCTGTCCGGCCTGCCGGCCCTGCTCGGCTGCTGAAGCCGGGACCCGGACGACACCCCCCTGGACTACCAGGAAGACCCGAGGACCTACGTCATGAAGCAGATCCCCTACTGGCTCGACACCGCTCCTGCCTTCCCCGACCGGACCGGCGAGCCCCTGCCCGAGCAGGCGGACCTGGTGGTCATCGGCGGCGGCCTCACCGGCCTGTCCACCGCCTACCACGCGGCACTCAAGGGCGCCCACGTCGTCCTCGTGGAGAAGGACAAGGTCGGCTCCGGCGCCTCCGGGCGCAACGGCAGCATGTGCACCCAGGGCATCACCATCGACCCGGCCGAGGCGCGCAAGCGCTACGGGCAGCCGCGGGCCCGGGAACTGTACGACGCCTTCCGCGAGGCGGTGGACCTGGTGGAGGAGCTGACGGGCAAGGAGCAGATCGACTGCGACTTCCACCGCGTAGGCCGTCTGGGCGTCGCGTTCAAGCCGCAGCACTTCGAGAGCATGCGGGCCAAGCAACGCGACCTGGCCGACAACTTCGGCCACGACACCACGCTGCTGAGCAAGAGCGATCTACGTGCCGAGCTGGGCTCCGACTACTACCACGGAGCCCTGCTCGACCCGCTCAGCGCGCACCTTCACGTCGGCAAATACGTCCATGGCCTGGCCGAGGCCGCCGAACGCGCCGGGGCTCAGATCCATGAACGCAACGCCGCCACCGCGCTGCACCGCCTCCCGGAGGGCGGTTTCCTCGTCGAGACCCTGCACGGCACCATCCGCGCCACGCAGGTCATGGCGGCCACCGACGCCTACACCGACAAGGCCCTGCCCTGGTTCCGCAAGCGGCTGATCAACGTCGGCAGCTTCGTCATCGTCACCGAGCCACTGGGCGAGGAGCGGGCCCGGCAGCTCATCCCCAACAACCGCGTGGTCGTGTCCTCCAAGAACATCGGCCACTACATTCGCATCACCCCGGACAACCGCCTGGCCTTCGGCGGCCGGGCCCGGTTCGCCCCCTCGGACCCCGCCTCGGACGTCAAGAGCGGTGACGTCCTGAAGCGGGAGATGACCGAGATCTTCCCGCAGATGGCCGGGGTGAAGATCGACTACGTATGGGGCGGCATGGTCGGCTTCTCCTACGACCGTGTTCCGCACGCGGGCGAGGACAACGGCCTCTACTACTCCATGGGCTACTGCGGCCACGGCGTCCAGATGGCCACCTACATGGGCCGCGCCATGGCCGAGGTCATGGACGGCCACCCGGAGGCCAACCCCATGCGCGGCTTCGGCTTCCCCAAGGTCCCGGTGCCGTTCTACAACGGCACCGCCTGGTTCCTGCCCTTCGCCGGGGCGTACTACAAGGCAAAGGACCGGCTGCGCTGACCCTCAGCAAGAGGCATTCCTCAAGGAAGGAGCGTCAGCCAGCGAACGCCTTGGCCGCCCCGACCGACACCGACGCTACCCGGGATACCAGCAGAGATTGCATAAACGTGCAGCGAAACGTATAGTCATGCCGTCTAGGAGGAGGATTCCATGGCGGTACGTGCGGCAGTGGCCGGAGCGAGCGGATACGCGGGCGGGGAACTGCTGCGTCTGCTCCTGACGCACCCCGAGGTCGAGCTGGGGGCCCTGACCGGTCACTCGAACGCGGGACAGAGGCTCGGATCACTGCAGCCCCATCTGCCGCCCCTCGCCGACCGTGTGCTCCAGGAGACCACGGCCGAGGTGCTGGCCGGCCACGACGTCGTCTTCCTCGCCCTGCCGCACGGGCAGTCCGCCGCCGTCGCCGAGCAGCTCGGCCCGGATGTGCTGGTCGTCGACATGGGCGCCGACTTCCGGCTCAGGGACGCGGGCGACTGGGAGAAGTTCTACGGCTCCCCGCACGCCGGCACCTGGCCGTACGGCCTTCCCGAACTGCCGGGTGGCCGCGCCGCGCTGGAGGGGTCCAAGCGCATCGCGGTACCCGGCTGCTACCCCACCGCCGTCTCCCTCGCCCTCTACCCGGCCTACGACGCCGGCCTCGCCCGGCCCGAGGCCGTGATCGTCGCCGCCTCCGGCACCTCCGGCGCGGGCAAGGCCCTCAAGCCCCATCTGCTGGGCAGCGAGGTCATGAGCTCCATGTCGCCGTACGGCGTCGGCGGCGGCCACCGCCACACGCCCGAGATCATCCAGAACCTCAGCGCTGTCGCGGGGGAGCGGGTCTCCGTCTCCTTCACCCCGACCCTCGCACCGATGTCCCGCGGCATCCTCGCCACGTGCACCGCCTCCGCACAGGACGGCGTCACCGCCGAGTCCGTCCGGGCCGCGTACGAGAAGGCCTTCGCCGACGAGCCCTTCGTCCGCCTCCTGCCTGAGGGGCAGTGGCCCGCCACGGCGTCCGTCTACGGTTCGAACGCCGTTCAGGTCCAGGTCGCTTTCGACGCCGCCGCGAACCGCATCATCGCGATCAGCGCCATCGACAACCTGACCAAGGGCACGGCCGGCGGCGCCGTCCAGAGCATGAACATCGCCCTCGGGTTTCACGAGAACACCGGGCTTTCGACGATCGGAGTCGCACCGTGAGTGTCACGGCAGCAAAGGGGTTCCGGGCGGCGGGCATCGCCGCCGGGATCAAGGACAACGGCAACCCGGACCTGGCCCTCGTGGTCAACGACGGTCCGCGCCGCGCCGCCGCCGGTGTCTTCACCTCCAACCGTGTGAAGGCCGCGCCCGTCCTGTGGTCCGAGCAGGTCCTGAAGAGCGGTCAGGTGTCCGCCGTCGTCCTCAACTCCGGTGGCGCCAACGCCTGCACGGGTCCCAAGGGCTTCCAGGACACCCACGCCACCGCCGAGAAGGTGGCCGAGGTGCTCGGCCGGGGCGCCGTCGAGGTCGCCGTCTGCTCCACGGGCCTGATCGGCGTGCTGCTGCCCATGGACAAGCTGCTCCCCGGCGTCGAGACCGCCGCCGCGCAGCTCTCCGAGCACGGCGGTGAGAAGGCCGCCATCGCCATCAAGACCACCGACACCGTCCACAAGACGTCCGTCGTGACGAAGGACGGCTGGACCGTCGGCGGGATGGCGAAGGGCGCCGGCATGCTCGCCCCCGGCCTCGCCACCATGCTGGTCGTCCTCACCACCGACGCCGAGCTCGACGACGACGTACTCGACAAGGCCCTGCGCGCCGCCACCAAGGTCACCTTCGACCGCGTCGACTCCGACGGCTGCATGTCCACCAACGACACCGTGCTGCTGCTCGCCTCCGGCTCCTCCGGCATCACCCCGGAATACGAGGAGTTCGCGGAGGCCGTACGGGCGGTGTGCGACGACCTCGGGCAGCAGCTGATCCGGGACGCCGAGGGCGCCAGCAAGGACATCCGGGTCGAGGTGATCAACGCCGCGACCGAGGACGACGCGGTGGAGGTGGGCCGCTCCATCGCGCGCAACAACCTCCTGAAGTGCGCCATCCACGGCGAGGACCCCAACTGGGGCCGCGTGCTCTCCGCGATCGGCACCACGTCCGCCGTCTTCGAGCCGGACCGGCTCAACGTCGCCATCAACGGCGTCTGGGTGTGCAAGAACGGGGGCGTCGGCGAGGACCGCGAGAAGGTCGACATGCGCTACCGCGAGGTGCACATCGTCGCCGACCTCGCGGCCGGCAACGAGACCGCCACCATCTGGACCAACGACCTGACCGCCGACTACGTCCACGAGAACAGCGCGTACTCCTCATGAGCAACACACCCGCGCGGAAGCACACCGCGCTCCCCAAGGCCCAGATCCTCATCGAGGCGCTGCCCTGGCTGGTCCGGCACAACGGCAAGACCGTCGTCATCAAGTTCGGCGGCAACGCCATGGTCGACGAGGAGCTGAAGGCCGCGTTCGCCCAGGACGTCGTGTTCCTGCACCACGCCGGCCTCAAGCCGGTCGTCGTGCACGGCGGCGGCCCGCAGATCAGCGCCGCCCTCGACAAGCACGGCATCGTCAGCGAGTTCAAGGCGGGGCTCCGGGTCACCACCGAGGACGCCATGGACGTCGTACGGATGGTGCTCGCCGGGCAGGTGCAGCGGGAGCTGGTCAACCTGCTCAACGAGCACGGTCCGCTCGCCGTCGGCCTGACCGGCGAGGACGCGCACACCATCACCGCCACCAAGCACCAGCCCGAGATCGACGGCGAGTTGGTCGACATCGGGCGGGTGGGCGAGATCACCGACATCGACACGGGCGCGATCGAGGCATTGCTCGCCGACGGCCGGATCCCGGTCGTCTCGTCGATCGCCCGCTCCCAGGACGACGGACATGTCTACAACGTCAATGCTGATACGGCGGCTGCGGCACTCGCTGCTGCGCTGGGCGCCGAAACCCTCATGGTCCTCACGGACGTCGAGGGTCTCTACGAGGACTGGCCCAACTCCGACGAGGTGATCAGCCGCCTCACCGCTTCCCAACTGGAGAAGCTCCTGCCGGAGTTGAGCTCCGGCATGGTGCCCAAGATGGAGGGCTGTCTGCACGCCGTGCGCAACGGCGTGAACACCGCCCGGGTCATCGACGGCCGGGTCCAGCACTCGATCCTGCTGGAGATCTTCACGGACGAGGGAATCGGCACGATGGTCGTGCCGGACACGCCAGAGGGGGACGCCGAATGACCGGGACCGTGGCAAACGCCGAGTACGCCCAGCGGTGGCAGGGCTCGCTCATGAACAACTACGGCACCCCGCGGCTGCCTCTCGTGCGCGGTGAGGGCCTCAAGGTCTGGGACGCCGAGGGCAAGCAGTACCTCGACTTCGTCGGCGGCATCGCGACCAACGCGCTCGGTCACGCACACCCCGCGATCGTCGAGGCCGTCAGCACGCAGATCGCGTCCCTTGGCCACATCTCCAACTTCTTCATGGCCGAGCCGACCGTCGCCCTCGCCGAACGGCTGCTCCAGCTCTTCGGCCGGGACGGCCGGGTCTTCTTCTGCAACTCCGGCGCCGAGGCCAACGAGGCCGCGTTCAAGATCGGCCGGCTGACCGGGCGGACCCACGTCGTCGCCACCGAGGGCGGCTTCCACGGCCGCACCATGGGCGCGCTCGCGATGACCGGCCAGCCCGGCAAGCGGGAGCCGTTCCTGCCGCTGCCCGGTGACGTCACCCACGTGCCCTACGGCGACGCGCAGGCGCTGGCCGCCGCGGTGACGGAGGAGACGGCTCTGGTGATCATCGAGCCGATCCAGGGCGAGCTCGGCGTCGTGGTGCCGCCCGCCGGATATCTGAAGGCGGCGCGGGCGATCACCGCCTCGACGGGGGCGCTGCTCGTCCTCGACGAGGTGCAGACCGGCATCGGCCGTACCGGGCACTGGTTCGAGTACCAGGCCCACGAGGGCGTGCTCCCGGACGTCGTCACGCTCGCCAAGCAGCTCGGCGGCGGGCTGCCGCTGGGCGCGACGGTCGCCTTCGGGCGGGCCGCGGAGCTGCTGCAGCCCGGTCACCACGGGACGACCTTCGGCGGGAACCCGGTCGCGTGTGCCGCGGGGCTGGCCGTGCTGGACACCATCGCGAACGACGGGTTGCTGGAGAACGTCAAGCGGCAGAGCGAGAAGTTGCGCGACGGGATCGAGGGTCTCGACCATTCGCTGATCGATTATGTCCGGGGCGCGGGCCTGCTCCTGGGTATCGTGCTCACCGAGCCGCTCGCCGCCCGTGTGCAGCAGGCGGCTCAGGACGCCGGTTTCCTGGTGAACGCGCCCGCCCCCGATGTCGTACGGCTCATGCCGCCGCTGAACCTCGGTGACGACGAAGTGGAGGCGCTTCTTCAGGCCCTTCCCGGCATCCTGGACGAGGCCGGCGTGGCCGACGGGGACGGATGATCCGGAGAATGAGACGACGATGAGTCAGGCGCAGGACCACGGGCAGACCGGGGCGAACGAGGCGAACGGCGCGAGCGGCGCCGGCGGGCCTCACGTACCGCAGACCCGTACCGCACGTCACCGCCGGATCGTGGACATCCTCAACCGGCAGCCGGTGCGGTCGCAGAGTCAGCTGGCGAAGCTGCTCGCGGACGACGGGCTGAGTGTCACGCAGGCGACGCTCTCCCGGGATCTGGACGAGCTGAACGCGGTGAAGATCCGCAACAACGACGGCGACCTGATTTACGCGGTGCCGAGCGAGGGGGGGTTTCGGACCCCTCGGGCGCCGCTGGGGGAGTCGGCGAAGGAAGAGCGGATGCGGCGGTTGTCGCAGGAGCTGCTCATCTCCGCGGAGGCTTCGGCGAATCTCGTGGTCCTGCGTACCCCTCCGGGGGCTGCGCAGTTCTTGGCCTCGGCCATTGACCAGGCCGAGCTGCACGACATTCTGGGGACCATCGCCGGTGATGACACGTTGCTGTTGATCAGCCGGAATCCGACGGGTGGGCAGGCCCTGGCCGATCATCTGCTGCGGTTGGCTCAGAACGGCCACTGAGCGGGGTGGTGGCGGTGAGTTGCCGACGGCGGGTGGCTTGTGGCTGGTCGCGCAGTTCCCCGCGCCCCTGGGGCGTTGCAGTCGTGCCGCCGCGCCCCTGCCTCAGCCGAGCCGCGCCGCCAGTCCCCCCGTGCACCGCACCTCGTCGCCCGCCGTAATGAGCAGCGCCTCCACGCCGGGCAGCGACTCCAGCCACCGCAACCCCTGCCGCGACCCCATCGCGAAGGCGGCCGTGGCCCAGCAGTCCGCCCAGGTCAGGCGAGGAGCCACCACGGTCACCGCCACCAAATCGGTCACCGCCGAGCGCCCCGTGCTCGGGTCGACGATATGCGCACCCCGCTCCGCCGTACCGGACGTGGCCACCGCCAGTTCGTCCAGCCCCGCCGCCGAGATCACCGCGGCCAGTCCGCCCGGGCGCAGCGGATCGGACACGCCGACCCGCCACGGTCGCTGCGCACCCGGCACACCCAGCAACTGCACATCGCCGCCGCCGTTGACGCTCACGCCGGTCACGCCGGGGACGTCCGCGAGCCGGCGGGCCGCCCGTTCCACCGACCAGCCCTTGACGATGCCGGTCGGATCGAGGCGGCCCTCGTACTTCGTGCTGAACCAGCCCTCGCTGAGCCGCTCCGCCTCGGCGGCGAGGTCGAGCACCTCGGCCACCTCCGGATCACAGTCGCCGACGCTCACCTCACCGCGCGCCAGCCGGGAGACCTGGCTGTCGTCACGGTAGGTGCTGAAGACCTCGTCGACCCGGTGCAGCCCGGCGACCGCCTCTTGCAGTGCCGACTGAACGGCACGGGGATCCCCGCCGCGGACGTCGAAGGAGAAGACCGTCCCCATGACCTCCTCCGCATGACGTACCGCGGCGGGAGCTTGTGTAGGTTCCGCCACCGTGTCAGCCACCGGCCTGGTCCAGTGCCGACTGGAGGGATTCCTTGTAGCCGGCGCTGGTGTACGTGGCGCCGGAGACGGCGTCGATGTCGGCGCTGCCTGCCGCCACGGCGGCTTGGTTGAGTTTGGGTACGGCGTTGGCGGTGATGTTGGTGCTCTGGCCGCCGCTGGGTGCCTGGACGGTCTCGGCCTTGGTGATCTTGCCGCCGCTGACCGTGATGCGGACCTGGACGGGGCCGTACTGGGTCTGGACGGCGTCGCCCGTGACCGTACTGGCCTGCGCCGCGCCCGAACCCTGCGAACCGGATCCCTGCGAATCCGAGCCCTGCGAACCGGACCCCTGCGAAGAACCGCCGCTCGCCTTGGCCTTGTCGATCGCCGACTGAAGGGATTCCTTGTAGCCGTTGCTCGTGTACGTGGCGCCGGAGACGGCGTCGATGTCGGCGCTGCCTGCCGCTACGGCGGCTTGGTTGAGTTTGGGTACGGCGTTGGCGGTGATGTTGGTGCTCTGGCCGCCGCTGGGTGCCTGGACGGTCTCGGCCTTGGTGATCTTGCCGCCGCTGACGGTGATGCGGACCTGGACGGGGCCGTACTGGGTCTGGACGGCGTCGCCCGTGACCGTACCGGCCTGCGCCGCGCCCGAACCCTGCGAACCGGCGCTCGCCTTCGCCTTGTCGATCGCCGACTGGAGGGACTTCTTGTAGCCGTTGCTCGTGTACGTCGCCCCCGACACCGAGTCGATGTCGGCGCTCTGCGCGGCGACCGCCGCCTGATTGAGCTTGGGCACGGCGTTCGCGGTGATCTGGTCGCTCTGGCCGCCCTTGGGAGCCTGGACGGCCTCCGCCTGGGTGATCTTGCCGTTGCTGACGGTCAGCCGCACCTGCACGGCCCCGTACTGGGTCTGCGCCGCGTCACCGGTGACCGTGCCGGACCCGGCCGCCTGGGCGCCGCCCTGGGCCGAGGCCGCCGGCGGTGCCCCGATGCCCGCCGCCTGGGCGGAACCCGGGTCCGTCGCCGGCTTCAGCGACAGCAGCAGCACGATCCCGGACACGGTGGCGGCGCCGGCCAGTACGACACGCCGGATGGGGTGACTCTTCCTCATCGCTCCTACAGCTCCTGAAGTCTGAAGTGGGATGTCCCGTCGCTCACATCTCGAACGACTCGTGATGGATGCGGCGGGCAGGCACACCCGCGCCGCGCAGCGCTTCGTAGACGGATTGCGCGAAGCCGGCCGGCCCGCACATGAACACGTCGTGCTTGTCGATGTCCGGCAGCTTCTGCTTCAGCCGCTCCGCCGAGATGTCCGGCCGCTCCCCGTCCGGGCTGTTGACCGCGTACATCAGCCGGGCTCCGCGCTCGTCGGCGATGGCCGCGAGCTCGTCCCACAGCGCCAGGTCCTGGGTGCTGTTGGCCCGGTACAGCAGGGTGATGTCGCCGGCCGCCCCCGGCAGCGTCTCGAACAGGGCCCGCATCGGCGTGATACCGACGCCGCCCGCCACCAGCAGCACCTTGCCGCGGCTGCGGCGCTGTGCGGTCATGGCGCCGTACGGGCCCTCGGCCCACACCTTGGTGCCGGGCTTCAGGTCACGCAGCCGGGACGTGTGGTCGCCGATCGCCTTGACCGTGATCCGCAGCATGTCGGGGCGGGGCGCCGCCGACAGCGAGTACGGGTGCGAACTGAACCGCATGCCCGGCGCCTTGAACCGCCAGCGGAAGAAGTGCCCCGCCTCCGCGCCCATACGGTGCAGCTTGCGCCCGCCGATCAGCACCGACACGACGCCCGGCGTCTCCTCGATGACCGCCTCGACGTACATCCGGTGCCGCAGGTTCAGGCGGATCGGGGTGAGGATCCGGTACCAGACCACGGCCGCGGTCACGGCGCCGTACAACCCGTACCAGAAGGTCTTGGCGGCGGGCTCGACGGCGAACTCGTTGCCGGTGGTGATCTGGTGCCAGAACGTCAGGTACACGGCCGCGTACGTCAGCAGGTGCACGTGGTACCAGGTGTCGTACGGGATCCGGCGGCGGACGCCCCCGATCGAGATGAACGCGATGAAGAACAGCAGACCGGTGCCGATGGCCGCCTTGCCCATGTCCGGCAGGGTGTTGATGGAGTCGATCGTCTGCTGCACGATGTCGCCGAGCGTCTTGCCGGCCTGGAGCGCGTACGCCCACATGGTGAGGAAGACGTGCGCGATGACCAGGCACACGGTGTACCGGCCGCTCATCGCGTGCCAGCGCGCCACCCGGTCCGAGCCCACCCGCCGCTCCAGCGCGGGCACCCGCGCCATCTGAAGCACGACGAGCGCCATCAGATATCCGGCGAGCAGACCGGTGATCCGTCCCGCGGCGAGGATCTTGGCGGTGTTGTCCGCGAGGGACGGCGTGTTGTCCCACCACAGCCACAGCACCGCCGCCGCGCCCGCCCATAGGGCGATCACCAGCGGTACGGCCGGGGAGCGGCGCGGACGGATGCGGCGCATCGTCTGGCGTCGGGCGGCACGGCCGCCCGCGAGCGTGGTGGTCACGGTTCCTCCGGGGACGGGAGCAAGGGGAGTGCGTGGTTGACGTGGTCCCTTGGTCCAGAGATACGTGCGGGGAGGTCCGTGTGTTCAGTGGTGTTCGCTCAGCCGATCGCTCAGTACCGGGTGATCGCCGTGGGGCCGTCCGCCGTCCCGATCGCCATGTGCGGCCCGCGCCGCGGGTCGGCCCACTCGAGGATCCGCTCCATCGCGTCCTCCGGCACCGACACACAACCGGCCGTCGCCCCGCGCCCCTTCACATGGAGGAAGATCCCGGCCCCTCGGCCCTTCACCGGCCGCTCGTAGTTGAAGTCGACGACGAGTGCGTACGCGTACAGCGCCCCGTACGAGACCAGGTGCTCGGACTCGGCGGCCCGGCAGTCGCGTGCCAGCGGCTCGGTCCAGCGGTTGTACGCGCGGGAATCGGTGTCCTGGCACCACCAGGAGTCCCGCTGAACCCGGCGGTACTCGTACGTCGTACCGCGCGGCGCCGTCTTGATGCCGAAGGCGTACGGCAGCCCGTAGAGCCCCGTCGGCGTCGTGTTCGTGCCCTGCTTCCGCTCGGTCCCCTCGACGAGCCCCTTCGCCCCGAACCGGGCCGGTGCCGAACCGGCCTCCACCCACTGTCCGTCCACCCGGTCCCACCACATGACCGTTCCCGACGTCGAGCCGGCCTCCGGCGCGACGGCGGTGATCAGCTGGCTGCCGCCCCCGGTGTCGGCCATCCGCGCGGGCAGCGGCAGCGGCTGCGGCGGGGCGCCGCCGGGAGCGGCACCGAGCACGAGGAGGGACGCGGACGCGAGGGCTACGGCACCGGGGCGCATGGCTCAGACGCTAGACGGCGGCAGCGGCAACGGCAGCCCGGGTAGGCCATCCAGGCTGGTCGCGATGTCCCTCTTGGCGAAGTACGCGCTGAGCGAGTCGTCGTCCTCCCGCGCGAACCGCCTGCCGTGCAGGTCGCGGTCCTCGTCGTACGTCATGAGAGGCACCGCGTACCCGCAGGAGTCCCGAATGCGCTCGGCCCGCACGACGATGATCGCGCGCAGGCCGTGCAGCGACGGGTCGATGTCGGGGAAGTGGCCGAGCAGCTCCTCGAACCGCGGGTCGTCACGGAAGACGGCCTCACC
Organism: Streptomyces sp. NPDC051243; assembly: GCF_044455405.1. NCBI lineage: Bacteria > Bacillati > Actinomycetota > Actinomycetes > Kitasatosporales > Streptomycetaceae > Streptomyces > Streptomyces sp. NPDC051243. The sequence continues at coordinate 95,426 of NZ_JBITES010000018.1, read as the reverse complement.
GCGGCCGTGCACGCGGACGATGTTGGGCGGGCCCTGGAAGGCGCACCACATGAGGGTGATCCGGCCGTTCTCCCGCAGATGGGCGATGGTCTCGGCGTTGGAGCCGGCGAAGTCGAGGTAGGCCAGGGTGAGTTCGTCGAGAATCGCGAAGGAGCCCTTGAGGCCCTTGGGGGAGAGGTTGACCGTCCCTTCGGCGGACAGGGGAGCGGTCGCGGTGAAGAAGAGGGGCTGCTCCTCGATGAACTTGCGGAGCCTGCCGTCTATGCGTTCATAGGTTTTTCCCACGTCCACCGAGTATGGGCGCGGGTCGTTCGTTTGTCTAAGGAATTGGGGGGTGCTTGCAGTGCCATGGCCGCCCCGGCCGGCGTGCCAACGGGGCGGCCATGGCTGCTTGTCACGTCACTTGTTGAGCGTGCAGGCGGCCAGCGCGTTCAGCCCCTGCGGCTTGGCCGCGGTGCGGCCGATGGAGATGGCGATGCGGTCGATCGCCGCCACCCGCTTGTCCTTCAGCGGGCCGAGGATGGCGTTCTGCACGAAGTTGGGCCCGCCCTGGCCGACCGAGGAGGCGAGCCGCTTGTTGGCCTCCTGGATCTGGGTGTTGAGCAGCGCGAGGTTGCGGTCGACCTCGGCCTTCGCGGAGGCGGGGACCGCGGGGAGCTTCGACCTCACGTCCGGGCAGGTGATGGTGCCGACGGCGTTGGTGTTGCCCGTGTTGCCCGCACTCCCGGCATTGCCCTTGCCGCCGGTGTTCCCCGTGTTGCCGCCGGCCTGCTTGGTCGGCGTCGCATTCGGGGTCGCGGCGGCCGCGTTCCCGTTCGTGTTGAGGGTGCACGGCGCCAGCGCGTCCAGGCCCTGCGGTCTGGCGGCCGTGCGGCCGATGGCCGTCGCGATGCGGTTGATCGTCGCCACCCGCTTGTCCTTCAGGGGGCCGATGATCGCGTTCTGGACGAAGTTGGGCCCACCCTGGCCCACGGTGTCGACGAGTCGCTTGTTGGCCTCCTGGATCTGGGCGTTGAGCAGCGTCAGGTTGCGATCGACCTCGGCCTTGGCCGAGGCGGGGACGGCGGGCAGCCTCGACTGCACGTCCGGGCAGGAGACGGTGCCGGGTCCGGCCAGTGTCCGGGCGTTCGTGCCGCTGCTCCGGGACGTCTCCCCGGCCAGCGCGAAACCGGCGATCACCGTGCCGGACAGCGCCACCGCGGCGGCGCCGCCGATGAACGCGACGCGACGCTTGTTGTACTTCGGAAGAGCCCTGGACATGCGGATGCCTCACTCGGGTTCGTTGGTGTTGTCGTGTACAAACGCGGCGCCTGCGTTCGGCGAGAGATACGGGTAAGCGGTTTCCCGCGTTCAAAGGCAGCTCAAATTTCCCCGACCGTCGGCCCAGATTGACGAATCATGCAGCACTCTGCATACTCATGCAGGTCGATGCATGGTGAGCGTGGTGACTGCGCACTAGCCTGACGACCGCCTCCCCGTTCACGCCACGGGGAGGCGGTGCCACAACCGGACCCTCCCGAGGAGCACAGCGAGTGAGCAGCAACAGCGGTGACGTACGGCTCTGGGGCGGCCGTTTCGCCGACGGTCCCGCCGAGGCCCTGGCCAAGCTGTCCGCGTCCGTCCACTTCGACTGGCGGCTGGCGCCCTACGACATCGCCGGTTCGCGCGCCCACGCGCGCGTGCTGCACAAGGCGGGACTGCTCACGGCGGACGAGCTGACGCGGATGATCACCGGTCTTGACCAGCTCGAAGCGGACGTCGCCGACGGTTCCTTCGTGGGCACGATCGCCGACGAGGACGTCCACACCGCCCTCGAACGCGGTCTGCTGGAGCGGCTCGGCCCCGACCTCGGCGGTAAGCTGCGCGCCGGCCGCTCCCGCAACGACCAGGTCGCGACCCTCTTCCGGATGTACCTGCGCGACCACGCCCGCATCATCGGCGGCCTGATCGCCGACCTCCAGGACGCGCTGATCGGCCTCGCCGAGGCCCACCCGGACGTGGCGATGCCCGGCCGCACCCACCTCCAGCACGCCCAGCCGGTGCTCTTCGCCCACCACGTCCTGGCCCACGTCCAGTCCCTGTCCCGAGACGCCGAGCGGCTGCGCCAGTGGGACGAGCGGACGGCCGTGTCGCCGTACGGCTCGGGCGCCCTGGCCGGTTCCTCCCTCGGTCTCGACCCGGAGGCGGTGGCGAAGGACCTCGGCTTCGAGCACGGGTCGGCCGCCAACTCGATCGACGGCACGGCGTCGCGTGACTTCGTCGCCGAGTTCGCCTTCATCACCGCGATGATCGGCGTGAACCTCTCCCGGATCGCCGAGGAGGTCATCATCTGGAACACGAAGGAGTTCTCCTTCGTGACCCTGCACGACGCGTTCTCCACGGGCTCGTCGATCATGCCGCAGAAGAAGAACCCGGACATCGCGGAACTGGCGCGCGGCAAGAGCGGCCGCCTGATCGGCAACCTGACGGGCCTCATGGCCACCCTCAAGGCCCTCCCGCTCGCCTACAACCGCGACCTCCAGGAGGACAAGGAGCCGGTCTTCGACTCCTGCGACCAGCTCGAGGTCCTGCTCCCCGCCTTCACCGGCATGATGGCGACCCTCACCGTCAACCGCGAGCGCATGGAGGAACTGGCTCCGGCCGGTTTCTCCCTCGCCACCGACATCGCCGAGTGGCTGGTCAAGCAGGGCGTCCCGTTCCGCGTCGCGCACGAGGTCGCCGGCGAGTGCGTCAAGGTCGCCGAGGCCGAGGGCAAGGAACTGGACGACCTGACGGACGAGCAGTTCGCGAAGATCTCCGCCCATCTGACGCCGGAGGTGCGGTCGGTGCTCAACGTGCCGGGTGCGCTGGCGTCGCGCAACGGCCGTGGTGGTACGGCGCCCAGCGCGGTCGCGGTCCAACTGGCCGAGGTCAAGGCGGACCTCGCCGCCCAGAGGGAGTGGGCAACGGCCAAGCAGGGCTGACCCGTTCCGCCGTTCCGAAGGGCCCGGACCTCCGTCCGGGCCCTTCGTGCTGCCCGGCCCGCTCGGTAACGGATGGAAATCGGCCACTGACCGAAACCTTGACTTGCCCTTACTCGGAAGTAACGATTCCGGTTCCGGTCGGCATTGTCGAACGGCGACCGGTTCGCAGCCGAGCATGAAAGGGACGTCATGCGCGCAAGACGTACAGGGCGAACAGTCCGCCTCCTCGCCACCACGGTCATGGCCGCGCTCTGCGCGTTCGGCCTCACCGCCCCCGCGGGCGCCGCCGACACCCCGCCCCCCGGAGCCAACGACTGGTCCTGCAAGCCGGACTCCGCCCACCCGCAGCCCGTGGTCCTCGTGAACGGCACCTTCAAGACCTCGTACGAGAACTGGCTGACCCTGTCGCCCGCGCTCGCCGACGCCGGATACTGCGTCTTCTCCTTCGAGTACGGCGGCCTGGAGACCGCCCCGGTCGCGGACTCGGCGGCCGAGCTGCGCGACTTCGTCAACGCCGTGCTCGGCGCGACCGGCGCGAAAAGGGCGGACATCGTCGGCCACAGCCAGGGCGGCATGATGCCCCGCTACTACGTCAAGTTCCTGGGCGGCGCGACCAAGGTCGACGACCTCGTCGGCATCGTGCCCTCCAACCACGGCACCACCAATCCGCTAGCCCTCGTGGCCGGCGCCACCGTCTGCCCCTCCTGCGTCGACCAGACCGCCGGCTCGGACTTCCTGCAAAAGCTCAATGCCGATCCCGAGACCCCGGTGGGCCCCGACTACACGGCGATCGCCACCCGCTACGACGAGGTCGTGCTGCCCTACACCAGTTCCTTCCTCGACGGCCCGGACTCCTACGTGACCAACGTGCTGCTCCAGGACCGCTGCCCGCTCGACACCACCGAACACGACCAGGCGCCCAAGTCGCTGCTGGTCAAGCAGTGGGTGCTCGACGCCCTCAAGCGGAACGGACCGGCCGACCCGGCCTTCGGCCCGCGCTGCGTCGGCTCGGCCTGAACCTCCCGGGGCTGGGTAGATTGGTGCCGGATCCCCTCCGTCGATCGTGCAGGGAGCGCCCCATGCCGTTCAGCCGCCTGGCCACCGCGACCACTCCCACCGCGCACATCGGTCTGGGCCTGGCCGCCGTAGGCCGCCCGGGCTACATCAATCTCGGCCGGGAGGACGACCTCCCGGCCGAGCGCACCGTCGACGCCCTGCGCACCCGCACCCACGAACTCCTCGACGCCGCCTACGCCCAGGGCGTCCGCTACTTCGACGCCGCCCGTTCCTACGGCCGCTCCGAGGAGTTCCTCGCCGACTGGCTGAACGCCCGCCCCGACATCGACGACATCGTCGTGGGCAGCAAATGGGGCTACACCTACACCGCCGCCTGGACCACCGACGCCGAGAAGCACGAGGTCAAGGACCACAGCCTCCAGACGTACGAGCGCCAGCGCGCCGAGACCGACGCCCTGCTCGGCGACCGGCTCGACCTCTACCAGATCCACTCGGTGACCCCCGACAGCCCCGCCCTCACCGACAAGGACCTCCACGCCAGGCTCGCCGAAGCCGCCGCCCAGGGCGTCACCATCGGCTTCTCCACCAGCGGTCCCAGCCAGGCCGACGCCATCCGCGCCGCCCTCGCCGTGACCGTCGAGGGCGAGCCTGTCTTCCGTACCGTCCAGTCGACGTACAACGCCCTGGAGACCTCCGCCGCTCCCGCTCTCGCCGAGGCCCATGACGCCGGACTCACGGTGATCGTGAAGGAGGGCATGGCCAACGGGCGGCTCGCGGACGCGTACGCGCCGGACGCGCTGAAGGCCGTAGCCGAAGAAACGTCTCTGGGCTGCGACGCCGTCGCCCTCGCGCTCATCCTGCGCCAACCCTGGGCGGGAGTCGTCCTCTCCGGCGCCGCGACGACCGTACAGCTCGCGTCCAATCTGCACGCCGCCGTCGTGGACCTCGACGAGGAGCAGCTGGAGCGCCTGGCCGGACTGGTCGAGGAGCCGGGTGCGTACTGGGAGCGGCGCGGGCAGCTGCCCTGGCACTGACGCACACCCTCGCTGACCACCGCTGATCAGCAGCTATGAGTCACGCACGCCCATAATGAGACATCAATGTCTCACATGCGCTACTCTTGTCTCATGGCCGTCGATCGTGACCACGTGCTGCGCACCGCCGCAGCCCTGCTGACCCGCAAATCCACCGCGACCATGGACGAGGTCGCCAAGGCGGCCGGGATCAGCCGTGCCACCCTGCACCGGCACTTCGCCGGGCGCGACGCCCTCGTGCGGGCGCTGGAGTCGCTCGGTATCGCCGAGTGCGAGGCCGCGCTGGACGCGGCCCGCCTGGACGACGGGGCGGCGCGGGACGCCGTGCACCGGCTGGTCCGCGAGATCGAGCCCGCGGCCGGTCTGCTCGCCTTCCTCTACACGGAGAACCAGCTGTTCGAGGGCGAGGAGCAGAACGCGGGCTGGGCACGCATCGACGAGCGCATCGCCGCCCTGTTCCGGCGCGGTCAGCAAAGCGGTGAGTTCCGCATCGACCTCACCCCGGCCTGGCTCACCGAGGCGCTCTACGGCCTGCTGGCCTCCGGGGCCTGGGCGGTCTCGGAGGGCAGGGTCGCCCGCAACGACTTCACCCACATGATCGTCGAGCTGCTGCTCGGCGGCGCACTACGCCAGACCGGACAACCGAGAGAGGAATCATGACCAGCACCCTGCAGCCGGCGGAGACGACCGAGGCGGTGACCAAGCGTCCCGGCCGTTGGCTGGCGCTGTCCGTCCTGGTGCTCGCCGTGCTGCTGGTGGCCGTCGACGCGACCGTCCTCGGTCTCGCGACCCCCTACATCAGCGAGGACCTGAAGCCCTCCGGCACCCAGCTCCTCTGGATCGGCGACGTCTACTCCTTCGTGATCGCGGGTCTGCTCGTGTCGATGGGCAGCCTCGGCGACCGAATAGGCCGCAAGCGGATCCTGCTCGTCGGCGCCACGGCGTTCGGCGCGATATCCGTGCTCAACGCCTACGCGACGACCCCGGAGTTGATGATCGTCGCCCGGGCGCTGCTCGGTGTCGCGGGCGCCACCCTGATGCCCGCGACCCTCGCCCTGATCCGCAACCTCTTCCACGACCCGCGCGAACGCAGCCTCGCCATCGGCATCTGGGGCGCGACCGCCTCCGCCGGTACCGCCGTCGGCCCGATCGCCGGTGGCCTCCTGCTCGAACACTTCTGGTGGGGCTCGGTCTTCCTGATCAACCTGCCGGTGATGGCGGTCCTGGTCGTCGTCGGGATCAAGCTGCTGCCCGAGTCGCGCAATCCGAACCCCGGTCCCTGGGACATGATCAGCGTCGCCCTGTCCCTCGTCGGCATGATCGGTGTGGTGTACGCCGTCAAGGAGGCGGCCGCACACGGCTTCACGTGGACCACGCTCGCCGCCGGCCTGCTGGGCGGCGCCGCGCTGTACGGCTTCGTCCGTCGCCAGCTCACGCTGCCGACCCCGCTGCTGGACATGCGGCTGTTCCGCAGCCGGGGCTTCAGCGGCGCGGTGCTCGCCGACCTGCTGACCATCCTCGGCCTGTCCGGCCTGGTGTTCTTCCTCTCCCAGTTCCTGCAACTCGTACAGGGCCGCGGCCCGTTCGAGGCAGGTCTGGCCGAACTGCCCGCCGCGATCGGCGCGGTGGTGGCCGGCCTGATCGCCGGCCGTGCGGCCCGCCGCTTCTCGGTCCGCGCCGTGGTGTCCGGCGGCCTCGCGGCGATCGGCCTCGCCCTGGCCGCGCTCACGGTGATCGACCGGTCCACGGGCTACCCCCTGCTCGGCGCGGCCCTGCTGGTCGTCGGCATCGGCGCGGGTTTCTCCTTCACGGTGACGTCGGACGTGATCCTCTCCAGCGTGCCGAAGGAGCAGGCGGGAGCGGCGTCAGCGGTGTCGGAGACGGCGTACGAGCTGGGTGCGGCCATGGGAATCGCCGTACTCGGTTCGATCGTCACGGGCGTCTACCGGGACTTCACGGGCCCGGCGGGCACACCGGCGGAGGCGCACGAGTCGCTGGGTGGTGCGGTGGAGGCGGCGGCGGACCTGCCGGCGCAGACATCCGAGGCGCTGCTGGACGCGGCCGGACAGTCCTTCGTGGACGGCCTGGCGCTGGCGGCCGGTGCGGGCGCGGTGGTCCTGCTGGCAGCGGCGGTGGCAGCGTGGTTCATGCTCCGAGGTCAACGGCTGGACAGCCGGTCCTAGGTCGTGTCCGCAAAGTCCCGTCGTCCGCCCGGAGGGCGTGCCAGGCGTCGCGGGGCAGGCGGGACTTTGCGGACACGGCCTAGGTGCGCGGGGGCGTATGCGCGTGGCTGTATCGGTGTACGGCTCCACTGCGGCCCCCGGAGCCAGGTTCAGAACACACAAATGGCGGGCCGCCAGATGAGCGGCCCGCCTGAACCCGCGGCCCCAGACCCCCGGCAGCTCCCTGAACCCCCGGGCCAACCAGCGGAGCTAAGCCGCCTCTTTCGCCTTGCTCGCGTACATGTCCACGTACTCCTGCCCCGACAGCCGCATGACCTCCGCCATCACGGAGTCGGTCACCGCCCGCAGCACGTACCGGTCGCGGTCCATCCCCTCGTACCGCGAGAACTCCATCGCCTCGCCGAACCGCACCGTCACCTTGCGCGGCCGCGGCATGCCCGCCCCACCCGGCTGGATCTTGTCCGTGCCGATCATGGCGAACGGGACGACCGGCGCCCCGGTCATCAGCGTCAGGCGCGCGATGCCGGTACGGCCCCGGTACAGCCGCCCGTCGGGCGACCGCGTGCCCTCGGGGTAGATGCCGAAGACCCTGCCCTCCTCAAGGACCCGGCGCCCGGTCATCAGCGCCGCCACGCCGCCCCGGCCGCCGTCGCGGTCCACCGGGATCATGCCGACGCCGGTGAAGAACCAGGCCATGAGGCGGCCCTTGAGGCCCTTGCCGGTGACGTACTCGTCCTTGCCGATGAAGAAGACCTGACGGTCGCAGACCAGCGGCAGGATCATCGAGTCGATGAACGTGAGGTGGTTGCCGGCCAGGATGACCGGGCCGTCGCCCGGGATGTGCTCCGCGCCCTCCACCTGTGGGCGGAACATCAGGCGCATGATCGGTCCGAGCACTGCCTTGATGAGCGCGAAGCGGGACAACGGGCCCTCCGGTGTCAAGGGATTCGTATAAGTCTGTGCAGGTGAGGACGATACTCGCGGTCCCGGGTCTCCCGCACATCGGGTGCGCCGACTTCACCGAGGTCTTACGCACTGTTGACGCGGGTTTACCTGCGGTGGCGTGCCGATGGCGGCGCGTAACGCGCCCGCCGCGGTGTGACGGACATCGCGCCCCGGGGCATACCGGACGACTTCCCCGCACTCCCGGACCGAATCCGACGGACCGTCACCACTCCATCAACGGACGACATCCAGCGTCACCCGCGAGTTCCGCCGCAGGTCTCCCGTCCGTCATGCGCACCCACCTACGATCAGCCCGCACTGACGATGGAACTGGGCAGAGAGGGTGCTCATGGGAACCCAGGAGAACGAGCAGACGGGCGTAACCGGACGGCGGATGCTTCTCGGCGCGGCCGTGCTCGGCGCGGGCGGAGCGGTCCTCGGGCTGTCCGGTACGGCGAAGGCCGTCGAGGCCCGGCACGGTGGCGGTGTGAAGAGCCTGCCCAAGCCGACGATCATCGGCCACCGCGGCGCCAGCGGCTACCGTCCCGAGCACACCCTCGCCGCCTACCAGCTGGCCCTCGACATGGGCGCCGACATCGTCGAGGCCGGCGACCTGGTGCCCACCAAGGACGGCCACCTCGTCTGCCGGCACGAGCCGGAGATCGGCGGCACGACCGATGTTGCGAATCACCCCGAGTTCGCCGACCGCAAGAAGACGAAGGTCCTCGACGGCGTCTCCACCACCGGCTGGTTCACCGAGGACTTCACGCTCGCCGAGCTGAAGACCCTGCGCGCGATCGAGCGCATCCCGGCCAACCGCCCGCACAACACCCTCTACAACGGCCGCTGGGAGATCCCCACCTTCGAAGAGGTCCTGAAGTGGCAGGACGAGCAGACCCGTAAGCGCGGCAAGCAGGTCTGGATCTACCCCGAGCTCAAGCACCCCACCTACTTCCGCAAGCAGGGCCTCGCCCTGGAGGAGCGGATCGCCAAGGTGCTGCACAAGTACGGCAGGGACCGGCGGAACTCGCCGGTCATCATCCAGTCCTTCGAGCCGACCAGCATCCAGCGCCTGAACAAGCTGGTCGACAACCCGCTGGTCGTCCTGCTCTCCGGCGCCACCACCCGCCCCTGGGACTTCGTCGAGACGGGCGACCCGCGTACCGTCGCCGACCTGGTCAAGCCGGCCGGTCTGCGCGAGATCGCGTCCTACGCCCAGGGCATCGGCTGCACCCTGGACCTGATCATCCCGAAGGACGCCGACGGCAACCTCACCACGCCCACCACGCTGGTGGCAGACGCGCACAAGGTCGGCCTGATCCTGCACCCCTGGACGCTGCGCAACGAGAACCCCTTCCTCCCCGCGAACTTCCGCAAGGGCACCGACGCCGACGCCTACGGCGACGTCTTCGGCGCCTACAAGGCGTACTTCGCGACCGGCATCGACGGCATCTTCACCGACCAGCCCGACACGGGCCTGCTGGCCCGCGAGGACTTCGTCAACAGCTGAGCCCCACGCCCCGGTTGGGGTGACCGTCGGCCGCCCGGGCAACCCAGTGCCCGGGCGGCAGCGTCGTGCCGCATATGACGCACGACCTGGTTGCCGCGTTGCGCCCGTTGCTCACCGCCGAGGCCTCGGCCGAGGCACACGCCACCGGAGCGGAGGCGGGCGACCTGGAGCAGGCGGTCTGGCTCCGCCTTCTCGAACGTCTCGACTCGCACGGCCCGCCCGCGGACCCGCCGGGCTGGCTGCGCAGAGCCGTTCGCTCCGAGGCGCGCCGAAGCCGCCGTACGACGCGGCTCGAACGGCCGTATGAGAACGAGCCCGCGGACGAGAGCGCCGGCGATCCGGAACACCTCGCCCTCGCGGCCGCCCGCCGGCGAGCCCTGCGTGAAGCGGTCCGCCGCCTCCCCGGCCGCTGCCCCCGCCTCGTGGAGGCGCTGCTCTCCCCGAACGACCCGACATACCGGGAGATCGCGGGGGAGTTGGGTATCTCACAGGGCAGTCTTGGTCCGGAACGTTCCAGATGCCTGGGATGTCTGCGTCGTTTGCTCACACCGGAGGTTGCGGCCCGCGGAGCGCGGGGATAGGAGTGAGGAACGACAGGCGATCAGGTGAGCGGGAGGCGTGCGCACATGGGCATGAGCGTGACCATCTCGGCGGCGACCGAGCAGGACGCGGAGCAGATCTTCAGGCTGCAGTACCTGTGCTTCCAGAGCGAGGCGGCGCTCTACGGCAATTACCGCATCGACCCGCTCGTCCAAACCCTGGACTCGGTTCGCGCGGAGGTCGCCGCGGACTGTGTCTTCGTGGCGCGGCTCGGCGAGGAGGTCGTCGGCTCGGTCCGCGGCAGTGTCACCGCGGACGGTGCCGCCGCCATCGGCAAGCTCTGCGTCCACCCCCGCCTCCAGGGCCACGGCATCGGCGCGAGGCTGCTGCGCGCGGCGGAAGCGGCCCTGGCCGAGCAGCGCGGCGCCAAGAGGTTCCGCCTGGAAGCGGGCCACCGCAGCGAGGGCAACCTCCGGCTGTACCGCAAGGTGGGCTACGAGGCGGTGGGTACGTCGAAGGGCGCGGACGGCGTACCGATGATCGTGCTGGAGAAGCCCGCGGAGGCGTACGCCACTACTGCCTGACGGCTCGTGCCTTGCGCAGCCAGTACATGGCCGACAAGGGCAGCAGCACGGGGATGAACAGATACCCCATGCCGTAGTCGGACCAGACGGTCGCGTCGGGGAACGCCGAGGGCTCCACCAGCGTCCAGGTACCGACGACCAGAACACCCGCGAGTTCGGCGGCGCAGCACACCAGCGCCGCCTTCCGGGCCGTTTCGCCGCCCCTGACCAGGGTGTACGTGATGAAGCCGTAGACGAGACCGGCGAGTGCCGACAGCGAATACGCCAGCGGCGCCCGGTCGAACTCCGTCGCGATCTGGTACGCCGATCGCGACACGGCCCCGACCACCATCACGCCGTACAACCAGACGAGCAGCATCCCCGGCCCGCTGATCAGCCGGGCCGGCTTGTCCTCCGTCACGGCCACCTCAGCCTCCCCAGATGTCGAAGAGCCGTACCTCGAGGACGGCCAGCACCACACCGCCGGCGGCGACCGTCACCGAGCCCCACTTGGTCCGCTCGGCCAGCGACATGAACCCCGCGGCGGGGACACACGCGAACGCGCCCAGCAGGTACGCCACGAAGATCGTCGTGCCCTGCTCCGGGTCCTCGCCCCGCGCCAGCAGCACGATCCCGGCCACCAACTGCACCAGGGCCAGCACCGTCACCACGGCCATCCCGATGAAGTGCCAGTCCTTCGTCGGCTGGTCACGGTACGCCGCCCAGCCGCACCACGCGGCGAGCAGCAGCGCGGCGACCCCGGTCACCAGCGTCAGGGCATCAAACATGCGGCGAGCCTATTACGGCCCAAAAGGGCTGGTGCGGCCGCCCCCGGCGGGCACCGTAGGGTCGAGGACATGAAGATCCGTGCACAGGCCCTCCTGTTCGACAACGACGGCACCCTCGTCTCCTCCCTCGACTCCGTGGACCGCTGCTGGGCGGGCTGGGCCGAGGAGTACGGCATCACGGAGGAGTTCGGCAGGGTCGAGCTGCACGGACGTCCGGCCGTCGAGATAGTCGCCGAGCTGCTCCCCGCCGACGTCGTGCCGCAGGCCCTCGCCCGGATCGAGACCCTGGAGGTCGAGGACGTGCCGAACGGCGGCGTGCACCTGCTGCCCGGCACCAAGGAGTTGCTCGGCTCGCTGCCCGCCGACCGCTGGGCCGTCGTCACCTCGGCCACCCGCCGCCTGGCCGAGGCCCGGCTCGACGCGGTCGGGATCCTCCCCAAGACGATGGTCACCGCCGACGACATCAGGCGCGGCAAGCCCGACCCCGAGCCCTACCTGCTCGCCGCCCGCGAACTGGGCGTCGACCCGGCCCGGTGCGTGGTCTTCGAGGACGCACCCGCCGGTCTCGCGGCCGGTCGCGCCGCCGGCATGACCACCGTGGCGTTGACCACAACCCACCAGGCTCACGAGCTCGACGCCGACCTCGTCGTGCCGGACCTGTCGGCCTTGTCCGCGCTGGTCAGGGGCGGGGGAGTGGAGATCTCCGTCCGCGTCTGAAATCCGTCCGCCGACTGTCCACCGCTGTCCAGCATGCGGACAGCGGCGGCCGGTAAGGACCGTAGGTCTGGTTTACTGATCGCATGACCACGACGAGCTGCCGCACCGCTGCGACCGAGGCGACCATGACGCCCGGTGCTCGTTGTATGTGTCGAATGTGCGCCTTCTAGAGGGCCCCCGCACCACCTGAGCCTCGCGCCCCGAAGCGAGAGCCCGCTCATGTCCACGCACTGCTTGCGTGACTGAGTCCCGCCCCGCGCACACGATTCTCCCCGGTTCCCCCGCACTCGCGAGAACCGTGCTGCGCTTCCGGCTGCCTTCGACCATGAAATGCCCCGTGCCCGGCGCCCACGACGCGCCGCGCACTCGACAGTGACGGAATCCCAGTGATCACCACATCGGGCCTGACCAAGGTCTACCGCTCGCGCGGCCGCGAGGTCACCGCCCTCGACGGCGTCGATCTGCACGTCCGCGAAGGCGAGGTGTACGGCGTCATCGGCCAGTCCGGCGCCGGCAAGTCCTCGCTCATCCGCTGCGTCAACCTGCTGGAGCGCCCCACCTCCGGGACGGTGACCGTCGCCGGACAGGACCTCACCGCCCTCGCCGGCCGCGGCCCCCGGGCCGGCAAGGAGCTCCGGCGCGCGCGCAGCCGTATCGGCATGGTCTTCCAGCACTTCAACCTGCTGTCCTCGCGCACGGTCCAGGACAACGTCGAGCTGCCGCTGGAGATCCTCGGCATCTCAGGCAGGGAACGCTCCCGCAAGGCGCTCGAACTGCTCGACCTGGTGGGCCTCGCGGACAAGGCCAAGGCCTACCCCGCCCAGCTCTCCGGCGGCCAGAAGCAGCGCGTCGGCATCGCCCGCGCCCTGGCCGGCGACCCCAAGGTGCTGCTCTCCGACGAGGCCACCAGCGCCCTCGACCCGGAGACCACCCGCTCCATCCTCCAGCTGCTGCGCGACCTGAACCGGCAACTGGGCCTGACCGTGCTGCTCATCACGCACGAGATGGACGTCGTGAAGTCGATCTGCGACTCCGCCGCGCTCATGGAGCGGGGTCGTATCGTCGAGTCGGGCACGGTCAGCGAGCTGCTCGCGACCCCCGGCTCCGAACTGGCCTCGGCGCTCTTCCCATTGGGCGGCGAGGCGTCCGCCGACGACCGCACGGTCGTCGACGTGACCTTCCAGGGCGAGGCCGCGACCCAGCCGGTCATCTCCCAGCTCTCCCGTACCTACAACATCGACATATCGATCCTCGGCGCCGCCATCGACACCGTCGGCGGACTCCAGGTCGGCCGGATGCGCATCGAACTGCCCGGCCGCTACGAGGACAACGTCGTGCCGATCGGGTTCCTGCGCGAACAGGGCCTCCACATCGACGTACTGGGCCAGGAGCCCGTTCTGCTGAAGGAAGGTGCCCGGCCGTGACCTGGTCCGAGATGCAGCCGCTGCTGTCCCAGGCCTGTTGGGACACCCTCTACATGGTCGGCTGGTCCACCCTCATCGCCGTCGTCGGCGGCCTCCCGCTCGGCATCCTCCTCGTCCTCACCGACCGGGGCGGCCTGCTCCAGAACGTGCTGGCCAACAAGGTCATCGGGCAGATAGTGAACGTCGCCCGGTCGATGCCGTTCATCATCCTGATGGTCGCGCTGATGAGCTTCACGCGCTGGGTCACCGGGACGACCATCGGCCGCGAGGCCGCCATCGTGCCGCTCGCCATCGGCGCGATCCCGTTCTTCGCCCGGCTCGTCGAGACGGCTGTCCGCGAAGTGGACGGCGGGCTCGTGGAGGCCGTGCAGTCGATGGGCGGCAACACCTGGACCGTCGTGCGCAAGGTCCTCGTACCCGAGTCCCTGCCGTCGGTCATCGCCAGCACCACGACCACGATCGTCGCCCTCATCGGCTACTCCGCCATGGCCGGCACGGTCGGCGCGGGCGGCCTCGGCGACATCGCCATCCGCTACGGCTACCAGCGCTTCGAGACCGAGTTGATGTGGCTCACCGTCGCGATCCTCGCCGTCGTCATCTCCCTCATCCAGTTCGCCGGCGACTACGCGGCCCGCTCCCTGCACCGCCGCGGCGGCCAGTCGGGTCCGGCGCCGAAGCTGCGGCTGCTGAAGGCGGCCACGGCGACGAGCAAGACCGTCTGACCCCCGGACGGGCACCCAGATCTCCCCGTAACACCACCACGGGGCTGCACCACCCATAAGGAAAGGCACTTTTCGTGCGTAACACCGCCAAGATCACCACTGCCGTCCTCGCCGCCGGAGCCCTCACCCTCGGGCTCACCGCTTGCGGCTCGGACAAGGACTCCGGTACCTCCGACGCGAGCGGCCCGCTGACCGTCGCCGCCACGCCCACCCCGCAGGGCGAGATCCTCACCTACATCAAGGACAACCTCGCGAAGAAGGCCGGCCTCGAACTCGAGGTCAAGGAGTTCACCGACTACGTGACGCCCAACACGGCCGTCCAGCAGGGTGAGGTCGACGCCAACTACTTCCAGCACCAGCCGTACCTGGACGACTTCAACAAGAAGAACGGCACCGACATCGTCGCCGTGCCGAACGCCACGGTGCACCTGGAGCCGCTCGGCGTGTACTCCCAGGGCGTCAAGAAGCTCACGGACCTCAAGAAGGGCGCCACGATCGCCCTGCCGAACGACACCACCAACGAGGCCCGCGCCCTGAAGCTGCTGGAAGCCAACGGCGTCATCAAGCTCAAGGCGGGCGCCGGCTACGAAGCGACCCCCAAGGACATCGCCGCCAACCCGAAGAACATCGAGTTCAAGGAGTTGGAGGCCGCCCAGCTGCCGCGCTCCCTCGGTGACGTCGACGCCGCCGTCATCAACGGCAACTACGCGCTGGAGGCCGACCTCAGCCCGGCCGAGAACGCCATCGCCGCCGAGTCGCCCGAGAACAACCCGTACGGCAACTTCCTCGCCGTGAAGAAGGGCAACGAGGACGACCCGCGCGTACGGAAGCTCGCCGAGCTGCTCACCTCGCCCGAGGTGAAGAAGTTCATCGAGGACGAGTACGACGGAGCGGTCGTCGCCGCCTTCTGACGGCGCGTATACGGCGTATCGCCACGCACGGGGTCCACTCCTTCACTTGGTGTGGACCCCGTGGTGCGGTTCAGTGCTTTCATGCTGCATGCTGGGCAGTTCAGCAGGCCCTGAAGGTTTTCCGAAGGTTACGGAGCGGCGCATGACTAGCACCTTCCCCAACATCTCCATCAGCACGGAGCGGTTGGTGCTGCGTCCCCTCGACGAGGACGACGTGCCCGCACTGGCCGAGATGATGAACGACGAGCAGGTCGGCGCCTGGACCGACGTCCCGCAGCCGTTCACCGAGGACGGCGCCCGCAGCTGGATCACCGAGTACGCCCCGACGGAGCGCGAGGCCGGCCGCGGACTGGACCTCGCCGTCACCGAGTTCCTCACCCAGCGCCTGGTCGGCGTCGTCCAGTTGACCAAGACGAACTGGCATGTGCGCGCCACCGAGCTCTCGTACATCATCGCCCCCTGGGCGCGTGGCGAGGGCTACGCCTCCGAGGCCGCGCTGGCCACCGCCCAATGGCTGTTCACCGACCAGAAGTTCGAGCGCGTCGAGCTGCGCACGGCCGCCGACAACACCGCCTCCCAGCAGGTCGCCCAGAAGATCGGTTGCATCAGTGAGGGCGTCCTGCGCAACGCGTGCATAGCGCGCGTCCGCGCGGAGGACGGTGCCTGGGCCGACGTACGCACCGACTTCATCGTGTGGAGCCTGCTGCCCGAGGACCTGGAGGGCGTCGGTGACCAGTCGGCCGGCGGTTTCACATCGTTCGGCGACTGGAACTGACACCGGGTACCCTCACGGAGCCCGCCCACGGGCAGCTCTGGCAACGACCTGCACAAACCCGGGAGACTGACGACGATGGCCGACCGCGTCACGGTGATCGGCTGGGACGGCTCGCCGCTGACCGCCGCGGCACGCTCCGCCCTCGGTGCCGCCACGCTGGTGGCCGGTGCCGCACACCATCTGGCGCTCCCCGAGGTGCCGCCCGCCGCAGAGCGCGTCCGTCTCGGCAGCACGGCCCTCGCCGCCCGCCGCATCGCCGGCCACCGGGGCACCGCGGTCGTCATCGCCGACGGTGACCCGGGCTTCTTCGGAGTCGTACGAACCCTGCGCGCGCCCGAGTTCGGCCTGGAGGTCGAGGTCGTCCCCGCCGTCTCCTCCGTCGCCGCCGCCTTCGCCCGGGCCGGCATGCCGTGGGACGACGCACAGGTGGTCGTCGCACACCGTCGCACCCTGCGACGCGCGGTGAATGTGTGCCGCGCCCACACCAAGGTCGCCGTCCTCACCTCACCCGGCGCCGGACCCGCCGAGCTCGGACTGCTCCTGGAGGGCGTCCACCGCACCTTCGTCATCTGCGAGGCGCTCGGCACCGAACGCGAGCAGGTCACCGTCGTCACCTCCGACAAGGCCGCCGACCACGCCTGGCGGGACCCGAATGTCGTCATCGTCATCGGCGGCCCGGCCGGCGCGGGGGAGTCCGGCGGCTGGATCGCCGGACGCGACCCGTCCGCCGCCCCGCGAGGCTGGACGCTGCCCGCCGAGTCCTACGGCGGCCTGATGGGCGAAGGCGAGCTGGAACCGCTGCGCACGGCCCAACTCGCCCGGCTCGGCCCGCGCGTCGGCGACCTCGTGTGGGACATCGGCTGCGGCAGCGGCGCCTTCGCCACCGAGGCCGCACGGGCCGGCGCCGCCGTCATCGCCGTCGACCGCGACCCACGGGCCTGCGAGCGCACCGAGGCCAACGCGCGCGCCTTCGGGGTCCAGCTGCAGATCGTCCAGGGCACCGCCCCACACGTCCTGGAGAACCTCCCCGAGCCGGACGTCGTACGCGTCGGCGGCGGGGGAGCCGCCGTCGTCTCCGCCGTCGCCGACCGGCGCCCGCAGCGCATCGTCACGCACGCCGCCACCCGCTACGACGCCGAACTCCTCGGCCGCGACCTGACCGAGCACGGCTACGACGTGGAGTGCGCGCTCCTGCAGTCCGTGGAGCTCGACACGCGGGCCTGGACGGAGCGGGAGCGCACGGTCGCGTTCCTGCTCAGCGGGGTTCTTCCCGACCGCGCGGTATGACCGAGTACCTGTCCCCGTGATCCTGTTGTCGTACCGCGCGCGGTAGGCTGGCCGATCGTTGTACCGCACTCGGTCGCCCGGCGCTTCGTCGGTCAATGTCCGGAAAAACACGCCCCGTTTGGGGTGTGTGTGGTACGGCGGAACCGGAGTACGCGCAACGTGGCGCAGTCCACAGCGGCCTGTCGCGGATCAACCTGTCGCGACGGCCGAATGGCCACGACAATGCCACTCAATGGCTTTGTCGCCTTTTTTGGGCGGGTCGTTCGTGCCGCTGGGCACGCACGCTCGTTCTTCACTGCGGGGGCGGTCGGTGCGCCGTTCCCGGGTGAGCTGGTCGTAGAAGCACTAACCGATGGGCGAGGGGTACGCATGACCGACACCGGCCAGGTCCCGGGCGAGGGACTGCCGGAGAGCGCAGGCATGGAGCAGCCGGGCGTCCACGCGGCGCACGGTGCGTACACCTACCTCTCCGAGACCACCGCCGAGGACGAAGACCTGCTGATGCCCGGCTCCCAGGGTGCCTGGGGCAACGAGGTCGCCCCGCCCGCGCCCGAGCCGGTGGTCGAAGCCGTGCACGAGCCGGACGCGCACCAGCTCTCCGGCCGCGACAGCGGCTCGGTCGACCTCAGCGCCGTCCGCGTGCCCGGCCCGACGGCCCCTTCGACGCCGATTCCCCCGATCACTCCGCGACGGCCCCTGCACCTCGGTCCGCCCATCCCCGACGCCTCCGCGAGCCCGGTCCGCTCCCTCGCCGACCGCGGCGCCGTCGGCGCCCCCGCACGCCACCCCGGCGCGACCGGCCCCGAGTACCTCGACGTCCCACAGCACCGCGAGGCGTCGGCCCCTCAGACGGCGACACCCTGGGGCGCACCGGCCCCCGTGCCGTCGAGCGCCGAGGCGCAAGCTGCCGAAACGGTTGTCCCCACCGGGCACCCGGTGGGCGCCGCGCAGGCGGTGGTGGCCCGGGTCGCCACGGAGGCCGTGGCCGCGGGAGGTGCTCCGCAGGGTACGGCGGATGCGGGACGGGTCGAGGCTTCGGACGGTTCGCAGGGTGCGGTGGGTGCGGCGCAGGTCGCGGCCTCCGTTGAGCCGCAGGGCGCCACGGACATCGCGCGGACCGCTGCTTCGGACGCGCCGCACAGTGCCGCAGTGGGTGTGGCGGTTCCGCAGGAGGGTGGGTACGACGGTCAGGCGCCGTCGGCCGGTGATCCCTCGCCGGTCGTCGGTGTCGAGCCGGGCGCGGAGGGCGGCCACGCTCCGGGAACGGAGTCGGCCGAGAGCGCCGGGGAGCCGGTCGGCGGTGCGCAGGTTCCGGTCGCCGGCGAGATGCCGGGCGGTGCGCAGGTTCCTGTCGTCGGCGAGATGCCGGGTGCCGAGGCGGCGCATGGCCAGGACGCCGGTCAGCCGGCGGCCGCGGATGATCCGAGCGTCGGGGCCGCTGTTGCGGCCGGAGCCGGTGATGCCGTGGCAGTCGGGGCCGACTCCGGTGCCGGTACGGCCGAGGCGGCCCCGTCCGACGCCGACGGCGGAGAGGCCCCGGTGAGCGGGGCACACCCGGATGCCGGGCAGGTGCCTGGCGTGGCCGGTGCCCCGGACGCCGTACAGGGCCCGGGAGTTGGCGGCGCCGAGGAGGGTCGGGGGGACGGGCCCGAGCAGGTTCCGGCAGCCGAAGTCCCCGTGACCGACGCGACCCCGACCAACGAGCCCCCCGTGGCCGGGGCCGGCGACGTTTCCGGCGGGACCGTGCCGGAGGGCGCGCCGACTGACGGGGGTGCTGCGGCTGACCCCGGGGACGTCGTCGAGACAGCCGCGCCCGAGGCTGTGCAGGCAGTCGCGGCGCCCGCCGTCGAGGGCGAGCAGGCCGATGCGGCGCCCGCCGAGGGTGAGGAGGCGCCCGCGGCCGCCGCCGTCCAAGGCGAGCAGGCCCTCGCGGCGCCCACCCCTGAAGCCGAGCAGGCCCTCGCCGCGTCCACCCCCGAAGCCGAGCCCGCCCCCGCAGCGCCCGCCCCGCAGGCGGCGCAGCCCGAGACGCCCGTCGTCGGCGCCGAGCAGATCCCCGGGGCTGCCCCCGCCGAGGCTGCCCAGGTCGTCGACACCGCGGCGCCCGAGGCTCTCGCCCAGGTCGGTGAGGAGCCCGTGCCCGAGGGCACGCCGGCCCCCGAGGCCGTCCCGGCGGTCGACGCTGCCCAGGTCCCGGCCGAAGGTGTCGTCCCCGCTCAGGGGCAGCCGGCCCCCGAAGCCACCCCCGACCCGACAGCCTTCGAAGCGGCGACGGCTCCCCAGCCCGCGGAAGTCGAGCAGGCGGGCCAGGCGCCACAGCCCGCGCACGCCGCCGCCGTCGTAACCCCCGACCCGACCCCGCACTCCGCGGACGCCGAGCAGGCCTCCCTGCAGCAGACGGCCCCGTCCGCCCCGGTCGCGGCACCCATGGTGGAGCCGAACCTCGCGCAGGCCCAGCAGCGGACCCAGCAGCCGGCCCAGGACGGCACACCGGCGGAGGCCGACGCGGCCGCCGCCGCACAGGCCGTGGCCGCGAGCGCGACCGCCCCCGAAGCGCAGGCCCACATCGCGGAACCAGCAGCCCAGACGCCGGCCGCCCAGCAGACGCCCGACATGCCCACCGAGCCGACCGAGTCCGCCGAGGCCCCTCAGCCGCTCGCCGCGGCCGCCGCCTCGGACGCCTCCACCCCCGACTCGGCCACCCCCGCCCCGGAGACCCTGGACTCGTCCGAGCCGCAGCCGTCCTCCACGGGCGTTGCTCCGGCCGAGGCCCCCGAGCCGTTCGTCGCGGAACCGGCCGGACCGCAGCTCCAGCCCGCGGCCCACTCCGTGCCGGCGCCCCAGGACGCCCAGGACCCGACCCAACCGCCCGTCGGACCCGCCGAGTTCGGCGGCGGCGGAGACACCACCGCCGTCCTCCCGGTCGGCGGCCACCTGGAGCCCACGCCCGACCAGCCCCTGGGCCAGTTCGTCCCCGTCGACGGCTCGGTGCCGACCACCCCGCACCTCGCGCCGACCCCGCCGCAGCCGATCGTGCTGCCCACGGAGGAGGCACCGGCCACCGTCGCCACGGTCCCCGCACCCCGTGAGGGCGATCCCGAACTCGTACAGCACGCGGAGGACCTGGACACCCGGGCCGCCGACCAGGAAGACCCTCAAGAAGAGAGCACGGCCGCAGTGGAAGAAGCACGTCAGTCCACCGGCCCCGCCGCGCCCGCCTACGACGACGCCGAGCGTGAGGCCGTACTCAAGGTCATGCGCGAGCGGCGCGACATCCGCAACGGCTTCCGCAGCGACCCGATCCCGCACGAGGTCCTGCTGCGCGTCCTGGAGGCCGCCCACACCGCGCCCTCCGTCGGCCACTCGCAGCCCTGGGACTTCGTCGTCATCCGCTCCGCCGACACCCGGCGCACTATGCACGAACTCGCCCAGCGCCAGCGCGAGGCGTACGCCAAGTCCCTCCCCAAGGGCCGGGCCAAGCAGTTCAAGGAACTGAAGATCGAGGCCATCCTCGACACCCCGGTGAACATCGTCGTCACCGCCGACCCGACCCGCGGCGGCCGCCACACCCTCGGCCGGCACACCCAGCCGCAGATGGCGCCGTACTCCGCCGCGCTGGCCGTCGAGAACCTCTGGCTCGCCGCCCGCGCCGAGGGCCTCGGCGTCGGCTGGGTCAGCTTCTTCGACGAGCGCGAGATGGTCCGCGCCCTCGGCCTGCCCGAGCACCTGGAGGTCATCGCCTACCTGTGCGTCGGATACGTCGACGAGTTCCCGGACGAGCCCGAGCTGATGCAGGCCGGCTGGTCCAAGCGCCGCCCGCTGTCCTGGGTCGTGCACGAGGAGACGTACGGCCGTCGCGCGCTGCCCGGCGAGGAGCCGCACGACCTGCTCGCGGAGACCGTCGCCCAGATCCGCCCGCTGGACGCCAAGGCGCTCGGCGAGGCCTGGGAGCGGCAGAAGCGCATGACCAAGCCGGCCGGTGCGCTCGGCATGCTGGAGATCATCTCCGCCCAGCTGTCCGGCCTGTCCCGGCAGTGCCCGCCGCCGATCCCGGAGCCCGCGGCCGTCGCGATCTTCGCCGGCGACCACGGCGTGCACGCCCAGGGCGTCACCCCCTGGCCGCAGGAGGTCACGGCCCAGATGGTCGCCAACTTCCTCGGCGGCGGCGCGGTCTGCAACGCCTTCGCCGGCCAGGTGGGCGCGGAGGTGTGCGTCGTGGACGTCGGCGTCGCGGCCGACCTCCCGGCCACCCCCGGCCTGCTGCCCCGCAAGGTCCGCGCGGGTACCTCCGACATGACGACCGGGCCGGCGATGACCCGCGAGGAGGCCAAGCAGGCCATCGAGGTCGGCATCGAAACCGCCCGTGATCTGGTGGCGGCGGGCAACAAGGCACTGCTCACGGGTGAGATGGGCATCGCCAACACGACGGCGTCTGCGGCCCTGATCTCCGTCTACACGGACACCGACCCGTCCGAGGTGACGGGCCGTGGCACCGGCATCAACGACGAGACGCTCGCCCGCAAGACCGAGGTCGTCCGTCGGGCCATCGAGCTCCACCAGCCCGACCCCGCCGACCCCATCGGCGTTCTGGCGGCGATCGGCGGCTTCGAGCACGCCGCGCTGGTCGGCCTTCTGCTGGGCGGCGCGTCCCTCCGCACGCCGGTGATCCTGGACGGCGTCAGCGCCGGCGCCGCCGCCCTGGTGGCCCGCGCGATCGCTCCCGAGGTCCTGGCCGCCTGCATCGCGGGCCACCGCAGCGCAGAGCCCGGCCACGTGGCCGCCCTCAACAAGCTGGGCCTGCGCCCTCTGGTCGACCTGGACCTGAGGCTGGGCGAGGGCACGGGGGCGCTGCTGGCCCTGCCGTTGGTGCAGAGCACGGCGCGGGCGATGCACGAGGTGGCGACGTTCGATTCGGCGGGGGTAACCGAGAAGTAGCGGTTGCCGTAGCGCGGGCGCGGGACTCCGGCACGACAGCGCAGGCCCCTGGCTTGATGTGCCGCGTGGCCGTCCGTGCGGCCGTGGGCAGTCGTTCCGCAGGGCGGAACGGATGGGCACGGCCCCACGCACCCGCACCCGGCAACGACGCTCAGCCTCCGGACACCTGAGCCGCCACACCTACCCGCCCCGTAAAATCCGCACGTCAGGGCCACTGCACCGCCGTACAGAGGAGCCGCACCCTCATGGCCGAAAACCCCGCCTACCCCGTAGGCCTCCGCCTCACCGGCCGTCGGGTCGTCGTCCTCGGCGGCGGCCAGGTGGCCCAGCGCCGCCTCCCGGCCCTCATCGCAGCGGGCGCCGACATCCTCCTCGTGTCCCCCGAGGCAACCCCCTCCGTGGAGGCAATGGCGGACGCGGGCGAGCTCACCTGGCAGAGG
The DNA here is from genome assembly GCF_044455405.1 of Streptomyces sp. NPDC051243. Lineage (NCBI taxonomy): Bacteria > Bacillati > Actinomycetota > Actinomycetes > Kitasatosporales > Streptomycetaceae > Streptomyces > Streptomyces sp. NPDC051243. Next base: position 72,672 of record NZ_JBITES010000018.1, on the reverse strand, counting down.
CGCCCGTACCAGGAAGGCGACCTCGCGGACGCCTGGTACGCCCTGATCGCGACCGGCGACAAGGAGGCGAACACGCGGGCCTCGGCCGAAGCGGAGCGCAACCGCGTCTGGTGCGTCCGCTCCGACGACGCCGACGCCGCCACCGCCTGGACCCCCGCGACGGGCCACAGCGAGGGCGTCACCATCGCCGTCCTCACCACCGACGCGCGCGGCCGCGACCCCCGCCACACCGCCGCCGTCCGCGACGCGGTCGTCGAGGGCCTCCGCGACGGCACGCTCGTCGCCCCGCACCACCGCACCCGCACCCCCGGCGTCGCCCTGGTCGGCGGCGGCCCCGGCGACCCCGATCTGATCACCGTGCGCGGCCGCCGCCTGCTCGCCGAGGCCGACGTCGTCATCACCGACCACCTGGGCCCGCGCGACCTGCTCGCCGAGCTCCCGCCGAGCGTCGAGGTGATCGACGCGGCGAAGCTGCCGTACGGCCGCTTCATGGCCCAGGAGGCCATCAACAACGCGCTGATCGAGCACGCCAAGCAGGGCAAGTCGGTCGTACGGCTCAAGGGCGGCGACCCCTTCGTCTACGGCCGTGGCATGGAGGAGGTCCAGGCGCTGGCCGAGGCCGGCATCCCGTGCACGGTCGTGCCCGGCATCTCCAGCTCGATCTCGGTGCCCGGCGCCGCCGGCATCCCGGTCACCCACCGGGGCGTCGCCCACGAGTTCACCGTGGTCAGCGGCCACATCGCGCCTGACGACGAGCGCTCCCTGGTCGACTGGCCGTCCCTCGCCAAGCTGACCGGCACGCTGGTGATCCTCATGGGCGTCGGCACGATCGGGAAGGTCGCCGAGACGCTCATCGCGCACGGCAAGTCCCCGGACACGCCCGTCGCCCTGGTCCAGGAGGGCACGACCGCCGCCCAGCGCAGGGTCGACGCCACCCTCGCCACGGCCGGCGAGACCGTGCTCACCCATGAGGTGAAGCCACCGGCGGTCATCGTCATCGGCGAGGTAGTGAAGGTCGGACCGAACCCTTCCGCGTGACCCCCTCGCGTAACCGCCGGTAACCCAATCGTGCCAAGCCGTTGGCACCACACCCAGGACAAGGCAGTATCACCCTGTGGCCGATCTCATCACCGTCGATGACCCCACCGACCCGCGCCTGCGTGACTACACGGGCCTGACCGACGTCGAACTGCGCCGCAAGCGCGAACCGGCCGAGGGCCTGTTCATCGCCGAGGGCGAGAAGGTCATCAGACGGGCCAAGGAAGCCGGCTACGAGATGCGGTCGATGCTGCTGTCGGCCAAGTGGGTCGACGTCATGCGCGACGTCATCGACGAGCTCCCGGCGCCCGTCTACGCGGTCAGCCCGGAGCTCGCCGAGCAGGTCACCGGCTATCACGTGCACCGCGGCGCGCTCGCCTCCATGCAGCGCAAACCGCTCCCGACCGCCACCGAGCTCCTCCAGAGAGCCCGCCGGGTGGTGGTCATGGAGTCGGTCAACGACCACACCAACATCGGCGCCATCTTCCGCTCGGCCGCCGCCCTCGGCATGGACGCGGTCCTGCTCTCCCCGGACTGCGCCGACCCCCTCTACCGCCGCAGCGTCAAGGTCTCGATGGGCGCGGTCTTCTCCGTGCCGTACGCCCGCCTGGACTCCTGGCCCAAGGGCCTGGAGTCGGTACGCGAGGCCGGCTTCACGCTGCTCGCCCTCACCCCCGACGAGAAGGCCAAGACGCTCGACGAGGCCGCCCCGCACCGGATGGAACGGGTCGCCCTCATGCTCGGCGCGGAGGGCGACGGCCTCTCCACACAGGCCCTCGTCGCCGCCGACGAATGGGTCCGTATCCCCATGGCCCACGGCGTCGACTCCCTCAACGTCGGTGCGGCGGCCGCGGTCGCCTTCTACGCGGTGGCCACGGGCCGCCCCCAGGGCTAGGCCGTGTCCGCAAAGTCCCGCCTGCCCCGCGAACACGACCTAGGGCCGGCGGCGATGGCGCGGCGCGAGGCGATCGTCGCGGTCCTGCTCCGCGGCGACCGCGTCCTCGCCATCCGCCGCGGCCCCGCCGTCGCGCGCCCAGGCTACTGGCAGCCCCTCAGCGGCAAGGTCGAGCCGGGGGAGACCCAGCGGGAGGCCGTCGTCCGGGAGGTCCGCGAGGAGGTCGGCCTCACCGTCGTACCCCTGGCGAAGGTCTGGGAGTCCGAGACCGACGACGGCCGCTTCCGCCTCCACTGGTGGACGGCACGGGCCGACACCGGCGAGGTGATCCCCGACCCGGACGAGGTCGGCGAGGCCCGTTGGGTCACGCCGCAGGAGTTCCTGTCCCTGGACCCGGTCTTCGACGGCGACCGGGAGTTCTTCGAACGGATCCTGCCGGGCCTGTGACACCGATGGGCCGGTCAAGGACAGCGGTTCAGGCCGGCTGCTCGGAGATCCGGCTACGAGATCCGGCCGCTCGGCGGAGCGGCTACTCGGAGATGTCGAACGTCGTCTCGTACCGCTCGGACATCACGTCCCCGTCCACCGGCTTGTAGCCCGGCTCCACCCGCTCCTGCCGCTGCCGTCCGTTGTCCCCGTCGTCGCCGAGCCCCCGCTGCGGACCCTGGCAGCCCTGTGCGGCAGCGATGCCGAGAGCCACGAGCAGCGTCACCACGACGAACACGAACAGTCGCTGCCGCAGCAGCTGCGGGTTGGCGGGCCGCCGCCCCGTCCCCGTGGTCCGCGGCGCCGGACGGCCGCCACTGCGCTGGACGGGCCGGGTGCCGTTGCCCGAGCGCGGGGACTTCCGTGCGGAGGGCACCGGCCGAGCCCCGGACCGGGGCGCCGCCGTACCGCTGTGCGGGGCGCCGCCGCCCCTGGACGCGGCTCCGTCACGAGCGGGGCCGGGCACTCGCGGGACGCCGTTGCCGCGCGGCAGGCCGGCGCCGCGTGGCGGGGGAGTGCCCTGCCCGCGTCGCTGGGCGCGCTGCTGGTCGGGGTAGGTGTCGGCGAGCCGCCCGGTCGGGCGGTCCGTCTCGGGGGAACGGGGCGCGGGCGGGCGTACGTCGCCGAGTCCCTGGGCCTCCCGGGCCGCGATCTCCTTCAGGCGCAGCGACAGCTGGAGAGTGCTGGGCCGTTCCTCCGGGTCCTTCGCCAGACACGCCCGTACGAGGGGAGCCAGCGCGTCCGGTACGCCGTGCAGCTGTGCTTCCTCGTGGACGACGCGGTACAGCATCACCTCGGAACTGCCATGGCCGAAGGGTGAGTCGGCCATGGACGCGTACGCGAGCGTGGCACCGAGGGAGAAGACGTCCGTGGCCGGGGTGACGGCGGCGCCGCGCACCTGCTCCGGGGCGAGGAAGCCGGGGGAGCCGACCGCGGTGCCGACGTGGGTGAGGGTGGAGGCTCCTGTCGCCCAGGCGATACCGAAGTCGATGATCCGCGGGCCCTTGGGGGACAGCAGGATGTTGGACGGCTTCAGATCCCGGTGCACGACCCCGGCCTCGTGCACCGCGACCAGGCCCTCGGACAGGGCGGCGCCGATGGCGGCGACCTCCGCCGCGCCCAGCGGGCCCGCGTCGGCGACCTTGTCGTGCAGAGAGGGGCCGGGTACGTACTGGGTGGCGAACCAGGGGCGCTCCGCCTCGAGGTCGGCGGCCACGAGCCGTGCCGTACACCCGCCGCGAATCCGCCGTGCCGCCGAGACCTCACGCGCGAACCGCGAGCGGAACTCCTGATCCTCCGCCAGGTCGGGCCGGATCACCTTGAGCGCGACCCGCTGCCCTTTCTTGTCGGAGCCCAGGTAGACGACGCCCATGCCGCCCGCGCCAAGCCGTCTGTGAAGCCTGAACGAGCCGACGACGCGCGGGTCCTCGCGCCTCAGGCGCATCATCGCCATGTTCATCCCCGCTGCCCGGTCCGTCTGACGAGCCACAGCTTACGTTTCCACGGGCCGCCGTGCGCAGAGGCCGCGCCCTCTCGGCGCGATGGATTGTCAGTGGTGGGTGGGAGACTTGAAGGGTGGTCAGGGGGCGGGTGAGCAGGGCGACTTACGCCCTGCCCGGCGCCCAACCAGCCGTCGCAGAAGGGGGATTGAGCCCGTGAAGGGTGATCGCGTGGAGATAGTCGTGGACGCCGGGGACACGACACGGACATACGAGGTGGTGGCGAGCAGGGCGGGCCGCCGGGTGGAGACAGCGGTGCGTCGTGGCGTAGTGGAAGTGAGCGAAGTCACCCGGAACGGCTCTGTCGTGCGTACGGCCCGGTTCATGGCGAACCGGGTCCTGGCGCTGGTCGAGCAGCCCGTGCCGCGTGCGGACGGCTCGGAGGCAAGCCCGGACTAGGGCCGGAGAAAGCAGGGCACACCGGGCGTCCCCTCCGGGAAGACCCGGAGACCTAGGACCTCGTCTCCACCCAGGGGAGTACTTCGCAGGTCACGGCTCATCCTCCGGGAGGCCCGGCAATCGGTACGAGGGCATGACGCCCGGAGCGGCCCGGCCGCCTAGATTTGAGGTCAAGCGGCGGGTGCAGCACTCGTCCCCCGAGGTCAGACACCCGCCGCTGCCAACGACAACTGACACAGGTCAGGAGAGGGACCATGGCCCAGACGGCACCGCGGACAGTGATCCGCACACAGGAGCGGATGCTGCTCCACTCCCGCCGTCAGGGCCGTCGCCACCCCCTGGTGGCGACGCTCATGGCCCTTCCCCTGGCGGCCCTTCTCCTCCTCGTCTTCGACGGCTGGGAGACAGTGGCCACACAGGCGTCGTCCGTGGGCGTGATGCTGGGGCGCTGAGCGGCGACCCCAGGCCCGGAAGAGCGGTCCGGGCGGGGACATCCACCCATGAAACCCCGTGGGGACGGGGGTGCGGCGGACGGCACAAATGCCGGCGCAGCTGGGGAGCTGCGCCGGCATTGCTTTTTGCGGCCGCACGCCGTGCCATGCGTACGACAGCCCCGACACCTCCCCTTCCCCGCGGCCCGCGACGGCGGCCCCGCGGAGGCACCCGCACTCCATACGCGCATCGCCGCTTCCGTCGCCTGCGGGCCGCAGCTGCCTCCTTACCCTGCGGGCGGTAGCGACCTGCCTGGCCTGCGGGCTGCGGCAAGCCGTACGACCAAACCGACGCCGCCTCCCACGTACCCTCGCCCCAACGCATCCGCAGGCCAAGGGACCGCAGTGACCCCAGTGACACCAGTGACCCCCAACCCCCTCCTTCCCCACCTAACCGCACAAGCCGAGGCCACCGCCCACTCCCGCACCTCGGCCTGTCCCTGCGGAGCAACCGTCACGCTCGCCGACCGCCCCGACGCCACCGTCGTCCGCCACGCCGACACGGTTGCCAAGGCCCACGCCCCGGACATCACCGCCACCGAGCTGACCCCCCGCCTCGCCACCGCCACACACCTCCCCGACCTCTTCCTCCCCCCGCTCACCCCCAAGCCCGCCGACCTGCACGGCCGACTGGTCACCTTCTGGCCGTACGGCACCCCGGTGGACCGCGCAGACCCCGACGCCGCTCCCTGGGAAGCGGCCGCCACCCTCCTCGCCCGTCTCCATCGCACCCCCGCCCCCGCACCGCTGCCCCCCATGCGCGGCCCCGTCAAAGCCGCCCTCGCGATATCCCGCCTCCGTGCGGTGACCGACCCAGAACCGATGACCGCCGACACCACACAGCGGACCGGCGCCACATCACCGCCGACCGGCACCGACGCACCGGCCGGCGCCACATCCCCGACGGTCACCACCCCACCAACCAGCACCACATCCGTCCTCCGCGCCTGGAACTCCCTCCCCGCCTGGGCCCGCGCCGAGGCCCCCCAACCCGACGGCACCACCCTCTGCCACGGCGACCTCCACCTCGGCCAACTCGTCCGTCACCCGGCCCCGGACGGCCCTTGGCTGCTCATCGACATCGACGACCTCGGCGTAGGCGTGCCCGCCTGGGATCTCGGGCGGCCCGCCGCCTGGTACGCGTGCGGCTTGCTCGCGCCCGAGGAGTGGCACCGCTTCCTGACCGCCTACCGCGCCGCCGGCGGCACGGCCGTCCCCGCCGAGGGAGACCCCTGGCCCGCCCTGGACGTCCCGGCCCGTGCCCTCACCGTGCAGACCGCCGCCCGGGCGATCACCAAGGCCGCCTCGGAGGGCCGTCCCCTCGACGAGGTCGAGGAGTCCTTCGTCGCCGCCTGCGACCGAATGGCGTCCGTCCCCCCTGAGTTGACCGACGGGCACGCAAAGTAGGGTGCAACCGACCGCAGCCGGACAGAGTCTGTCCTGGCGACAGTCGAAGCAGGACCGACCGGCGAGGAGTTGAGCCGACCATGCAGTGTCCGAAGTGCCATGCGCCGATGCACACCTACAACCGCAACGGCGTTCAGATCGAGCAGTGCAGCGGCTGCCGCGGCATCTTTCTCGACTACGGCGAGCTGGAGGCGCTGACCCGCCTGGAGTCCCAGTGGTCCCAGCCGGCCCCACCGCCCCCGGCCGCCCCCCAGGCCTACCCGGCCCCGCCGCAGGCCCCGGCGTGGGGCGCCCCGCACGGCGGCCACCACGGTGGTCACTACGGCCACAAGCGGCACAAGAGCTTCGGGCACATGCTGTTCTCCAGCTGAAGCTGAGCCACCGCAAGCCACAACGAAGCCCCCGGTCACAAGACCGGGGGCTTCGACATGTGGACGATACTGGGATTGAACCAGTGACCTCTTCCGTGTCAGGGAAGCGCTCTCCCGCTGAGCTAATCGTCCTCGGGACCGTGATCACGATCATGAGTCGAAGATCACGAGTACTGCGTGCGCGATACTGGGATTGAACCAGTGACCTCTTCCGTGTCAGGGAAGCGCTCTCCCGCTGAGCTAATCGCGCGGGGGATCCGAAGATCCAGTGGACGATACTGGGATTGAACCAGTGACCTCTTCCGTGTCAGGGAAGCGCTCTCCCGCTGAGCTAATCGTCCTTGGAGGTGGAGACGGGATTTGAACCCGTGTAGACGGCTTTGCAGGCCGTTGCCTCGCCTCTCGGCCACTCCACCAGGAGTGCAGGGGTTCGGGAAGATCCCCTTGTTCCTTCGAGCGGACGACGAGGCTCGAACTCGCGACCTCAACCTTGGCAAGGTTGCGCTCTACCAACTGAGCTACGTCCGCTTGTCGTTTCGTTCCGCTCCCGCGGCCCGGCGACGTGTTGAACTCTAGCGGATTCCGGGGCCAGTACAAAAACGCGTTTGTGCAGCGTGCTGCGCTGCACCTGCTCAGGGACCTGATGAAGGTCCCCGGAGGGACATGGCCAGGTCACCCGCGGGACACCCGCCATAGACTCGACTGCGTGCTCGACCTCGCTCCTCTCGCCCGCTTCGGCGCCCGCGTCGCCACCGGTCTCCTCGACGTCACCAGCGACCCCGCGGCCCTGGACTCCCGCGGCTTCTGGGCCGTCTGCGCCGACTTCGAGGGCGGTCTGACCTGCGCTCGCTTCCGTGACGTACGAGAGGCGCCCGTGCCCGCCCCGGTGCCGGGGGAGTGGCGGGGCCCGACTGCCGGTGACTGGTCGTCCTCGCTCGATCGCGCCGCGTACACGGCGGGCGTACGGCGCATCCGGGAGCACATCGCGGCCGGCGAGGTCTACCAGGCGAATCTCTGCCGCGTTCTGAGCGCGCCCATCGGCCCGGACGCCGATGTGGACTCCCTCACCGCCCTGTTGGCCCGCGGCAATCCGGCGCCGTACGCAGGAACGATCCGGCTGCCGGGGCACGGGGTCGAGATAGCCACCGCGTCTCCCGAGCTCTTCCTGCGGCGCGACGGGCGTGTCGTCGAGTCCGGGCCGATCAAGGGCACCGGGCGCACCGAGGCGGACCTGCTGGAGAAGGACTATGCCGAGAACGTGATGATCGTGGACCTGGTGCGCAACGACATCGGCCGGGTGTGCGCCACCGGGACCGTGACCGTGCCCGATCTGTGCGTCGTCGAGAAGCATCCGGGGCTCGTCCATCTGGTCTCCACGGTGCGTGGTGAGCTGCGTCCCGGCGCCGGCTGGCCCGAACTGCTCGATGCCGCCTTCCCGCCCGGCTCGGTCACCGGAGCCCCGAAGTCGAGTGCCCTGCGGATCATCGACGCGCTGGAGACGGCGCCCCGCGGGCCGTACTGCGGCGGCATCGGCTGGATCGACGCCGACCGGGGCGTCGGTGAGCTGGCCGTGGGGATACGTACCTTCTGGATCGACCGGGCCGAGGGGGTGCTGCGCTTCGGGACCGGCGCGGGGATCACCTGGGGCTCGGATCCCGAGGGGGAGTGGCGGGAGACCGAACTGAAGGCGGCCCGGCTGCTCGCGGTAGCGTCGGGGGCGTACGCGGTGAGTGGAGAGGGAGCGCGAGCGGACGGTGCGGGGCCGGAGGACACCCTCCTGGGCTCCGGTCGGCCCGACGCCCCCGGTGTGGACTTGCGAGGAGACCAGTGAAGCTTTGGCTCGACGGCGGGCTGCAGGACATCGAGTCCGCCCGCGTGTCCGTCTTCGATCACGGGCTGACCGTGGGCGACGGCGTCTTCGAGACCGTGAAGGCGGTGGACGGCCGCCCGTTCGCGCTGACCCGGCACCTCGACCGGCTCACGCGTTCGGCGCGGGGTCTCGGTCTGCCCGACCCCGACCACGACGAGGTCCGCCGGGCCTGCGCCGCCGTCCTGGCGGCCAACCCGATGCCGCTGGGCCGGTTGCGCATCACCTACACCGGCGGCCACGGCCCCCTCGGCTCCGACCGCGGCGAGCACGGCCCGACCCTCGTCGTCGCCCTCGGTGAGACCGCCCGGCGCGCCGACTCCACGGCCGTGATCACCGTGCCGTGGACCCGTAACGAACGCGGTGCTCTCGCCGGCCTCAAGACGACTTCGTACGCCGAGAACGTCGTCGCCCTCGCCCGCGCCCACCAACACGGCGCCACCGAGGCCCTGTTCGGCAACACGGTCGGGCACCTCTGTGAAGGCACCGGGTCGAACGTGTTCGTCGTCCTGGACGGCGAGATCCACACACCGCCGGTCGCCTCGGGCTGTCTCGCGGGCATCACACGCGCGTTGACGGTCGAGTGGACCGGCGCCAAGGAGACCGACCTGCCGCTGGACGTCCTCGAGCGGGCCGAGGAGGTCTTCCTCACCTCTACCCTGCGGGACGTCCAGGCCGTCCACCGCGTCGACGACCGCGAACTGCCGGGCGCCCCGGGCCCGGTGACCGCCAAGGCCATGCGGATCTTCGCCGAGCGGTCCGGGGACGACCTGGATCCGTAGGGCGGGAAAATGGGCTGCCGTTGGGCGGCGCGGTGGGTAGAACACCCGTGATGACCACCACCCTGCGGCCGTCCGAGCCGCTTCAGCGCAACGCCGACGGGACGCAGTCGCGCCGCTACCGGGTATGCGTGAACAGCCGTCCCGTCGGCGGGATCCGCCTCTCCACCGGCCCCGACGGCCCGTCCGTGGCCTGCGTCTCGGACCTGCACATCGCGGAGCCGGACCGCGGGCGGGGGCGCGGCACCGTGGCGGTGCTCGCCGCCGAGGAGATCGCACGGAGCTGGGGCTGCAAGAGCATCGACGCGCGGGTACCCGGCGACGCCCGGGTCGCGCTGAGGCTCGCCACGGCGCTCGGATACGTCCTGCGCAGCCGGAACATGTCGAAGCCGCTGGGCCCGACCCCGCCGGAGCTGCCCGTCGGAACCACGGCCCGCCCGATGACCGAGGCCGAGTACGGGCCCTGGCTGGTGCACGAGCGCGAGGTGGTCGCCCGCAGTCTGATCGGCGTCGGCGTGCCGGCCGACGCGGCCTACGCCAGGGCGGACCAGGGGCACGCCAGGTTCCTGCCGGACGGCCTGGCCACCGAGAACACCCTGATCAGCGTGCTGGAGCACGAGGAGACGCGGGTCGGTGTGCTCTGGCTGGGACTGTGGCCCGACACGGCTTACGTGCTCGACGTCGAGGCGGATGCCCGGTATCGGGGTCGTGGTCACGGCCGGGCGCTCATGCTGCTCGCCGAGGCCCAAGCGGTCGCGGGCGGGCGGGACCGCATATCCCTGCACGTCTTCGCGGGCAACGCCCCGGCCGAGCGGCTCTATGAGTCACTCGGCTACGAGACCACCCACTACAACCTGCACAAACCCCTGATCTGAGGCTCAGGCACCGTCGGCCAGCAGCCGGTCGGCGATCTCCTCGATCCGCTCGCGCAGCCCCTCCTGGCTCTTGCCGCCGTCGAGGCGCTCGCCGCCGATCACATACGTCGGCGTACCGGTCACGCCGATCGCCTTGCCTTCGGCCTGGTCGGCGTCGACGATCAGGATGTGCCGGCCGTCGATCAGGGCCGTGTCGAACTCCTCGGCGTCCAGGCCGAGTTCCCGGGCCATCTCGACCAGGAAGGGTTCTCCCTTACGGTCCAGTTCCTCGACCCGGCCCAGCACCGCCTCGACGTACGCCCAGCCCTGCCCCTGCTCCAGCGCCTCCTCGGCGGCCTGCGCGGCGGCGAAGGAGTGCTTGTGCTTCTCCAGCGGGAAGTGCCGCAGCCGCAGCTCCAGCCGGTCGCCGTAACGGGCGCGCAGGGCACGGAGGTCGTCCAGGGCGCTGCGGCAGTCGGGGCACTGCAGCTCGCACCAGACGTCGAGGACGGGGGCGGCGGGGCGGTCGGGGGAGGAGTCGCTCATGGGCCCAGTCTCCCAGCCCCGGCGCGCACGACCCAATCCGACCTGGTGCTTCGTCCCGGAGGCATGGGCAGCGGCGTCCGCGGGCCGTGGCTCGGGGGTCCGTCGGCCGCCGCTGCGGTGCGGTCGGCCTGTGCTTCACCGTCCTCCGCCCGGTCGTACGACGCTTGGGCCTACGACGGTGGGGCGTGCGACGACCGCCGCCTCGGTCGTACGACTCCGACCGGCACCTGTGGAGGAGGCGACCCGGAGATCTCCCTGATGTCCGCCCCAGGCATGGCCGGGCTGGGTTGCCCCGGTGCAGGATGGAAGGGACGAAGTGCCCCACCCTGAGCAGGCATGCCTGGAGGACCGGATGATTGCCGAGACCGTCTGTTCCGCCGTCGCCGCGGCCGGCCTGGGCATCGCTGCGGTCACGGCGTACCGCAAGCGGTTCCTCGCGGCCGCGCGGATAGCCGCGTACTCGCTGGTGCCCCTCGGTCTGGTGATGACCGGTGTCGTCGACTGGCTGGCGGACACCGCCTTCAGCCCGACCGCCTGGGCCGGCTTCGCAGTGCTGGGTGCCTCCTGGCTGCTGTTCGCGAGCACGCGCGCGGTGGAGCGCCGCCGAGGCGGCACCCGCAAGGAGCGCAAGGAGGCCCGCGCCTCGGCACGCAGCGAGGCGGTGGCACCGACGGCCTCGGCGCCCTCGCTGGGACCAGGCTCCCGTCAGTCGACCCGGCCCGCGACCGCGCCCAAGGCCGACGCCGGCGACGACTTCAGCGACATCGAGGCCATCCTGAAGAAGCACGGCATATGACCCCCGCACACAGGACTGAAACGACACAGTGGGTCGCCGCCCGTCCGTAAGCGATCACGACTCGAACCGGACATCGCGGAATCCAGCGAACTCCCGCTCATTCCGGGCGTGTTGATCGCGCCGAGGGTGGGAACTGCGCCATCATCGGCGCGAGATGCTGGACACGACTCAAAGCGAGGCCGCGCCCCCTCAGGACGAGCCTCGCGGGTGCCTCTTCGCCCTTTCCCAGCCACCGCTGATGATCTTCCTTGCGGTGATCGGGTGTCTGCTGCTCATGGCTGCGCTGCACGATCTGCTGCTGCTCTGAGCCGTACCCGCGGTCCCCGGCGCCACCCGCCGGGTCCGCGTAGACGCAGCTGTCGTGCCGGCCCGCGAACGGTGGCCGCTCAGCCGGCCGCTTCCTTGCGGCGGGCCCGGTAGGCGGCCACATGCAGACGGTTTCCGCAGGTGCGGCTGTCGCAGTACCGCCGCGAACGATTGCGGGACAGATCCACGAAGGCGTGCCGGCAGTCCGGCGCCTCACAGCGCCGCAGCCGCTCCTGCTCCCCGGCCACCACGAAGAACGCCAGCGCCATGCCGCAGTCGGCCGCCAGGTGGTCGGCGACGGAGGCGCCGGGGGCGAAGTAGTGCACGTGCCAGTCGTAGCCGTCGTGGTCGGTGAGGCGGGGGGTGGTGCCCGCGGCGGCGACCAGTTCGTTGATCAGCGCGGCCGCACGCCGGGCATCCGGCTCCGCGAAGATCGCGGCGAACCGCCCACGCACCTTGCGCACCGCCGACAGATCGAACTCCGAGAGGACCCCGACATCGCTGATTTCGTGCTTTCGTACGAAGTCCGCGAGAGCCGCGACGTCCGGCAGCCCGTCCGGTGTCTCGTCGTCCGGGGCGGTGTTCACCAGATCCACCACGGCATCGAGCGCACACCGGGTGTCATGGGTGATCAGCACGTTTCGCTCCCTGGCCTGGGGGGTCGGGCGGGCGCCCGCCGATGCTGGCCGATGGTAGTGGCATCCACCGGCACCGCACCGGCCCTGCCTCTGCTGTGACGTCCATTACAACGCCGCGACAGCCCCAGCGGTTCCCGCAAGCGGCCGAGGGCCGGCGTCGGCGCGACCTGGCGGCGGGGAGGTAGTGGCGGGAGGTGTGAGCCCTGGCCGACCGCACGCGGCGGCACCGGCTCGCAGGGCCACACCACCAGGGCGCCGGCCCCCACCAGGGCGCCGGCCCCCACCACGCGCGCACACCAACGCCGCCTCCGGCGGTGCGGAGACGGCGTGGATGCGTGCCGTATGCGGTTGTCTTGGCCCGAGCCGTCTCCCCGAGTCGACGGCGCCGGGCGGCTTGCGGGGGCCTCGCCCTAGCTTTCCGCCAGGATGTGCGAGAGCTCCTGATCGAGATCGAAATGCCGATGCTCCGTGCCGGGCGGCACAGCGGCATCCGTCCGCTTCAGGAAGGACTCCAGAGCTCGTGCCGGGGCCTCGAGCAGCGCCTCGCCCTCCGGAGAGCTCAGGGCGATGCAGACGACGCCCTGGCCGTGGCTGCGCGACGGCCAGACACGGACGTCGCCGGTTCCGGTGGGCCGGTGCAGGCCCTCCGCGAGGAGGTCGCGGGCGAACACCCACTCGACGGTCTCCTCGGCTCCGGTGTGGAAGGTGGCGTGCACGGCGTAGGGGTCGGCCGTGTCGTACCGCAGGCCTGCGGGGACAGGCAGGGAGGACTCGCTCGACACAACGAGGCGCAGGTGCAGCTCGCAGCTGACCGTGGTGTTCATAAGCGCCAGGGCCTTTCGCTCAGTGTGCGCTCGGGGATTCGCACGTCGGCGAAATCGACATGCCACCTACGGTGCCGTTGTAAACCCCTCTGAGTGTTTTGCGTGTCTTTACGTAACTCTTCCGGCCGAGAACCCGTTCGCCGGGTACGACCATTCCGGTGACTGGTTTCGGTCCGGTAGGGTTTGGCCGTATGAATACGGGGAGTAACGAGCCTGGCGAGGTTGCCGTGGCGACTGGCGGGGTCGAAGTGGATGATGTGAAGGGCGATGGCGAGCAGGGGCTCGGATCGAGAGCGCCGGAGTTCGTCAAGGCGCGCAGGATGCTGCACCTGAGCTGGCAGGTCGGCGTCTTCATCATCGGTCTTGCGATAGTGGTCGCCGGCATCATCATGCTGCCGCTGCCCGGCCCCGGCTGGGTCGTGATCTTCGGCGGCATGGCGGTCTGGGCGACCGAGTTCGTCTGGGCCCAGCTGGTGTTGCGCTGGACCAAGCGCAAGGTCACCGAGGCGGCCCAGAAGGCCCTCGACCCGAAGGTGCGCCGCCGCAACATCATCCTGACGACGATCGGCCTCCTGATCATGGCCGTGCTCGTCGGCATCTATGTCTGGAAGTTCGGCATCGCCATGCCGTGGAGCATCAAGAACCAGTGATCCGCGACAGGGGTGCGGGTGTCGGCCGGGCAGGTTCCGCGTTGGTCACACGCACCCCCTGACATGGGGTAATGTTCTTCCTGCGTCCGGGCGATTAGCTCAGTGGGAGAGCGCTTCGTTCACACCGAAGAGGTCACTGGTTCGAACCCAGTATCGCCCACCCGGATCGGCGGCCCGCCTGCGACAGTGCAGGCGGGCCGCCGTCGTTTTCGCGTCGGGAGCCGATGCGGGCTCTCGCGCGGTGGGGCGGGCAGGTGTTGTCGCGGGAGTTCCGCCGGCCGGTGGGCGGGGCGCGCGGCCGGACAGTCCCGTCGCTCCGCGCCGCCGCTTGGGTGACGCCTCGTAAGGTCGGCCCGCAGCGCCGATCCCCGGTAGACGACGCCCCGTCAACTCCTCGGTCGCCGGACAAGTTTCGGCCGACCGGCACGCTCGTGCGGCAGTCCACTCTTCGTTCGATCCACCGACCGCACGCCTCTCACCTGCGACATCGCACCGCTCGTCCGGCCGGCCCGCCCTTACGCGCCGTCAACTCGCCCACCGGGCCCGCAAGAAATTCCTGTCCGAATCATTGACGCACCCCGAGGCCCCTCGTAGCTTGTGCCAGCAAGCGCTTACTTGAAACGATTCATGCAGGCGGCAATGACGCTGCGGGGAGGGGGCCCAACCATGGGAACCAGCAGGAATGTTGAGAGGCGTACGATCCTGAAGGTGGCCGGGGCCTCGGCAGCCACGCTCGGGCTGGCCGCGACGACCGGGTGCGGAGGGGGCAGCGGTTCCAGCGACGGGACGGCGACAATCCGTTACGCGTGGTGGGGTGGCGAGCCGCGCACCATCGCCATCAAGAAGACGATCGCGCTCTTCGAGAAGAAGTACCCGAAGATCAAGATCAAGCCTGAATTCACGGATTATGAGGCGTTCTGGGAGAAGTTCCAGACCCAGGCCTCCGGCGGTAATCCCCCGGACGTTTTCCAGAATGCGGTCGGTTTCCTGCGCAAGTACGACAAGCGCGGTGTTCTGATGGATCTCAAGACGCAGGCGGACGCCGGGAATCTGAGCCTGGACAACTTCCGCAACGGCGTCCTGGCGAACGGTCAGGTCGACGGCAAGCAGATCGGCATCCCCGTCGGCGCCAACACCATGGCGCTCGTCATCGACCTCAAGGCCTTCAAGAAGGCGGGTGTGGAGGCGAAGTTCGGCTGGACCTGGGACGACTACTTCGACGCGCTGCAGACGATCCAGGACAAGCTGAAGATCGCCGGTGACACCGGCTACTTCAGCATCATGTACCTCTACGACCTGTACCTGCGTCAGAACGGCAAGGCCTTCTTCACCGACTCCGATCTCGGCTTCACCGAGGACGATCTGACGCAGTGGTGGGAGGACGGCTACAAGCGCGTGAAGTCCGGGCTCGTCGCCGACCCGAAGAAGGTCGAGCAGGTCAAGCCCAAGTCCGCGCTCTCGGCCGGGCTCGCCGCGTCCGAGTTCACCTGGGACAACTTCTCCATCCGCTACGAGGGCGAGGGCGAGTCGGACTACGGGCTCGCGCCGATCCCCACCCTGGACGGCAAGGACACCGGCCAGTACCTCGGTTCGCTGATGCTCAGCGCCTTCTCCGGGACCAAGCACCCCAAGGAGGTCGCCCAGTTCATCGACTTCATGGTCCACGACCCGGAGGTCGGCAAGATCATGGGCTACGACCGCGGCATCCTCGCCACCACCGAGCAGTACGACGCGTTCACACCCACCGACGACAACAACAAGGGCGTCAAGGCGTACGAGGAGGAGGTCGCCAAGGCCGACGTCCTCGGGAAGATCACCCCGCACCCGTCCGGCGCCGACGTCATCGAGGCGGCGTTCCTGCGCATCGGCGGCGAGGTCGCCCAGGGCAAGACCAAGCCGGCCGACGCCGCGAAGGCGCTGTTCAGCGAGGCCAAGGCCGCGTTCGCGGGCTGAGGGGACGTACCACCATGACGCTCGTCAAGGAAGCGCCCGCGCGCCCGGCCAGGAAGCGGTCCGCCGCTCCCGCCGCCGGGCGGCGCGGGCGGCGCCGCGAGAACCTCGCCGGCTATCTCTTCATGTCGCCGTGGCTCGTGGGGTTCCTGCTGCTCACGGCGGGGCCGATGATCGCCTCGCTGTACTACGCGTTCACCAGCTACAACCTGTTCACCCCGCCCCGGTGGGTGGGGCTGGACAACTTCACGACCATGTTCCAGGACCCGCGCTGGCAGAAGTCGGTCGAGGTCACGCTGAAGTACGTCGTCGTGGCCACCCCGCTGAAGCTGCTGCTCGCGCTCGGTGTCGCGCTGCTGCTCGCGCAGAAGCGGCGCGGACAGGGCCTGTACCGGGCTGCGTTCTACATGCCCTCGCTCATCGGCGCCAGCGTCTCCGTCGGCTTCGTGTGGCGGGCGCTGTTCTCGGACGACGCGATCGTGGACCGTGGGCAGAAGATCTTCGGTCTCGACGTCGGCGGCTGGATCGGCAACCCGGACTACGTCATCTACGCCCTGGTGGCGCTGAGCATCTGGCAGTTCGGCGCGCCGATGGTCATCTTCCTGGCCGGCCTCAAGCAGGTCCCGCGGGAGCTGTACGAGGCGGCCGAGGTGGATGGCGCCGGTCCGCTCCGGCGGTTCTGGAACATCACCCTGCCGATGATCTCCCCCGTGCTGTTCTTCAACGTGCTGCTGGAGTCCATCCACGCCTTCCAGGTGTTCGGCTCCGCCTACGTCGTCTCCGACACCCGGTGCGGGCCCGCCGACGCCACGCTCGTCTACACCTGTTACCTCTACCAGAAGGGCTTCAAGGAGGCCCAGATGGGCTTCGCCTCCGCGATGGCCTGGACGCTGGTGGTCGCGGTGGCGCTCGTCACGGCGGTCCTGTTCTGGTCGCAGAAGAAGTGGGTGCACTACGAGGAGGCCGCCAAGTGACCAGCGCCACCAGTACTCCTGCCGTGCACACCGGGGGCGGGCGACGGCGTATCGGCTCCGTAGCCTGGCATGTGGGCGCGCTCGTCGTCCTCGCGGTCGTGCTGTACCCCGTGGTCTGGGTGATCGGTGCCTCGTTCAAGCCGAGCAAGGACATCATCGCCAGCCTCGACCTGCTGCCCACCGAGCCGGTCTGGGCGAACTTCTCCGGGCTCGCCGACGGTATCTCCGGCATCTCCATCAGCAGCTTCTTCTGGAACTCGCTGATGTACGCGGTCCTCGCCGTGGTCGGTGTCGTGCTGTCCAGCTCGCTGACCGCGTACGCCTTCGCCAAGATCCGGTTCGCCGGGCGGAACCTGCTGTTCACGCTGATGATCGGCACACTGCTGCTGCCGTACCACGTGCTGCTCATCCCGCAGTACGTGCTTTTCCGCAACCTCGAGCTCACCGACACGCTGGTGCCGCTCGTCGCGGGCAAGTTCCTGGCCGCTGAGGCGTTCTTCGTCTTCCTGATGGTGCAGTTCATGCGCGGGCTGCCGCGCGAGCTGGACGAGGCCGCCCGGCTCGACGGCTGCGGGCACTTCAGGACCTACTGGTCCATCGTGCTGCCCCTGAGCCGTCCCGCCATCATCACCAGCGCCATCTTCACCTTCATCAACGCGTGGAACGACTTCATGGGGCCGTTGATCTACCTCAACACGCCCGAGAAGTACACCGTCTCGCTCGGCCTGATGATGTTCCGCGACCAGGAGGGCATCTCCAACTACGGCAGCATGATCGCGATGTCGCTGGTGGCTCTGGTCCCGGTCATCGCCTTCTTCATGGCCTTCCAGCGGTACCTGATCGACGGTATGGCGACCTCCGGACTGAAGTGAAAGGGCTGAGGCGGTCAGCATGGCGCAAGCACGCGTGAAACCCCGTAGGGAGCCGGTGTTCGGCGAGCGCTTCGCGGTCTTCGCCGAGTGTCTGCTCACCGGCGTGTGGATCGCCGTGGCCTGCCTCGGAGTCGTCACCTACCCCGCCGCCCTCGCCGCAGGCGCCCGGCATCTGCGGCGTCGTACGGCCCACGAAGGCGGCGGGACACGGGAGTTCGTCGCGGACTTCCGGGCGGCGCTGCGCGGGGGATGGGTCGTCGGGCTCGCGGGCTGGGCGGTGGCCGGGGCGGTGTGGGTGGACGTCCTGGCCGCGCGGGCCGGGATCCCCGGCGGACCGTTCGTCGGGGCCGTCGGACTGTTCGCGCTGATCGGGCTGGTCGTCGCCTTGCTGAGGGCGGCCGCCGGCTGGGCGCCCGGCGTCTCCTGGCGGGCGCTGCTCGCGGACGCCGGGCGGCGGACCCTGCTCGATCCCGCCGGGTCCTTCCTCGTCGTCTGCGGGCTGGCCGTCGTGGCCCTGTCCGGGGTGTTCGTCACGCCGCTGGCGGTTCCCGTCCTGGGGGCCGCGGTGGCGGCGGCCGTCGCCGTGGAGGAGCGGTACCGGCGCCGCTGACCTGCGGTGCCCTCGTCAGGGTCGGCGCCCCGGGCGCCGTACCTCTCTCTGTCATGCCCCTGCCCAGCTGCACGGAAAAGCTTCCCGCACGGAAAGGAAAGGCTGAACTCTCATGTCTCCCATCCCCCGCAGGTCCATCCTGAAGGCGGCGGCCGTCGCCGGAGCCGCCGCGCAGTTCAGCTGGGCCCTAGGAGCCAAGGACGCCCAGGCCGCTCCCGGAGCAGCGGCCGCCGACGCCGATCCCGTGACCCTGGACTGGCTGGAGGACGGCGGGCTCGGCGCCGCCCCCGGCTCCACCCTCGGCGTGCCCTGGCCGAAGGGCGTCCACCAGGAGGACCAGACCTTCGCGCTGACCGACGCGGAGGGCAAGTCCGTTCCCGTGCAGTCGTGGCCGATCGCCTACTGGCCCGACGGGTCGCTGAAGTGGACGGCTCACGCGGTGAGTTCGGGCACCGGCAAGCTCACGCTCACCGCCGGTGAGGCCGCCGTACCCGACAAGAAGGTCACCGTCGACAAGAGCGGCGGCACCGTCGACATATCGACGGGCGTCATCACCGCGAAGATCGGCAAATCCGGGGCCACCCTGGTCAAGTCGGTCACCCGGGGGTCCACCGAGATCGCCCGCAATGGTCGGCTCGTGCTGATCCGCCAGCCGGAGATCGAGGACGAGGACCAGGGCGCGGTCAGGACCGAACGCTTCGACGGCGCGATCTCCGAGGTCACCGTCGAGCAGGAGGGACCGGTCCGGGCCGTCGTCCGCATCGACGGCAAACACCGCAAGGGCAGCCGCAGCTGGCTCCCCTTCTCCATCCGCCTCTACTTCTACGCGGGCGCCGACTCCTTCCGCATGGTGCACACCATCACCTACGACGGCACCCAGGAGCCGGGCAAGGCGAGCGGCGACTTCATCCGGGGCATCGGCGTGCGCTTCACCGTGCCGATGCGCGACCAGTCCTACGACCGCCACATCCGCATCGGCGGCGAGGGCACCGGCATGCTCCGCGAGGCGGTCAAGGGCATCACCGGACTGCGCCGCGACCCGGGGGCGGCCGTGCAGGCGGCGCAGTTCGCGGGGCAGAAGCTGCCCGACCCGGCCACCTGGGACCAGCGGGTGACGACGCGGCTGCAGTACATCCCCGAGTGGGGCGACTACACGCTCTCCCAGCTGTCCGCCGACGGTTTCACCCTGCGCAAGAGGACCAAGAAGGGCCACGGCTGGATCGGTGCCGGCGGCGGCAGGAGGGCCTCCGGGTTCGGGTACGTCGGCGGAGTCAGCGGCGGGTTGTCCTTCGGACTACGGGACTTCTGGGAGAAGTTCCCCGCCCAGCTCGACATCCGCGACGCCCACACCGACGAGGCCGACGTGACCATGTGGCTCTGGTCGCCCGAGGCACAGCCCATGGACCTGCGCTTCTACCACGACGGCATGGGCCAGGACACCTACCCCGAGCAGCTCGAAGGCCTCAACATCACCTACGAGGACTACGAGCCGGAGTTCGGCACCCCGTACGGCATCGCCCGCACCTCCGAACTCCTCTTCTGGGCCAACGAGTCGACCCCGTCGGCGGAGGCCCTGGCCCAGCAGATCGAAGCCGTACGGGTGCTCCCGCAGCTCGCGGCCCCGCCCAAGCAGCTCATCAAGGCCAAGGTCTTCGGCCCGGGGCTGTACTCCGAGCCGGACCGGTCCACGCCCGCCAAGGCGAAGATCGAGGACCACCTCGACTTCCTCTTCACCTACTACAAGGACCAGGTGGAGATGCGTCGTTGGTACGGCTTCTGGGACTACGGCGACATCATGCACACCTACGACACCGTCAGACACCAGTGGCGGTACGACATCGGCGGCTACGCCTGGGACAACTCCGAGCTCTCGCCGGACCTCTGGCTGTGGTTCGCGTATCTGCGCTCCGGCCGAGCGGACATCTTCCGGTTCGCCGAGGCGATGACCCGGCACACCGGCGAGGTCGACGTCTACCACCTCGGGGAGTGGGCGGGCCTCGGCACCCGGCACGGCGTCCAGCACTACGCCGACAGCGCCAAGCAGCAGCGCATCGCCAACACGACCTACCGCCGCTACTACTACTTCCTCACCGCCGACGAGCGTGTGGGCGATCTCATGCACGCCAACGTCGACTCCGACGAGACGTTCCTGGTCCTCGACCCCATCCGCAAGATCCGCACGGAGCCGTACACGCCCGACCGGCACGCGCTGTCGATCGGCTTCGGCACGGACTGGAGCGGGCTCGTCTCGGCGTGGCTGACGGAATGGGAGCGCAAGGGACCCAAGTGGGAGAAGGCACGCGCGCGCGTGCTCTCCACGATGGAGACGATCGCCGCCCAGCCGAACGGCTTCGTGCAGGGCAGCGGGCTCTACGACCTCGACACCGGCAAGTTCGCGGTCGCCGACAAGCCGGTGGTCGGGGTGTCGCACCTCTCCGCCGTCTTCGGCCTCAACGAAGTGTGCGCCGAGCTCATCGACCTCGTCGACATGCCGAAGTTCAACGAGGCGTACTTCGACTACTGCCGCTACTTCAACGCGACGAAGGCGGAGCAGGCGGCGCGTTACGGCTCCAACTTCGGCACGCTGCTGCTCTTCCAGGGGCACTCACGGCTCGACGCGTACGCCGCCGTCCAGACCGGGGACGAGAAGCTGGCCAAGCGAGCCTGGGAGAAGTTCTACAACTCCGACGGCTACAAGGAGTCGGCGCCGTGGAAGACGGAGGAGGTCAGGGGGCCGGTGGCACTGGTCGCGGGTAGTGAGGCGAGTTGGGTGTCCACCAATGACACGGCGTTGTACGGGCTGGCTGCTATCGAGAATCTGGCGTTGCTGGGGGACAGGATGCCGTAGCGGGTTGTGGGGAACTGCGGGTCGGTTGTGGCTGGTCGCGCCCACGCGGCGGGGCCGCATAGTGATACGGCCCCGCGCCCCTTTGCGGCGTTTCAGTGCATGTTCCCCAAGAAGTTCCGCATCTTTCGGGCGTCCCTCAGACGCTGCTCGTACGTTGCTCCGACGGCCAGCAGCAGGAGGCCGGCGAGGGCCGGCGGTACCCAGCGGGGGAGGGCGTCGGTCACCTGGGCGATGTACGGGGCGAGTTCGTGCAGGGCGTCCAGGGCCAGTACCGAGCCGCCGAGCAGCAGTGGTGCCTGGAGGTGGTGGCGGGCGCCCAGCAAGGTGACCGCCAGGGCCGCGAGGCCCAGCAGCAGGGGGCGCGTCCAGTGTGGGTCGCCCCAGGCCGTGAGGAGGCTCGGGACGAGGGTGGCGGCGAGTCCGGGGGCGTACGCCGTCCAGGACGAGGTCTGCGGATCGCGGCGCCTGCGCAGGGCGCCGACGAGCAGGGCCGGCACGGTGACCGGCAGCGTGTACGCCTCGGGCGTTGCGATGTCCCAGGCCGCCAGGCGCACCCAGGCGGCCAGGACGAAGAGCGCGGCCGAGGCGTGGCCGACGGGGCGGCGGTCGGGGCGGATCGCCGTACCGGCGGTGATCACACCGCAGAGCGCCAGGACCAGGGCGAGCATCGGCAGGTCGGCCCGGACCGCGGCCAGCCCGATGGCGAGCAGTGCGGCGATCCCACCCGCCACCTCGACCGGCGCCTTCACCCTCGGGTCACCGAGCCGCGCCGCGAGCAGGGCCGCCGCCACCGGGACCGCCAGCACCAGCAGGGCGGTGTACTGCGGCTGCCAGCCGGCCGCGGCTCCTGTCGCGCAGGCGAGCGCGGCGGCGTACGTGAGTGAGGCCGGGGCCGTGATGGGGGCGAGGTGCGGCTTCCAGGAGGCCGCCGCGAACAGTGCCGTCAGTGTGGCGAGCACGGCCAGGGTGGCGGGCTCGGTGGTCAGGGAGAGGAAGGACAGGGGGAGCGAGGTGAGGAGGGCGAGGACCGTGGCGGTGGGGCCGGGGGTCGGGAAGGCGACGGTTGTGCCGTTCTCCGTGGCGGCCGCTGAGGGCTCCTCCGTCGCCGTCTTCGTCTCCGGGCGCTCGGACGGCCGTATCCACGCTGCCGCCGCAAGGGTTCCGGCCGCCGTGATCCCGAGCGCCACCAGGCCCACGGCGTACGGGACTTCGAGCACCGCCGGAAGAACCAGCGCCGTCGCCCACGCCAGCACCAGCACACCGGTCAGCGCCCGGGGCCGCCAGACCGTGTCACGCGCCGTGAGGAACAGTGCGACGGAGACGACCGCCAGGACGACGGGCACCGTCTCCGTGCCCGGCGGCCACGGCACGTCGACCGTCACGGCCTCCCGTACGTCTACCGGCGCCCCGGACCACACCCGCTCCGCCCACGCGACCGGACCCAGCAGCACGACCCCCACCACAGGCAGCGTCCACAGCAGGGCAAGCCCCTGTACGGCGGCGGAGGCCCGGACGAGCCCGCGCCGTACCGGCTCCGGCAGCCGGTCCAGCCGTACCGCCGCGAGCAGCGCGATCCCGCACGCCAGATACGCCGGAACCGTCCAGGCGGCCGGCAGCGCGGGGCGGGCCGTGCCGCCGAGCGCGGCGACCGTGAGGAGGCCGGCGGTGACCGCGAGGCCGCCCGCGTGCTTCTCGGCCGTCCGCTGCCAGGCCGCCGTCAGCGCGACGCCCGCCGCGAAGAGGAGGAGCGCCGCCGCACGGGCGGCGGCGCTCGGGCCGGTGGCGGTCCAGGACAGCCAGCCGGCGGCCCACACGCCCCAGGCGCCCAGGCCGTACGCACCGATCACGGCGGTGATCCGTGCCGACCCGGCGGGCACCCGGAGCGCCACACCCGTGTCGAGCCCGGCGGTCACGAGCATGGCGGCCGTGATCCAGTACGGGCCCGCGTCGGCCGCCACCGCCCAGAGGACGAGGGGCAGTTGCGCCGCGACCAGTGCGGCGGGCAGGGGCAGACGCAGCTCCGAGGTGCGCGGCAGCAGGCCGTACGCCGTCCACAGGGCCGCCAGTACGGCCGAAGCGGCGGCGACGTAGCCCGTGGCGTCCACGTCGGCGAGCCCGACCTGGTGCAGCGCGTACGCGTCGAGCACGGTCAGCGCGAGCCCGATCCCCGCCACCGACTCGGCCGTCGACCGCAGCCCGCGCTTCAGCAGCGGCACCGGCACGGCGAGGACCGCCACCGTGACCCCGCCGAGCACCAGAGCCCGCCCCGCGATTCCCATCTGCCCCCAGCTGACCAGCGTGAACGCCATCGCGGCGATGGTGAGCAGGACACCGCCGAGGACCAGCAGGACGTTCTGGACCCGGGGTGCCGAGGCCTCCGGGCGGGGCGGTGCGAGGGGCGCAGGGTTCGGTCGTGCCGCAGCGTGCAGCGCGGTGACCAGCCAGGCCCGGCGGTGCAGCAACTGGGCGCGGCGGGCGTCCAGTTGGCGCAGCTCGAGGTCGAGGAGCCGCAACTCCTCGGCCGGTGGCGGAAAGTGCGTCATGTCTGGAGTGTGGCCCGCGTCACGTCGTACGGCATGAGTGCGCGTACTCAGAACGTACTCAGATGCGGCGGAACCCGCCGCACGCGGGCAGACTCGGCCCATGGACTGGAGCCACTACCGCTTCCGCAGCCTGTGGGCCCTGCACGCGCCGCCGGCCGCCGTCTACGACGTGCTGGAGCGCGCCGAGGACTACCCCCGCTGGTGGCCCCAGGTGCGCCAGGTGAACAAACTCAGTGACACCACCGGCGTGATCACGATCCGCTCCGTCCTGCCGTACGACATGGTCTTCACCGCCCGTGAGGTGCGGCGGGACCGGGCGGCCGGAGTGCTGGAGATCGCGATGTCCGGCGACATCGACGGCTGGGCGCGCTGGACCCTCGCGCCGCGCGGCGCCGGGACCATGGCCCGCTACGAGCAGGTCGTCGATGTGCACAAGCCGCTGCTGCGGCGTCTCGCCGTACCCGGGCGGCCGGTCTTCCGCGCCAATCACCGGCTGATGATGCGGTCCGGGCGGCGAGGCCTGGCGGCCTACTTGGCCAGTGGTCACCAAGCGGTTTGATGGAGACCCGCCGGGACCTGTATTGTTCAGTGCGTTCCCGGGCGATTAGCTCAGCGGGAGAGCGCTTCGTTCACACCGAAGAGGTCACTGGTTCGAACCCAGTATCGCCCACGATCGCGAGAGCGACGTGTGTCCGCAGACAGCGCGGACACACGTCGCTCTCTTCGTGTTGTGCGCGGCTTCGCCGCGCGGTGTGGGGGCTCCGCCACCCACGCCCCCGGAAACGGCGTTGTCGTCGGCCGGAGCCGGAAGGTCTACGCCGCCGCCGGCAGATCGGGCCGCAGTGGCCACGCCGGATCCACCGCCTCCTCGCTGCCGCTGCGGGCGAACCACGCCTGCAGGCCGCGTGCCTGTGCCGCGTGCCACACCGCCTGGAGCGTGTGCAGCTCGGCGGGGGACAGGCGCTCCAGGCGGCCTGCGAAACGGCGGCCCACCGCCCGTACGACCTCCAGCGAGGCCAGTGCGTCGGCCCCCGCGTCGTGCGCGCCGTCCAGTGTGACGCCGTAGTGCGCGCACAGGTCGGTCAGGGTGCGACGGCCCTTGCGATAGCGGTCCAGATGCTTGTCGAGGACGCGCGGATCGAGCACCAGCATGGGCGACGTCTCGAACCACCGGTCCAGGGACGACGCGCGATGGCGCCGCAACTCCCGGTCCAGCAGCGTGAGATCGAACGGCGCGTTCATCACCACTATCGGCCGGCCCACCGCCGCCTGACCGGCCAGTTCCTCGACTATCTCCTGCATCACCGGCGCCGGCCAGCGGCCGTTGCGCTGGAGATGTTCCTCCGTCAGTCCGTGCACCGCCGTCGCCGCCTCCGGCACCGGCACGCCCGGGTTCACCAGCCACCGGGTCACCCGTGGCCGGGTGCCCGGGGCGTCCTGGACGACGACGGCCGCCGAAACGATCCGGTCGGTCTCGACGTCCACGCCTGTCGTCTCCGTGTCGAATGCCGCCAGCGGGCCTTCATACCAGCACGCCATACCTACACAACCCCTCGTTCACCCACGGCAGCTGACGTACCGTCTTCTGCCCGTTTGGTGATACCCGGGCCGTTTGCGGCGTACGCCGGGAGGACACAACAGGAGTGCGGGTCTTTGCAGTTCAGCGGCCCGCTACGGGTATTCACCTGGCGTGGAAGGCTGTTGGTCATGGCGATAGCGCAGCCCGAGCGGGGCGGGCTGCTGCCCGAACGTACGGGCCCCCATCGCGGTTCACTCGCCACTACCGCCTGCATGGAGACACTGCAGGTGGGCTATCTGCACGCCGTCGCGGCGGCGGCCGGATGCTCGCTGTCCCAGCCGTTTCCCGACAACGGCATCGACTGGCACGTCAGCCACAGCGCGCCCGGCCACACGGTCGACGACGAGGTCACCATCAAGGTCCAGCTCAAGGCGACGTACCAGCTCGCGCCCAACCCTCCCGGCCGCTTCTTCTCGTTCACGCTCGACAACGACCACCTGGCGAAGCTCGCCCGCACCCCGGTCTCGGTGCACAAGATCCTGGTCGTGATGATCGTGCCGAGGTCGCAGGAGCAGTGGCTGCGGGCCGGCCACGACCGGCTCGACCTGCGGCACTGCTGCTACTGGGTCAACCTGGCCGGACAGCCGATCACCGGGCGGCGCCGCACCACCGTGCGGATACCGACCTCACGCATCTTCGACGACCGGGCGCTCTGCGAGATCATGACGCGGGTCGGAACGGGAGGCAAACCGTGACGCATCGCCCCCTGGAGGAGCCGGTACGACCAGTACGGCCGCACCCGGTCGACGCGTCCTGGGACCGTCCCCCCGAGCCCGGCGAGGTCGACCCCGCCGTGCTCAGCGCCTTGCTGCACCGGCACGGCTGGCAGCGGCGCGGGGGAGCGGCGGGCCGCTACGGGCGCTGGACCCCGCCGGGGCCGGGCGGCAACGGCACGAGCCTGCTCGTCCCCGAGTCCCGCGCCTTCCCCGACAGCGACGACCTGCTCGGCGAGGCGCTCGTCGCGCTGTCCCGCAGCGGCACACCCTCTGCGCGCGAGGTGCTGGTCGGGCTCGCCGTGCCCAGCGACGAGATCCGCTGGTCGCGGGACGCGCCCAGCGGGCCGGCCGGGGCCGCGCCGTGGACCGTCGAGGAGGAGCAGCGCGGCGCCGCCCGCCAGATGCTCCTCGCCGCGGCGCTCGCCACGCGCGCGCGGGCCGGCTACTACGGCGCCCGGCACCGCCGCTCGGCCGCCGCGATGCTGGAGAGCGTGCTCGTCGGCGCCGCGGCGGACGGGCACGGCCTCACCGCCTTCGTGCCCGTCAGCACGGGGCGCCCGCTCGCCGTACGCCTCCACCAGGCCCTGTACGCCGCCCGCGAGGCCATCGACTACCAGCGGGCCGCCGGCGGCATGGACGCCTTCGACGGCGCCGTCGAGGCGGGCGTCAGCCGCGAGCTCACCGAAGCGCTGGTGGCGCTGGTGCGCGGCACCGAGGGCGCGCGCATCGCCGTCGAGTGGGCGCCCGGGGCCGGGGTGCCCGAGGACTGCGCGGCCGGTGTCGAGCCCGTCGAGTTCTCGCCGGGCGACCTGCCCGTGCTGCGCGAGGCCGGGGCCCGCTATCTGCGCGAGGAGCCGTCCGTGCCGGTCAGGCTCACCGGTGCGGTCGTACGGATGCGCAGGTCGGGGCCGCGCGGCGAGGGCACCGTACGGATGCGCGTGCTCGCGGGCGCCGAAGTGCCGCACGTCCGGCTCACCCTGGACGAGGAGGCGTACCGCATCGCCGGCCACGCGCACCTCGTCGGACTGCCGGTGCGGGTGCACGGCCGCCTGGAGAGCCGCGGCGGCTTCCGCAAGCTCACGGGGGCCGCCGGCGTCGTACCGGTACAGGTGGACGACGCCGAGCGGGACCGGCTGATGAAGTCGCTCCAGGAGGACCTGGACTTCTTCGAGGAGGCGTGCGGCGGGGAGGAGCGGGACGACTGAGGGCGGTCTCCCGAGGACGGGGGAGGCCGGCGGGACCGCGTGGTGCCGTCCGGGACTCGAGGTGACCGTTTCGCGGTCGGCCGTCCGGGGTCGGTACGATCGCGTAATGCGCGCGCTCCTGGTATGGCGCCGCACCCCACCTTCAGTCAGGAGAGACCGGTGTCAGACGTCCGTGTGATCATCCAACGCGATTCCGAGCGGGAAGAGCGCGTGGTGACGACGGGCACTACGGCCGCCGACCTCTTCGCCGGCGAGCGCTCGATCATCGCCGCGCGCGTGGCCGGCGAGCTCAAGGACCTGTCGTACGTGCTCTCCGACGGTGAGGAGGTCGAGGGCGTCGAGATCTCCTCCGAGGACGGCCTCAACATCCTGCGCCACTCCACCGCGCACGTGATGGCGCAGGCCGTGCAGGAGCTCTTCCCCGAGGCCAAGCTGGGCATCGGCCCGCCCGTCAAGGACGGCTTCTACTACGACTTCGACGTCGAGAAGCCGTTCACGCCCGAGGATCTCAAGGCCATCGAGAAGAAGATGCAGGAGATCCAGAAGCGCGGGCAGCGCTTCTCCCGCCGTGTCGTCACCGACGAGGCGGCTCGTGAGGAGCTGGCTTCCGAGCCGTACAAGCTGGAGCTGATCGGCCTCAAGGGCTCCGCCTCCTCCGAGGACGGCGCGGACGTCGAGGTCGGCGCCGGTGAGCTGACGATCTACGACAACCTGGACGCCAAGAGCGGCGACCTGTGCTGGAAGGACCTCTGCCGCGGTCCCCACCTGCCGTCGACCCGCGCGATCCCGGCGTTCAAGCTGATGCGCAACGCGGCCGCCTACTGGCGGGGCAGCGAGAAGAACCCGATGCTCCAGCGCATCTACGGCACCGCCTGGCCGTCCAAGGACGAGCTGAAGGCGCACCTCGACTTCCTCGCCGAGGCCGAGAAGCGCGACCACCGCAAGCTGGGCAGCGAACTCGACCTCTTCTCGATCCCCGAGCAGATCGGCTCCGGCCTCGCCGTCTTCCACCCCAAGGGCGGCATCATCCGCCGGGTGATGGAGGACTACTCGCGCCGCCGCCACGAGGAGGCGGGCTACGAGTTCGTCTACACCCCGCACGCCACCAAGGGGAAGCTCTTCGAGACCTCGGGCCACCTGGACTGGTACGCCGAGGGCATGTACCCGCCCATGCAGCTCGACGAGGGCGTGGACTACTACCTCAAGCCCATGAACTGCCCGATGCACAACCTGATCTTCGACGCGCGCGGCCGTTCGTACCGTGAACTGCCGCTGCGTCTCTTCGAGTTCGGGACCGTGTACCGGTACGAGAAGTCGGGCGTCGTGCACGGCCTCACGCGTGCGCGGGGCTTCACCCAGGACGACGCGCACATCTACTGCACCCGCGAGCAGATGTCCGACGAGCTCGACAAGCTGCTCACCTTCGTCCTCGACCTGCTGCGCGACTACGGTCTGACCGACTTCTACCTGGAGCTGTCCACCAAGGACCCGGAGAAGTTCGTCGGCTCCGACGCGGTCTGGGAGGAGGCGACCGAGACCCTGCGCCAGGTCGCCGAGAAGCAGGGCCTGCCGCTGGTCCCGGACCCGGGCGGCGCCGCCTTCTACGGCCCGAAGATCTCCGTCCAGGCCAAGGACGCCATCGGCCGCACCTGGCAGATGTCGACCATCCAGCTCGACTTCAACCTGCCGGAGCGCTTCGACCTCGAGTACACCTCCGCGGACGGCTCAAAGCAGCGTCCGGTCATGATCCACCGGGCCCTCTTCGGCTCGATCGAGCGGTTCTTCGCCGTGCTCCTGGAGCACTACGCGGGCGCCTTCCCGGCATGGCTGGCCCCCGTCCAGGCGATCGGCATCCCGATCGGCGACGGGCACGTGGACTACCTGGAGAAGTTCGCCGCGGCCGCGAAGAAGAAGGGCCTGCGGGTCGAGGTCGACTCGTCCTCGGACCGTATGCAGAAGAAGATCCGCAACGCCCAGAAGCAGAAGGTGCCCTTCATGGTCATCGCGGGCGACGAGGACATGGCCAACAACGCCGTCTCCTTCCGCTACCGCGACGGTTCGCAGGAGAACGGCATCCCGTTCGACGAGGCCATCGCGAAGATCGCGCAGGTCGTCGAGGAGCGGGCGCAGGTCTGATCGCAGCTGACGGGGCCCCCGGGGAGATCAGCTTCCCGGGGGCCTTTCGTCGTCCTCGCGGGAGAAGGCCTGCAGCAGCCACGAGGCGAAGGTGCCGGTCACCGTGCCGAGCAGGCCCAGCCCCACGGCCATGACCCCGACGCCGACCAGCCGCCCGCGCGGAGTGACGGGGGTGACGTCGCCGTAGCCGACCGTGGCGAGGGTCGAGCACGTCCACCACACGGCGTCCCCGAAGGTCCGCACGGTCGCGCCCGGCGCCCCGCGCTCGTGCTGGTAGACGGCGAGGGCACCCGTGAAGCCGAGCAGCACGGTGGCCATCCCGGCGTAAGAGATCACGCGCGCGTGCAGGCTGAGGCGCGGCCGCCCGTGCCGACGCTGGACGGCTTCGTACGTCTTCACGATCCGCAGGGGCCGCAGCAGCGGCAGCACCAGCACCACGGTGTCCAGCGGATGCCTGTGCACGAAGCCCAGCCGCTGCCCGCTGAGCCGCCAGCGCACCAGGTAGTCCACGCCGAACGCGGCCCACGCGGCGAACGTCAGCGCCAGGCAGAGGTCGAGCACGGGCTCCGGCAGCTGACCATGGCCCAGGACGCGGACCGCGTACGAGGCGAGAAAGATCATCGACGCCACGAGGAGAGCCACCTCGGTGTGCCGCTGCCAGCGGGCCAAACGGCTGTCATCGTCCACCGGCCCAGCTTGGCCCGGGCCGAGCGGAGGCGAGCCCCGGCGACACGCCGCGAACGGACGAAGCCATATGCTGCACGCATGACGAGTGAGCCGGAGCAGCAGTGGGGAGTGGGGATCCAGGACGCGTTCCAGCGTCTGTGGACGCCCCATCGGATGGCCTACATCCAGGGTGAGAACAAGCCGACCGGCCCCGGAGCCGATGACGGCTGCCCCTTCTGCTCGATCCCGGCCAAGTCCGACGAGGACGGGCTGATCGTCAGGCGCGGGGAGCAGGTGTACGCGGTCCTCAACCTGTACCCGTACAACGGCGGCCACCTCATGGTCGTGCCCTATCGCCACGTCGCCGACTACACCGACCTCACCGAGCCGGAGACCATCGAGCTCGCCGCCCTGACCAAGCAGGCGATGACCGCCCTGCGCACCGCGTCGGGCGCCCACGGCTTCAACATCGGCATGAACCAGGGCACGGTCGCCGGCGCCGGCATCGCGGCCCACCTCCACCAGCACATCGTCCCGCGCTGGGGCGGCGACACGAACTTCATGCCGGTGGTGGGGCACACGCGGGTGCTGCCGCAGCTGCTTGCCGATACGCGGAAGATGCTGGCGGAGGCTTGGCCGGCGTAAGCACAGTTGGCCTGGGCTGATGCCCTGACGTCGGCCGGGCTGGGGCGGGGGTGGGTCGCGCAGCCCGGCGCTACGGGGGGCGGCCCTTCTTTGGGTCGGGAGCCGGCCCAGCGGCACGACTGCCCGCGGCTGTGGCTAGGCGTCGTAGACGTCGGCCTTCCTGGGCGACGGATCCTGCACAGCCGTACTCAAGAACGCCGACCGCGTACCGAACTTCTCGGTGTCCACGCCGTTCTCCTCCAGCACCTTGATCGCCGAGGCATGCACCACCCGCAGCACGGGCGTAGCAGCCCGCAGCGCGTCGTCGGCCATGAACCGGTGCCGCCACGGCTGATCCGCCCACGCGTGCCGCAGCCCGAACGGCTCGGGCAGCCCTATCGTCCCGCCGAGCCAGTTCAGCAGCGGCGGATACCAGGAGATCGGGGCGCGCACCGCCAGCCGGACCACCTCGTCGCTGTTCACCAGCGGAAGCTTCACCTTGCGGGTCTCCCACGGCTTCAGCGACTTGCTGACCTCCTTGGTGGGCGCCTCGGGCTTCTCCTGGAAGAGCCCGTTCACCGGGCCGAGGGCATGCCCGGTGACCTCGATGCGCAGCGTCTCGTGCAGCACGGTCACCGTGATCAGCATGGTGATGATCAACTGCCCGTCCCAGAGCGTCCACTGGACGCCCAGGTAGTGCCGGTCACCGCTGCCGAACTGCTGCTTGTTGCAGATGTCCTGTATCGCGTGCGACTTGACCTGGTACGCCTCGACGTCCGTGCCCTCCGGCCGGGACACCGCCTTCGCGCCCTCGGCGATCGGCGTGACGACCCAGTGCCGTATCGAAGGCTTGGGAAAACCACCGGTGTTGAGCGGGCCGCGCTCCAGCATGCGCAGCTGGTCATGGATCGAGCGGATGACGTCCCAGCTGCGGAAGGGGTGGATCTCCCGCGTCGGGTCGGCCGGCACCAAGTCCTCGGCCAGCTGCCAGCTGCCCCAGCGGGTGCCCATGCCGAGTATTCCCTTGGGCCCGGCGTAGAACACCGAGTTGGACTGCTGCTCGGCGCTCAACTTGGCCAGGGACTGGCGCAGTTGTTCGGCCTGGGTCTCGGTCGGGCTGGTCGGCACCGCCTCCGGCACCTTCGCGCCGACGCTGCTGCCGGCCAGCAGGCTGTCCCACCGCTCCCGCAGGTCCTTCGCGGTGCGCTCGCAGACCTGCTTGGCCCAGAACCAGCCGACCACGGGCATGAGGACCGAGGCTCGCGCATACCAGGCCCAGAAACCGGTGAACGGCATGCGGATCAGGAAGATCACGGCGAGCGCGCCCGCCGCGACGAGCAGTGCGGAGGCGAGCGCGCCGCCCCGCTTCGCGTCCCGCTTGGTGATGGTGGTGCGCAGCTGGAACACGAGCAGCCACACCAGCAGGCCCGGCAGGAACAGCACGCCGCAGATCACCATGATGGCGCTGAGCATCCGGTCGCGGGCCTTGCGGATGTTGTTGGCGGCCAGACAGTGCTCGACGACGACCTGCGGTTCGGTGCCGAAGGACTGGATCAGCGGCTTGCGGCCGCTGCCGAGCATCCGGTCGACCACGGCCCGTGAGAAGGCCTCACCCAGATTGGGACGGAAGATCTTCGCCCAGCTGCGGCCCGCCTTGACATCGGTCTGATGCCATTCGTTGTCGGCCTTCTTGATGTCCTCGTACGGATTGTCCCGGTAGGCCGCCGAGGCCAGCGCGAAGGTCGCCGTCTGCCCCTCGCCGGCCGTGCGAGGCACCTGCGGACCGAAGATGTCCGCGTAACCGCTCTCAACGGTCATTCCCGCCCCCGATCGCCGCACTGTCGCTTCTGCGGCCTTTCCCGACTTCCGTACTGCGCACACCTGTTGATCAATGATCAGGGTATCTCCCGCCACCGACAATCGTCGGCGGACGGCCGAAGCCGCCCGCCGACGCGGAGGGGAGCGTTCCGCAAGGGCCGCTTGGTGGCGCCGGCGCCGACCACCGGGCGCCGCGCGCCTGTTCCGTGAAGCGTCGTGCGCCTGCTTCTCCGAGCGTCGTACGCCTGCACCTGTCGAGGTGTCGCGCACCCGTACCGATGAGGTGTCGCGCACGCGTACCTATGAGGCGTCGCGTGTCTCTTCACGAATCCTTTCCGCGACCTGCGGCGGCATCGGTTCGTGCCGCGCGTAGGAACGGTTGAACCGGGCGGTGCCGTGCGACAGGGACCGCAGATCGACGGCGTACCGGCCGATCTCGATCTCGGGCACCTCGGCCTTGATGACCGTACGGCCACCGCTGGTCTGCTCGGTGCCGAGGACACGGCCGCGCCGCCCGGACAGATCGCTCATCACGGCGCCGACGTACTCGTCGCCGACGAGGACGGACACCTCGGCGACCGGCTCCAGCAGATGGATCTTCACGTCGGCCGCCGCCTCCCGCAGCGCGAGCGCGCCGGCCGTCTGGAACGCGGCGTCGGAGGAGTCCACGGAGTGCGCCTTGCCGTCGAGCAGCGTGACCCGGATGTCGACGAGCGGGTAGCCGGCCGCGACTCCCTTGGCGGCCTGGGCCCGGACGCCCTTCTCCACCGACGGGATGAACTGCCGCGGCACCGCACCGCCGACGACCTTGTCCACGAACTCGATGCCCGAGCCGCCCGGCAGCGGCTCCACCTCGATCTCGCAGATGGCGTACTGCCCGTGCCCACCGGACTGCTTCACATGCCGCCCCCGTCCCGTCGCCTTGCTCGCGAACGTCTCCCGCAGGGAGACCTTGTGCGGCACGACGTCGACCTGCACGCCGTAGCGGCTGCGGAGCCGTTCGAGGGCGACGTCCGCGTGCGCCTCGCCCAGGGCCCACAGCACGACCTGGTGGGTGGCCTGGTTCTGTTCGAGTCGCATGGTGGGGTCCTCGGCGACCAGCCGGGACAGGCCCTGCGACAGCTTGTCCTCGTCCGCCTTGCTGTGCGCCTGGATGGCGAGCGGCAGCAGCGGGTCGGGCATCTGCCAGGGCTCCATCAGCAGCGGGTCGTCCTTGGCCGACAGCGTGTCGCCGGTCTCCGCGCGGCTCAGCTTCGCCACGCACGCCAGGTCACCGGCGATGGCGTGGCTGAGCGTGCGCTGCTGTTTGCCGAAGGGCGCGGACAGGGCGCCGATCCGCTCGTCGACGTCGTGGTCCTCGTGCCCGCGGTCGGCCAGCCCGTGCCCGGAGACGTGCACCGTCTCGTCGGGACGCAGGGTGCCGGAGAAGACGCGCACCATCGACACCCGGCCCACGTACGGGTCGGACGCCGTCTTCACGACCTCCGCGACCAGCGGCCCGTTCGGATCGCACGGCTTCAGCTCGCGCGGCTTGCCGTCCACGGTGGTGACCCGGGGCGCCTCACGCTCCAGCGGCGTCGGGAAGCCGCGCGTGATCAGCTCCAGCACCTCGACCGTGCCGAGGCCCTGCCGGGCACCGTCGGCGGCGGGAGCGGCGGCCAGGACGGGGAAGAACGTGCCGCGCGCGACGGCCCGCTCCAGGTCCTCGATCAGCGTCTTGACGTCGACCTGCTCGCCGCCCAGATACCGGTCCATGAGGGTCTCGTCCTCGCTCTCCGCGATGATGCCCTCGATGAGCCGGTTGCGGGCCTCCTCGATCTCCGGCAGCTGGTCCTCGCCGGGTTCGGACTCCTTGCGCTCCCCGGACGCGTAGTCGAACAGCTTTTGCGAAAGCAGCCCGATCAGACCGGTCACGGGCGCGTGCCCGTCCGGGCCCTGCGGGCCGTGCAGCGGCAGATACAGCGGGAGAACGGCGTCGGGATCGTCCCCGCCGAAGGCCTCCGCGCAGATCCGCGTCATCTCCTCGTAGTCGGCACGCGCGGCCTCCAGGTGCGTGACGACGATCGCGCGCGGCATGCCGACAGCCGCGCACTCCTCCCACACCATGCGGGTCGAGCCGTCCACGCCGTCCGAGGCGGAGACGACGAAAAGGGCCGCGTCCGCCGCTCGCAGACCGGCCCTGAGCTCCCCGACGAAATCGGCGTAGCCGGGGGTGTCCAGAAGGTTGACCTTGATGCCGTCCCATTCGACCGGCACGAGGGAGAGCTGCACCGAGCGCTGCTGCCGGTGCTCGATCTCGTCGTAGTCGGAGACGGTGCCGCCGTCCTCCACACGGCCCGCCCGGTTCACTGCCCCCGCGGTGAGCGCGAGAGCTTCCACCAGAGTCGTCTTGCCCGATCCGGAGTGGCCGACCAGCACCACATTCCGTACGGACGCGGGGTGGTCGGCCGCCGTAGCCCTGCCGGCGGCTCCGGGGTGTGCGTTCGCCTTGTCGCCCATGATCCTGCCTCCCGTGCACGGTGAGGTCACTGTGGGCGCGGACATACCGATCCGCGTGCGATGGCGGCTCCGGTGACGCCCGCGGTTCTTCGAGCTTTCCACTCCCGTCACGGTGCGTCCATACGGCGGACGTGATCGCGCCGTCCGACCGTGGTGAACCGGGCCGCCCCACCCGTGGACGAGTGCCCGGCGGTCGCGCTCACGCGCGCGTGGCTACGATGGGCCAGCCGGTGGCCAGCAGGGGCCGCACGGCGCCACACCGACCCTCGGGAAGGCCATGCTGAACAAGTACGCGCGTGCTTTCTTCACGCGTGTTCTCACGCCGTTCGCCGCGTTTCTGATCCGGCGGGGGGTCAGCCCCGACACGGTCACGCTCATCGGCACTGCCGGTGTGGTCGCGGGCGCGCTGGTCTTCTACCCCATGGGCGAGTTCTTCTGGGGCACGGTCGTGATCACGCTCTTCGTGTTCTCCGACCTCGTCGACGGCAACATGGCCCGCCAGCTCGGCCGCTCCAGCCGCTGGGGCGCCTTCCTGGACTCCACGCTCGACCGGGTCGCCGACGGCGCGATCTTCGGCGGGTTCATCCTCTGGTACGCCGGTGGGGGCGACGACCTCGTCCTGTGCGCCGTCTCGATCTTCTGCCTCGCCAGCGGCCAGGTGGTGTCGTACACCAAGGCCCGTGGCGAATCGATCGGCCTGCCGGTCGCGGTCAACGGCCTCGTCGAGCGCGCAGAGCGCCTGGTGATCTCGTTGGTCGCGGCCGGTTTGTCGGGCCTGCACAAGTTCGGGGTACCCGGTATCCAGTACCTGCTGCCCGTCGCCCTGTGGATCGTCGCGGTCGGTAGCCTGGTGACGCTGATCCAGCGCGTCGTCACGGTCCGCCGCGAGTCGGCGGAGGCGGAGGCAGCGGCCGCCCAGGAGAAGCCGCAGAACGCCTCTCAGCAGAACGCCTCTCATGGGAGCGAGGCAGCGAAGTGAGTGCCCAGGAGCGCCTCACGGACGCGCTGTACGGCCTCGGCTGGGGCACCGTCAAGAAGCTTCCCGAACCGGTCGCCGTACGGCTCGGCCGTACCATCGCCGACCTCGCCTGGAAGCAGCGCGGCAAGGGCGTCCAGCGGCTGGAGAGCAACTACGCGCGCGTGGTGCCCGACGCGAGCCCGGAGCGTCTCGCCGAGCTCTCGCGCGCGGGCATGCGCTCGTACCTGCGCTACTGGATGGAGTCCTTCCGGCTCCCCGCCTGGAGCGCCGAGCGCGTCAAGGGCGGCTTCGACCCGAAGGACGTCCACTACCTGACCGACGGCCTGGCCGCGGGCAACGGCGTCATACTCGCCCTGCCGCACCTGGCCAACTGGGACCTCGCGGGCGCCTGGGTCACCACCAAGCTCGAAACGCCGTTCACGACGGTCGCCGAGCGCCTCAAGCCCGAGACGCTGTACGACCGTTTCGTCGCCTACCGTGAGGGCCTCGGCATGGAGGTCCTGCCGCACAGCGGCGGCACCGCCTTCGGCACGCTGGCCCGCAGGCTGCGCGACGGCGGCCTGGTCTGCCTGGTCGCCGACCGCGACCTGTCCGCCTCCGGCGTCGAGGTGGACTTCTTCGGTGATACGGCCCGCATGCCCGCCGGCCCGGCGCTGCTGGCCCAGCAGACCGGGGCGCTGCTGCTGCCCGTCACGCTCTGGTACGACGACTCCCCGGTGATGCAAGGCCGAGTTCATCCCCCGATCGAGGTACCGGAGACAGGTACCCGGGCCGAGAAGACGTCTGTCATGACACAGGCGCTGGCCGATGCCTTCGCCTCGGGAATCGCCGAACATCCGGAGGACTGGCACATGCTTCAGCGCCTGTGGCTCGCTGATCTGGACCCCACGAAGGGACCCTCGTGAGGATCGGCATCGTCTGCCCCTACTCCTGGGACGTCCCAGGAGGCGTCCAGTTCCACATCCGCGACCTCGCCGAGTACTTCATCCGGCTCGGCCACGAGGTGTCCGTCCTAGCCCCCGCCGACGACGACACCCCGCTGCCGCCGTACGTGGTCTCGGCGGGCCGCGCCGTCCCCGTCCCGTACAACGGCTCGGTCGCCCGGCTGAACTTCGGCTTCCTGTCGGCGGCCCGGGTACGCCGCTGGCTGCACGACGGCCGGTTCGACGTGGTGCACATCCACGAGCCGGCCTCGCCGTCGCTCGGCCTGCTGACCTGCTGGGCGGCGCAGGGCCCGATGGTCGCCACGTTCCACACCTCCAACCCCCGGTCCAAGGCGATGATCGCCGCGTACTCGATCCTCCAGGCCGCCCTGGAGAAGATCAGCGCGCGGATCGCGGTGAGCGAGTACGCCCGCCGCACGCTGGTCGAGCACCTCGGCGGCGACGCGGTGGTCATCCCCAACGGCGTCGACGTCGACTTCTTCGCCAAGGCCGAGCCCAACCCCGAGTGGCAGGGCGACACCATCGGCTTCATCGGCCGCATCGACGAGCCCCGCAAGGGCCTTCCGGTGCTGATGAAGGCTCTGCCGAAGATCCTCGCCGCCCGCCCCCAGACGCGGCTCCTGGTGGCGGGGCGGGGCGACGAGGAGGAGGCGGTCGAGACCCTGCCCGCCGAGCTGCGCTCCCGCGTGGAGTTCCTCGGCATGATCAGTGACGAGGACAAGGCGCGCCTCCTGCGCAGCATCGACCTGTACGTCGCTCCCAACACCGGCGGCGAGAGCTTCGGCATCATCCTGGTCGAGGCGATGTCGGCCGGCGCCCCCGTCCTCGCCTCGGACCTCGACGCCTTCGCCCAGGTCCTCGACCAGGGGGCGGCCGGTGAACTCTTCACCAACGAGGACGCCGACGCCCTGGCCGAGACCGCGGTGCGCCTCCTGGAGGACCCGGCGCGGAGGGCGGAGCTGCGGGAGCGCGGCAGCACGCATGTACGGCGCTTCGACTGGTCGACGGTCGGCGCGGACATCCTGTCGGTGTACGAGACGGTGACGGCGGGGGCGGCCGCGGTGGCGGCGGACGAGCGGGCGGCCGGTGATGGCGGGGCCGGCGGGCTGCGGGCGCGGCTGGGGTTGGCGCGGGACTGACGGCCACCGCGGCGTTGGTGACACCGGAGCGTCGGTGACACGGCAGCACCGGTGACACGGCTGCATCGGTGACACGGAGGCATCGGTGACACGGAGGCCCCGGGCCCCGCTGACCCGGTGGACCGTGGCACCGGCAGGGCAAGTGGTCCGCCTCACCGGGCGCCCCCGTAGGCTTTCCGCCCGTGACCGCAACCCTGATCTGGATCCTCGTAGCCCTCGTCGCCATCGGTCTCTACCTGAGCTGGACCGCCGGCCGTCTCGACCGGCTGCACGCCAGGATCGACGCGGCGCGCGCAGCGCTCGACGCGCAACTGCTGCGCCGCGCCTCCGTGGCCCAGGAACTGGCCACCTCAGGCGTACTGGATCCGGCCGCGTCGATCGTCCTGTACGAGGCCGCCCACGCCGCCCGGCAGGCCGAGGAGGAGCAGCGGGAGGTCGCCGAGAGCGAGCTGAGCCAGGCGCTGCGGGCCGTGTTCGCCGAGGCCCAGCAGGTGGAGGCGGTACGGGAGGCACCCGGGGGAGAGGCGGCGGCCCGTGAACTGACCGAGGCCGTCCGCCGGGTGCCGATGGCCCGCCGCTTCCACAACGACGCCGTACGCGCGGCCCGCGCCCTGCGCCGGCACCGCAAGGTCCGCCTGTTCCGGCTGGCCGGGCACGCGCCGTTCCCGATGGCGTTCGAGATGGACGACGAGCCGCCCGCGGCACTGGCCGACAGAGCCGCCTGACCAGCGGGTCAGGGCCCGCAGCCCGGAAAAGGATCCACCGGCTTCCTATTGGCCCTTGCTGTGGACTGGTCCACTCCCGTTTCCTCGGTGCTTGCAGTAACCCTTCTTCACCGTGTGAGGTCACCCGTGTCCATCTCCGAAAACCAGGCCCCCGAGACCGGCACCGCCCGCGTGAAGCGCGGCATGGCCGAGCAGCTCAAGGGCGGCGTGATCATGGACGTCGTCACGCCGGAGCAGGCGAAGATCGCCGAGGACGCGGGCGCCGTCGCCGTCATGGCCCTGGAGCGGGTCCCCGCCGACATCCGCAAGGACGGCGGCGTGGCCCGTATGTCCGACCCGGACATGATCGAGGGCATCATCGACGCCGTCTCCATCCCGGTCATGGCGAAGTCCCGTATCGGCCACTTCGTCGAGGCCCAGGTCCTGCAGTCCCTCGGTGTCGACTACATCGACGAGTCCGAGGTCCTCACCCCGGCCGACGAG
Source organism: Streptomyces sp. NPDC051243 (assembly GCF_044455405.1). Taxonomy (NCBI): domain Bacteria; kingdom Bacillati; phylum Actinomycetota; class Actinomycetes; order Kitasatosporales; family Streptomycetaceae; genus Streptomyces; species Streptomyces sp. NPDC051243. Next base: position 33,516 of record NZ_JBITES010000018.1, on the reverse strand, counting down.
GTCAACCACTCGGACAAGTGGGCCTTCACGACCCCCTTCGTGTGTGGCGCCACCAACCTGGGCGAGGCCCTGCGCCGTATCGCCGAGGGCGCGGCCATGATCCGCTCCAAGGGCGAGGCCGGCACCGGCAACGTCGTCGAGGCGGTGCGCCACCTGCGCCAGATCAAGAACGAGATCGCCAAGCTGCGCGGCTTCGACAACAACGAGCTGTACGCCGCCGCCAAGGAGCTGCGCGCCCCGTACGAGCTGGTCAAGGAAGTCTCCGAGCTGGGCAAGCTCCCGGTGGTGCTGTTCTCCGCCGGTGGTGTCGCCACCCCGGCCGACGCCGCGCTGATGCGCCAGCTCGGCGCCGAGGGCGTCTTCGTCGGCTCCGGCATCTTCAAGTCGGGCGACCCGGCCAAGCGCGCCGCCGCCATCGTCAAGGCGACCACCTTCTACGACGACCCGAAGATCATCGCGGACGCGTCCCGCAACCTCGGCGAGGCCATGGTCGGCATCAACTGCGACACCCTCCCCGAGGCCGAGCGCTACGCCAACCGCGGCTGGTGAGCACTCAGGTAATTCCCGGTAACCCCAGGTATCCCCAGGTAATTCACCCATGAACACTCCTGTCATAGGCGTCCTGGCCCTCCAGGGCGACGTACGGGAGCACCTCATCGCCCTGGCCGCGGCCGACGCCGTGGCCAGGCCGGTGCGGCGCCCCGAAGAGCTCGCCGAGGTCGACGGACTGGTCATCCCCGGCGGCGAGTCCACGACCATCTCCAAGCTGGCCGTCCTCTTCGGCGTGATGGAGCCGCTCCGCGCGCGCGTGCGGGCCGGCATGCCGGTCTACGGCACCTGCGCCGGCATGATCATGCTCGCCGACAAGATCCTCGACCCGCGCTCGGGCCAGGAGACGATCGGCGGCATCGACATGATCGTGCGCCGCAACGCCTTCGGACGGCAGAACGAGTCCTTCGAGGCAGCGGTCGACATCAAGGGCGTGGACGGCGATCCTGTGGAGGGCGTCTTCATCCGCGCCCCCTGGGTCGAGTCCGTCGGCGCCGAGACCGAGGTCCTCGCCGAGCACGACGGCCACATCGTCGCGGTCCGCCAGGGCAACGCGCTGGCCACGTCGTTCCATCCGGAACTGACCGGCGACCACCGTGTGCACAGCCTGTTCGTCGACATGGTGCGCGCCAACCGGACAGCGGAGTCCTTGTAGGATCTCTGGCGTTCGTTCATAGATGGGTTACGCGAAGGAGACAGGCAGATGTCCGGCCACTCTAAATGGGCCACGACGAAGCACAAGAAGGCCGTGATCGACGCCAAGCGCGGCAAGCTCTTCGCGAAGCTGATCAAGAACATCGAGGTCGCGGCGCGCATGGGCGGCGTCGACCTCGACGGCAACCCGACGCTCTATGACGCCGTCCAGAAGGCCAAGAAGCAGTCGGTTCCGAACAAGAACATCGACTCCGCGATCAAGCGCGGTGGCGGTCTCGAGGCCGGTGGCGCCGACTACGAGACGATCATGTACGAGGGCTACGGCCCGAACGGCGTCGCCGTGCTCATCGAGTGCCTCACCGACAACCGCAACCGCGCCGCCTCCGACGTCCGCGTCGCCATGACCCGCAACGGCGGCTCCATGGCGGACCCGGGCTCGGTGTCGTACATGTTCAGCCGCAAGGGCGTCGTCATCGTCCCCAAGGGCGAGCTGACCGAGGACGACGTCCTCACCGCCGTCCTGGACGCGGGTGCCGAGGAGGTCAACGACCTCGGCGAGTCCTTCGAGGTCATCAGCGAGGCCACCGACCTGGTCGCGGTCCGCACCGCCCTCCAGGAGGCCGGCATCGACTACGACTCCGCCGACTCCAGCTTCGTGCCGTCCGTCCAGGTCGAGCTGGACGAGGAGGGCGCCAAGAAGATCTTCAAGCTGATCGACGCGCTCGAGGACAGCGACGACGTGCAGAACGTCTTCGCCAACTTCGACGTCAGCGACGAGATCATGGAGAAGGTCGACGCGTAACGCTGCCGCGGCGCGGCGGAGTTCACGGTCTCAGCGGGCCGACGGGACATCCCCGTCGGCCCGTCGCTTTGCCGGGCGTTGGTGACCGGCGTTGTCGGTGACACCCGATAGCCTGCACAAACTGGGGGTACCGCCCAGCGAAGCTGGGGGAGATCGAAAGGGAGGGCGCGTGCGCGTACTGGGGGTGGACCCGGGGCTGACCCGATGCGGTGTCGGCGTGGTCGAAGGCGTCGCCGGACGCCCGCTCACCATGCTCGGCGTCGGCGTCGTCCGTACGCCCGTGGACGCCGAGTTGGGGCAGCGCCTCGTCGCGATCGAGCAGGGCATCGAGCAGTGGCTGGACGAGCACCGGCCCGAATTCGTCGCCGTGGAGCGGGTGTTCAGCCAGCACAACGTCCGTACGGTGATGGGCACCGCCCAGGCCAGCGCCGTCGCCATGCTCTGCGCCGCCCGCCGCGGCATCCCCGTCGCCCTGCACACGCCCAGCGAGGTCAAAGCCGCCGTCACCGGCAGCGGCCGCGCCGACAAAGCCCAGGTCGGCGCCATGGTCACCCGCCTGCTGCGGCTCAGCGCCCCGCCGAAACCGGCCGACGCCGCCGACGCCCTAGCGCTCGCCATCTGCCACATCTGGCGCGCCCCCGCGCAGAACCGACTCCAGCAGGCCGTCGCCCTGCACAACGCCCAAGCACCGCACAAAGCCCAAGCACCGAAAGGCCGTACGGCATGATCGCCTTCGTCAGCGGCACAGTGGCCGCACTCGCCCCGGACGCCGCGGTCGTCGAGGTGGGCGGGGTCGGCATGGCCGTCCAGTGCACGCCGAACACCCTGTCGACGCTGCGCCTGGGCCAGCCCGCCAAACTGCACACCTCGCTGGTGGTCCGCGAGGACTCTCTCACGCTGTACGGCTTCGCGGACGACGACGAGAGGCAGACGTTCGAGCTGCTGCAGACCGCGAGCGGGGTCGGGCCCCGCCTGGCCCAGGCCATGCTGGCGGTGCACTCGCCCGACGCCCTGCGCAGAGCCGTGGCGACCGGTGACGAGAAGGCGCTCACCGCCGTCCCCGGCATCGGCAAGAAGGGCGCCCAGAAGCTGCTCCTGGAGCTGAAGGACCGCCTGGGCGAGCCCATCGGCGCGCCCGCCGTCGGCGCCCCGGTCACCCAGGGCTGGCGCGACCAGCTGCACGCCGCCCTGATCGGCCTCGGCTACGCCACCCGCGAGGCCGACGAGGCGGTCGCCGCCGTGACCCCGCAGGCCGAGGCCACCGAGGGCACGCCGCAGGTGGGCCAGTTGCTGAAGGCGGCCCTGCAGACCCTCAACAGAGCCCGCTGAACCGACGGCCCCTGACGCCACCCCCGTACGCCACCCACCGCGACCCCCGAGGCACACTCCATGAACTGGGACGACACCACCGACAGCACCGCCCCCGAGCGGCTGGTGGACTCTGTCGCCGACCGTGAGGACCAGGCCGTCGAGGCCGCGCTGCGCCCGAAGGACCTGGGCGAGTTCATCGGCCAGGAGAAGGTCCGCGAACAGCTGGACCTCGTCCTGCGCGCCGCCCGCGCGCGTGGCGCCACCGCCGACCACGTGCTGCTCTCCGGCGCCCCCGGCCTCGGCAAGACCACCCTCTCGATGATCATCGCGGCCGAAATGGGCGCCCCCATCCGCATCACGTCCGGCCCCGCCATCCAGCACGCCGGCGATCTCGCCGCGATCCTCTCCTCCCTGCAGGAGGGCGAGGTCCTCTTCCTGGACGAGATCCACCGCATGTCCCGGCCCGCCGAGGAGATGCTGTACATGGCGATGGAGGACTTCCGTGTCGACGTGATCGTCGGCAAGGGCCCGGGCGCCACCGCCATCCCGCTCGAACTGCCCCCGTTCACCCTCGTCGGCGCCACCACACGCGCGGGCCTGCTTCCGCCCCCGCTGCGCGACCGCTTCGGCTTCACCGCGCACATGGAGTTCTACGAGCCCGCCGAGTTGGAACGCGTCATCCACCGCTCGGCGAACCTCCTCGACGTCGAGATCGAGGCCGACGGCGCCGCCGAGATCGCCGGCCGCTCGCGCGGCACACCCCGTATCGCCAACCGCCTGCTGCGCCGCGTCCGCGACTACGCCCAGGTCAAGGCCGACGGGATCATCACCAGGGACATCGCCGGGGCCGCCCTCGCCGTCTACGAGGTCGACGCCCGCGGCCTCGACCGGCTCGACCGCGCCGTCCTCGAGGCCCTGCTGAAGCTGTTCGGCGGTGGCCCGGTCGGTCTGTCCACGCTCGCCGTCGCGGTGGGGGAGGAGCGCGAGACCGTGGAGGAGGTCGCCGAACCCTTCCTCGTACGGGAGGGCCTGCTCGCCCGCACCCCACGGGGCCGGGTCGCCACACCCGCCGCATGGGCGCATCTCGGCCTCACGCCGCCCCGCTCGCAAGCTGCGGGAAACGGACAACAGGACCTGTTCGGGGCGTGATGGCATCGTGACGGCGAGCTCTGTGGCCGCGGGGGGAACGCCGGTGCCATGCTGAGCGTTGTTCCATGCGCGGAGACTCGCTTAGACTCCGCCGATGCCGCCTTTGTCGGCGGCACACAATCCCCCAACCATCAAGGCCGCTCACCATCGCGGTCGTGTGAAGGAAGTTCCGACCCGTGAGTCTCGTGACCCTCCTCCCGTTCATCGTGCTCATCGGGGCCATGTTCCTGATGACCCGGTCGGCCAAGAAGAAGCAGCAGCAGGCCGTCGACATGCGGAACCAGATGCAGCCCGGATCCGGTGTGCGCACCATCGGTGGCATGTACGCCACCGTCAAGGAGGTCAGCGAGGACACCGTCCTTCTTGACGCCGGCCCGGGCGTGGAGCTCCTCTTCGCCAAGAACGCGATCGGTGCCGTCCTCTCCGACGACGAGTACAACCGCATCGTGCACGGCATCGAGCACGACCTGAAGTCCGACGTCGTCCCGGACGACGCCTCCTCCCTCACCGAGGACGACGAGCCCGCCGCTGCCGCCGCCTCCGACGAGAAGCCCGTCGACTTCGGTAAGAAGGACGAAAAGGACGAGGCCGAGGAGCCGTCCGACGCCGTGGCCGCCGAGGCGAAGGCGGACGACGAGCCGAAGAAGACCGACGGCGACTCCGAGTCGAAGTAGCCATGTGCCGGGGCGCGCGGGCCACGCCTGCGCGCCCCCGGGCATGCCGATCTCGCACGGGGATCCCTACACCATGTCATGGCCGCCCGCCCGCTGATCCGGCGCGAGGTGGCCCGAGAGGGAGTACGAGAAGGTGGCAGCACCTAAGAAGGGCCGGAACGCGAGCGCCCAGAGCAAGCCGTGGCGCTCGCTGGCCCTCATCCTGATCGCCATCGCGGCGCTCACCGGAGGGATGTTCGCCTCGGGGCACACCACTCCGCGTCTTGGCATCGACCTGGCCGGCGGCACGAGCATCACGCTCCGCGCGGAAGCCGAGCCCGGCCAGGAATCCGCGATCAACCAGACCAACATGAACACCGCGGTCCAGATCATGGAGCGCCGGGTCAACGGTCTGGGCGTCTCGGAGGCAGAGGTACAGACCCAAGGCGATCGCAACATCATCGTCAACATCCCCAAGGGCACGAACTCCAAGGAAGCCCGGGACCAGGTCGGCACCACCGCCAAGCTCTACTTCCGCCCGGTCATCGCCACCGAGGTCTCCGGCGCCGCCGCGGCCACCCCCTCACCGAGCGCCTCCGGCAGCGCCTCGGGCGACTCCACCGAGAAGGCGACCGACAAGGCGACGCCCTCCGGCTCGACCAGCCCCTCGGCCACCTCCACCACGCAGGGCCGCGCCGTCACCGACGCCCTGAAGGCGGACCCCACGCCGTCCACGAGCGCCTCCTCCAGCGCCTCCCCGTCGGCGAGCGGCAGCCCCACCGGTGACGCGGGCAGCGGCAAGCTCGAAGCGCAGTACGCCGCGCTGGACTGCACGAACAAGGAGGCCCGCGCCAAGGCCGGGGACGGCGCCAAGGCCGAGGAGTCCACCGTCGCGTGCGGTCAGAACTCGTCGGGCCAGTGGCAGAAGTACATCCTCGGCCCCGCCGAGGTCGACGGCACGGACGTCGACAAGGCCGAGGCCGTCTTCCAGACGCAGACCGGCGCCGGCTGGGTCGTGACCATGAAGTTCACGGACGCGGGCAGCAAGAAGTTCGGCGCCATCACCGGCAAGCTGGCCCAGAACACCCAGCCGCAGAACCAGTTCGCCATCGTCCTGGACAACGACGTCGTCTCCGACCCGTCCGTCCGCGAGGCCCTCACCGGCGGCAGCGCCGAGATCTCCGGCAACTTCACCCAGGAGTCGGCCCAGAGCCTCGCCAACATGCTGTCGTACGGCGCCCTGCCGCTGTCCTTCAGCGAGGACAGCGTCAACACGGTGACCGCCGCACTCGGCGAGGAGCAGCTCAAGGCCGGTCTGATCGCCGGCGCCATCGGTCTCGGCCTGGTCGTGATCTACCTGCTGGTCTACTACCGCGGTCTGTCGATCATCGCGATCCTGTCGCTGCTGGTCTCCGCGGCCCTGACCTACACGATCATGTCGCTGCTCGGCCCGACCATCGGCTTCGCGCTGAACCTGCCGGCCGTCTGCGGGGCCATCGTCGCCATCGGCATCACCGCGGACTCGTTCATCGTGTACTTCGAACGCGTCCGCGACGAGGTCCGTGAGGGCCGCTCCCTGCGCCCCGCCATCGAGCGGGCCTGGCCGCGCGCCCGGCGCACCATCCTCGTCTCGGACTTCGTGTCGTTCCTCGCCGCCGCGGTGCTGTTCGTCGTCACCGTCGGCAAGGTCCAGGGCTTCGCGTTCACGCTCGGCCTGACCACCCTGCTCGACGTGGTCGTCGTGTTCCTGTTCACCAAGCCGCTGCTGACCATCCTGGGCCGCACGAAGTTCTTCGGAAACGGTCACCCCTGGTCCGGCCTCGATCCCAAGCGACTGGGTGCCAGGCCGCCGCTGCGCCGCACCCGCCGTCCCTCCGCCCCCATCGAGACGAAGGAGGCGTGAGATGTCGAAGCTCGGCAACCTCGGCGCCCGACTGCACCGTGGCGAGGTCGGCTACGACTTCGTCGGCAACCGCAAGATCTGGTACGGCCTCTCCATCCTGATCACCATCACGGCCATCGTCGGCCTGGCGGTACGCGGCCTGAACATGGGCATCGAGTTCCAGGGCGGAGCGGTCTTCAACACCCCGAAGACCAGCGTCTCGGTGTCCCAGGCGCAGGAGTACGCGGAAGAGGCGTCCGGCCACGACGCGATCGTCCAGCAGCTCGGCAAGGGCGACGACGCCAAGCTGCGCATTCAGGTCGCGGGCATCGACACCAAGCAGGCCGACAAGGTCTCGGCGGAGCTGGCCGAGAAGCTGGGCGTCGCGGAGAAGGACGTCACCGGCGAGCTGGTCGGCCCCAGCTGGGGTGAGCAGATCGCCAACAAGGCCTGGCAGGGTCTCGGGATCTTCCTGGTCCTCGTGGTGATCTATCTGGCGATCGCGTTCGAGTGGCGCATGGCGCTCGCCGCGTTCGTCGCCCTGATCCACGACATCACCATCACGGTCGGTATCTACGCCCTCGTCGGCTTCGAGGTCACGCCGGGCACCGTGATCGGTCTGCTGACGATCCTCGGTTACTCGCTCTACGACACGGTCGTCGTCTTCGACAGCCTCAAGGAGCAGACGAAGGACATCACCAAGCAGACCCGCTGGACCTACAGCGACATCGCCAACCGCTCGATCAACAGCACCCTGGTCCGCTCCATCAACACCACGGTGGTCGCGCTGCTGCCGGTGGCGGGCCTGCTGTTCATCGGTGGCGGCTTCCTCGGCGCCGGCATGCTCAACGACATCTCGCTGTCGCTGTTCGTCGGCCTCGCGGCCGGTGCGTACTCCTCGATCTTCATCGCCACGCCGCTCGTCGCCGACCTCAAGGAGCGCGAGCCGCAGATGAAGGCCCTGAAGAAGCGCGTGCTCGCCAAGCGCGCCCAGGCCGCCACCCAGGGCGAGTCCCAGGACGCCCCGGTCACCGACGAGTCGCTCGCCGACGAGCCGGAGGACGCCGCTCCCGCGGTCGTCGGCCCGCGCAACCAGCCCGCGTCCAGGGGCCGCGGTCGCGGCCGACCCTCCGGGAAGCGCCGATGACCGACATCAAGGAACTCCTGCTCAGCCGTATCCGGGACGTCGCGGACTACCCGGAGCCGGGCGTGATGTTCAAGGACATCACGCCGCTCCTGGCGGACCCGGCGGCGTTCACGGCGCTCACCGACTCGCTGGCCGAGATCGCCGGGAACACCGGCGCCACGAAGATCGTCGGCCTGGAGGCCCGGGGCTTCATCCTCGGCGCGCCGGTCGCGGTCCGCGCGGGTATCGGCTTCATCCCCGTACGCAAGGCGGGCAAGCTCCCCGGGGCGACGCTCAGCCAGGCGTACGACCTGGAGTACGGCTCCGCCGAGATCGAGGTGCACGCCGAGGACCTGACCGGCGGCGACCGTGTCCTGGTCATCGACGACGTCCTGGCGACGGGCGGCACCGCGGAGGCCTCGATCCAGCTGATCCGCCGGGCCGGCGCCGAGGTGGCCGGCCTGGCCGTCCTCATGGAACTGGGCTTCCTCGGCGGCCGGACCCGCCTGGCCCCGGCCCTGGACGGAGCCCCGCTGGAGTCGCTGCTCACCGTCTGAGCCGGTGCGCTCCGCGCCCGTCGCAGATTCCCGCGCAGGGCATTGCCCCGCAGCACCCGATGCCGCGCGCCTGTACGTCAGGTGCGCGGCATCGGCGCGTCAGGGGCAGCACGAGGACGGGCGCGCACTGTTCTCCCGGCCGCCCGCACGCGCAGGGGCATCCCACCGCAGCTCCCGCCATCGCGCCCACGCGGGCGCCCCGCCCGGTACATATGCGCCAGGCGCGCCCCGCACCAGCACTCATGCCTTGCGCGCCCCGGAGTGCCCCAGCGACCCCGGCACCACCCCCCACCACCTGGCACCTCTCCATATCGCGATCTCGCCCTCGACCCGACGGCATCCCGATGGCGCGAAACAGACGGTGCACCGCGCACGTCCGGCACATCACGCAGTCGTCAACCAGGGCCGTGAGCAGGCTCCACGACAGCCACAGCAAACACTCCCGCCACCCTCAGGCCACTGCCCCGAAGACGCCGCGGAATCCGGCGGCAGCCCCTCGTGTTCCACCGGTAGACGTCCCTCACATCGGACTGAAGGCGATCCTGGGGCGCAGGATCGCTACCATGGGGTCTCCGGAGCCTGACCGGGGGACCCGGATCGCGCACGAGGAGCCCTCTTGCCAGACGAGGCCCAGCACCTGACCGCCGCCAAGCCCGAGTCCGCCTCGGCGCCCGCGGCGAAGCCCGCGCCGAACGCGTCGCACGCGAAGAACGACCCGCGCGGGACGGTCGAGCATGCCCAGTCCGCGCCCGTCGACAAGCCGGCCGAGCAGACGCGACCCAAGCCCGCCCCGCCCGAGCGGCCCGTCAACTCGCCCGCGCCCCGTCCGAGCGCAGGTCAGCCCGCCCGCACCGGCTCCTCCAACCGCGTCCGCGCCCGCCTCGCCCGCCTCGGCGTCCAGCGCTCCAACCCGTACAACCCGGTCCTCGAGCCGTTGCTGCGCATAGTCCGCAGCAACGACCCGAAGATCGAGACGTCGACGCTCCGCCAGATCGAGAAGGCCTACCAGGTCGCCGAGCGCTGGCACCGCGGCCAGAAGCGCAAGAGCGGCGACCCGTACATCACGCACCCCCTCGCCGTCACCACGATCCTCGCCGAGCTCGGCATGGATCCGGCCACGCTGATGGCGGGCCTGCTGCACGACACCGTCGAGGACACCGAGTACGGCCTCGACCAGCTCCGCCGCGACTTCGGCGACTCCGTGGCCCTGCTCGTCGACGGCGTCACCAAGCTGGACAAGGTCAAGTTCGGCGAGGCCGCGCAGGCCGAGACCGTGCGCAAGATGGTCGTCGCCATGGCCAAGGACCCCCGCGTCCTGGTCATCAAACTCGCCGACCGCCTGCACAACATGCGCACCATGCGCTACCTCAAGCGCGAGAAGCAGGAGAAGAAGGCGCGCGAGACCCTCGAGATCTACGCGCCCCTCGCCCACCGTCTCGGCATGAACACCATCAAGTGGGAGCTGGAGGACCTCGCCTTCGCGATCCTCTACCCCAAGATGTACGACGAGATCGTACGGCTGGTGGCCGAGCGGGCACCGAAGCGTGACGAGTACCTGGCCATAGTGACCGACGAGGTCCAGCAGGACCTGCGCGCCGCCCGCATCAAGGCGACCGTCACCGGCCGGCCGAAGCACTACTACAGCGTCTACCAGAAGATGATCGTGCGAGGTCGTGACTTCGCTGAGATCTACGACCTCGTCGGCATCCGCGTCCTGGTCGACACCGTCCGCGACTGCTACGCCGCCCTCGGCACCGTGCACGCGCGATGGAACCCGGTCCCCGGCCGGTTCAAGGACTACATCGCGATGCCCAAGTTCAACATGTACCAGTCGCTGCACACGACGGTCATCGGCCCCAACGGCAAGCCGGTCGAACTCCAGATCCGCACGTTCGACATGCACCGCCGTGCCGAGTACGGCATCGCCGCGCACTGGAAGTACAAGCAGGAAGCCGTCGCCGGCGCCTCCAAGGTCCGAACCGACGTGCCCAAGGCTGGCAAGGACAAGGACGCCATCAACGACATGGCGTGGCTGCGGCAGCTCCTCGACTGGCAGAAGGAGACCGAGGACCCCAGCGAGTTCCTGGAGTCGCTGCGCTTCGACCTCTCCCGCAACGAGGTCTTCGTCTTCACCCCGAAGGGCGACGTCATAGCGCTCCCGGCGGGCGCCACCCCGGTCGACTTCGCCTACGCCGTCCACACCGAGGTCGGCCACCGCACGATAGGCGCGAGGGTCAACGGACGCCTGGTCCCGCTCGAATCCACCCTGGACAACGGCGACCTGGTCGAGGTCTTCACCTCCAAGGCGGCCGGCGCGGGCCCCTCCCGCGACTGGCTCGGCTTCGTGAAGTCGCCACGCGCCCGCAACAAGATTCGCGCGTGGTTCTCCAAGGAGCGTCGCGACGAGGCGATCGAGCAGGGCAAGGACGCGATCGTCCGCGCGATGCGCAAGCAGAACCTGCCGATCCAGCGCATCCTGACCGGCGACTCACTGGTCACGCTCGCGCACGAGATGCGGTACCCGGACATCTCCGCGCTGTACGCGGCGATCGGCGAGGGCCATGTCTCCGCCCAGAGCGTCGTACAGAAGCTCGTCCAGGCGCTCGGCGGCGAGGAGGCCGCCACCGAGGAGATCGACGAGGCGGTCCCGCCGACCCGCACCCGCGGCCGCAAGCGCCGCTCCAGCGCCGATCCGGGAGTCATCGTCAAGGGTGTCGAGGACGTCTGGGTCAAACTGGCCCGCTGCTGTACTCCGGTGCCCGGCGACCCGATCATCGGCTTCGTCACGCGCGGTAGCGGCGTATCGGTTCACCGCAGTGACTGCGTGAACGTGGAGTCACTGTCCCGCGAGCCCGAGCGCATCCTCGAAGTCGAGTGGGCGCCCACCCAGTCCTCGGTCTTCCTGGTCGCCATCCAGGTCGAGGCCCTCGACCGCTCCCGGCTGCTGTCGGACGTCACCCGCGTCCTGTCCGACCAGCACGTCAACATCCTCTCCGCGGCCGTCCAGACCTCCCGCGACCGCGTCGCCACCTCCCGCTTCACCTTCGAGATGGGCGACCCGAAGCACCTCGGGCACGTCCTGAAGGCGGTACGCGGCGTCGAGGGCGTGTACGACGTGTACCGCGTGACCTCGGCGCGCAGCCGGTCGTAGGACCCACAAGGCAGTCGCAGAACGCACAAGGCATACGACGAGAAGGGCCCCGTACCCGAGGTACGGGGCCCTTGCCGTCGTCGAGGCTGTCGGACGGACCGTCAGCCGCCGAACTCCTGCAGACCCTTCAGCGCCTGGTCCAGCAGGGCCTGCCGACCCTCCAGCTCACGCTCCAGCTTGTCGGCCTTCGCGTTGTTGCCCTGGGCGCGGGCCTGCTCGATCTGGCCCTTCAGCTTGTCCACGGCGGCCTGCAGCTGACCGGTCAGACCCTCGGCACGCGCGCGTGCCTCCGGGTTGGTCCGGCGCCACTCCGACTCCTCGGCCTCCTGGATGGCCCGCTCCACGGCGTGCATCCGGCCCTCGACCTTCGGACGGGCGTCGCGCGGCACATGACCGATGGCCTCCCACCGCTCGTTGATCGAGCGGAAGGCGGCACGCGCGCCCTTCAGGTCGCCGATCGGCAGGAGCTTCTCGGCCTCCTCGGCCAGCTCCTCCTTCAGCTTCAGGTTCTCGGCCTGCTCGGCGTCGCGCTCGGCGAAGACCGAGCTGCGAGCCGCGAAGAAGATGTCCTGGGCGCCGCGGAAGCGGTTCCACAGGTCGTCCTCGTGCTCGCGCTGGGCGCGGCCCGCGGCCTTCCACTCCGACATCAGCTCGCGGTAGCGGGCCGCCGTCGGACCCCAGTCCGTCGACCCGGACAGCGACTCGGCCTCGGCGACCAGCCGCTCCTTGGTCTTGCGGGCCTCCTCGCGCTGCGCGTCCAGCTGCGCGAAGTGCGCCTTGCGGCGCTTGGAGAACGCCGACCGGGCGTGCGAGAAGCGGTGCCACAGCTCGTCGTCCGACTTGCGGTCCAGCCGCGGCAGACCCTTCCAGGTGTCCACCAGGGCCCGCAGCCGCTCACCGGCGGCCCGCCACTGGTCGGACCGGGCCAGCTCCTCCGCCTCGGTGACCAGCGCCTCCTTGGCGTGGCGGGCTTCGTCGGACTGCTTCGCGCGCTGCTGCTTGCGCTCCTCGCGACGCTTGTCGACGGTCTCGACCAGCTTGTCCAGGCGGGTCCGCAGGGCGTCCAGGTCACCGACCGCGTGGTGGGCGTCGACCTGCTCACGGATGTGGTCGATCGCTGTCTGGGCGTCCTTCGCCGACAGGTCGGTGGTCTTCACTCGCTTCTCGAGGAGGCCGATTTCGACGACCAGGCCCTCGTACTTGCGCTCGAAGTAGGCCAACGCCTCCTCAGGGGAGCCGGCCTGCCAGGAACCGACGACCTGCTCGCCGTCGGCCGTACGCACGTACACGGTCCCCGTCTCGTCGACGCGGCCCCACGGGTCGCTGCTCACAGCGCCTCCTCCACATGATGCCTGCGAGGGGCTTGTGCTCCCCCGGGCATCGTCCACAGTTTCGTCACGGCCAACATAGGCGACCGGCGGGTTGCCTGTCCGCATCCCGCGCGACCGAAATTTCGCAGTTGGCGGTCAGGATTTGGTGACTGTCGCCTTGTTGATGACGACCGTCGCGTTGGGTGCCGTGTTCCCCGTCGTGGGATCGGCGGGCTCGGCTCCGGCGTCCGCGATCTTCTTCAGGACCTTCATCCCGGCCTCGGACACAGTGCCGAACGGTGTGTAGTCGGCCGGGAGCTGACTGTCCTGGTAGACGAGGAAGAACTGACTGCCTCCGGTATTGCGACCCTCCTTCGTCTGCGGGTTGTACTGGTTGGCCATCGCGACCGTGCCCGCCGGGTAGATGCCGCCCTTGAGGCTCGTGTCCTTGAGGTTCTCGTCGGGGATCGTGTACCCAGGGCCGCCCATTCCGGTGCCCTGTGGGTCACCGCACTGCAGCACGTAGATGTTGGCGTCGGTGAGCCGGTGGCACTTGGTGTGGTCGAAGTAGCCCTTGCCAGCGAGGAAGGCGAACGAGTTCACCGTGTGCGGCGCGGCCGACGCCTTGAGCGCGATGTCTATGTCACCGCACGTCGTCGCCAGCTTCATCGTGTACTTCGCCGACTTGTCGATGGTCAGCTCCGGCTCCTTCTTCCAGGTCGCCGTCTTGACCTTGCCCGCTGCGGGCTTCTCGCACGGGTCCGGGGCCTCGCTGGTCGGGCTCGGCGTGACCTCCGCGTTGGCGTTGCTCTTGCTGTCGTCGTCGCCCTTCAGGACCCCGGTCGTGTACAGCGCGAGGCTGCCGATGACGGTGACGCCGAGCACCGACGCGATCACCGCGTTGCGCATGCGCGCCTTGCGCCGGGCGTTCGTACGCCGCTGCTGCTGCCGCAAGAACTTCTCCCGGGCGAGCTGACGCCGCCGCTGTTCCTGGCTGACCACCGGGTTCTCTCCTCATGCGTCGTGTGTGTCGACCGGTACGCGTGCGTCCATTGAGCCGATCGCCCGCGTGTGCCCCGTACCGTATATGGGTTCGCTGAGGAATCGGCAGCGCCGGTAGGCTCTGACGACAGGCGGCGCCCGCCGACAAACCACCTGTGTCGACACAAACGAAGGACGATCGTGCTCATTGCCGGGTTCCCCGCCGGGGCCTGGGGGACGAACTGTTATCTCGTCGCCCCCGCCGCCGGTGAGGAGTGCGTGATCATCGACCCGGGCCACGAAGCGGCCCCCGGAGTCGAGGAAACGCTGAAGAAGCATCGGCTCAAGCCCGTCGCCGTCGTCCTCACCCACGGCCACCTCGACCACGTGGCCTCGGTCGTCCCCGTGTGCGGGGCGCACGACGTACCGGCCTGGATCCACCCCGAGGACCGGTACATGATGAGCGACCCCGAGAAGGCGCTCGGCCGCTCGATCGGCATGCAGCTGATGGGCGAGCTGACCATCGGGGAGCCGGACGACGTCAAGGAGCTGACCGACGGCGCGAAGCTGGAACTGGCCGGCCTGGAGCTGACCGTCGCGCACGCGCCGGGCCATACCAAGGGGTCGGTGACCTTCGGCATGCCCGAGGCGGCGGACATCCCGCCGATCCTCTTCTCGGGCGACCTGCTGTTCGCCGGCTCCATCGGACGCACCGACCTGCCCGGCGGTGACATGGCCGAGATGCTCGACTCGCTGGCCCGCGTGTGCCTGCCGCTCGACGACTCGACCGTGGTTCTGTCGGGCCACGGCCCCCAGACGACCATCGGCCAGGAGCGCGCCACCAACCCGTACTTGCGGCAGGTGGCCGCCGGCCAGGGAGCTCAGCCGGCTCCCCGACGAGGAATGTGACGAGAGACCTCCGTGAGCACCTTTCAGGCCCCCAAGGGCACGTACGACCTGATCCCGCCGGACTCCGCCAAGTACCTGGCGGTCCGTGAGGCGATCGCGGCCCCCCTGCGCAACTCCGGCTACGGCTACATCGAGACGCCCGGCTTCGAGAGCGTCGAACTCTTCGCGCGTGGTGTCGGCGAGTCCACCGACATCGTGACCAAGGAGATGTACGCCTTCGAGACCAAGGGCGGCGACAAGCTCGCCCTGCGCCCCGAGGGCACGGCCTCGGTCCTGCGCGCGGCGCTGGAGGCCAACCTGCACAAGGCCGGCAACCTCCCGGTGAAGCTCTGGTACTCGGGCTCCTACTACCGTTACGAGCGCCCGCAGAAGGGCCGCTACAGGCACTTCTCCCAAGTCGGCGCCGAGGCCATCGGCGCCGAGGACCCGGCCCTGGACGCCGAGCTGATCATCCTGGCCGACCAGGCCTACCGCTCGCTCGGCCTCAGCAACTTCCGGATCCTGCTGAACAGCCTGGGCGACAAGGAGTGCCGCCCCGTCTACCGAGCGGCGCTGCAGGACTTCCTGCGCGGCCTGGACATCGACGAGGACACGCGCCGCCGCGCCGAGATCAACCCGCTCCGCGTCCTGGACGACAAGCGCGAGTCGGTCCAGAAGCAGCTCACCGGCGCCCCGCTCCTGCGCGACTACCTCTGCGACGCCTGCAAGGCGTACCACGAGGAGGTCCGCGAGCTGATCACGGCGGCGGGCGTCTCCTTCGAGGACGACCCGAAGCTGGTGCGCGGCCTGGACTACTACACGCGCACGACCTTCGAGTTCGTCCACGACGGTCTGGGCTCCCAGTCCGCGGTGGGCGGCGGCGGCCGCTACGACGGCCTGTCCGAGATGATCGGCGGCCCCGCGCTGCCGTCCGTCGGCTGGGCCCTCGGCGTCGACCGCACGGTGCTCGCCCTGGAGGCGGAGGGCGTGGAGCTCGAACTCCCCGCGTCCACCAGCGTGTTCGCGGTGCCGCTCGGCGAGGAGGCCCGCCGGGTGCTGTTCGCCAAGGTCACCGAGCTGCGCAAAGTCGGCATCGCGGCGGACTTCTCCTACGGCGGCAAGGGCCTCAAGGGCGCCATGAAGAACGCCAACCGCAGCGGCGCCCGGTACACGATCGTGGCCGGCGAACGCGACCTCGCCGAAGGCGTCGTCCAGCTCAAGGACATGGAGTCCGGCGAGCAGACGGCCGTCGGCGTCAACGAGATCGTGGCGGAACTGGAAGCCCGACTGGGCTGATTTCCGTAGCGCTGTTCCGGAGGGCGGAGACCGCATGGTTTCCGCCCTCCTTCGTGTTTCGCCGCTGTCCTGAACCCCACGCCTTCACCCCGTCGCGCGCCTTTGCTTATGTCCCGTGAACGGCGGGCGAGCGGCGGTGTACGGCACAATGTGCCGTGCCCGGAGAAGGTCAACTCTCAAGTGACGGAATCGGCGTGATGAGCAAGACGACAGTCAAAGACGTCTCCACCGAGCCCGAGCCGGAGCGTGCCGAGGCGGCGCCGCGGTCGATGGGCGGCAGCCGTGCGTTCGCCCTGATGCTGGTGATCACCGGCGCGGCGGGCCTGCTTGCCGCGTGGGTCATCACGATCGACAAGTTCAAGCTGCTCGAGGCCAAGGTCGAGGGCAAGACGTTCACGCCGGGCTGCAGCCTGAACCCCGTCGTCTCCTGCGGCAGCGTCATGGAGAGCAAGCAGGCGGCCGTCTTCGGGTTCCCCAACCCGGTGCTCGGGCTCGTCGCCTACGGCATCGTCATCTGCGTCGGCATGAGCCTGCTGGGCCGCGCCCGCTTCCCGCGCTGGTACTGGCTCACCTTCAACGCCGGCACCCTCTTCGGTGTGGTGTTCTGCGCCTGGCTGATGTACCAGTCGCTGTACCGCATCAACGCGCTGTGCCTGTGGTGCTCGCTGGCCTGGGTCGCGACGATCATCATGTTCTGGTACGTGACGTCGTTCAACATCCGCAGCGGCTTCCTGCCCGCGCCGAGCTGGCTCAAGAGCTTCTTCGGCGAGTTCACCTGGGTCATGCCCGTCCTGCACATCGGCATCATCGGCATGCTGGTCCTGACCCGCTGGTGGGACTTCTGGACCAGCTGAGCCCGGACCTCCGGCCCGGCCGAGGCCCTGCCTCCCGGGGCCCGGCCGGATTGTCAGTGCGGTGATTTAGGGTTTCCAGCGTGGAGCCCGACCTGTTCACCGCCGCCGCAGAAGAACGCCAGGAGAAGGACCCCGCCGGCAGTCCCCTGGCGGTGCGCATGCGCCCGCGCACCCTGGACGAGGTCGTGGGCCAGCAGCACCTGCTCAAACCCGGCTCGCCCCTGCGCCGGCTGGTCGGCGAAGGCGCCAAGGGCCCGGCGGGACCGTCGTCGGTGATCCTCTGGGGCCCGCCCGGCACCGGCAAGACCACCCTGGCGTACGTCGTCTCCAAGGCCACCAACAAGCGTTTCGTCGAGCTGTCCGCCATCACCGCCGGGGTGAAGGAGGTCCGCGCGGTCATCGACGGCGCCCGCCGCGCCACCGGCGGCTACGGCAAGGAGACCGTCCTCTTCCTCGACGAGATCCACCGCTTCAGCAAGGCCCAGCAGGACTCCCTCCTCCCGGCCGTCGAGAACCGCTGGGTGACCCTGATCGCGGCGACGACGGAGAACCCGTACTTCTCGGTCATCTCCCCGCTGCTGTCCCGCTCCCTGCTGCTGACCCTCGAACCTCTCACGGACGACGACATCCGCGGGCTCCTGAAGCGGGCGCTCAGCGACGAGCGCGGCCTCAAGGGAGCCGTCACCCTCCCCGAGGACACCGAGGCCCACCTCCTGCGCATCGCCGGCGGCGACGCCCGCCGGGCCCTGACCGCCCTGGAGGCCGCCGCCGGGGCCGCCCTCGACAAAGACGAGACGGAGATCGCCCTCGGCACGCTGGAGGAGACGGTCGACCGGGCCGCCGTGAAGTACGACCGCGACGGCGACCAGCACTACGACGTGGCCAGCGCCCTCATCAAATCCATCCGCGGCTCCGACGTCGACGCCGCCCTGCACTACCTGGCCAGGATGATCGAGGCCGGCGAGGACCCCCGCTTCATCGCCCGCCGCCTGATGATCTCCGCCAGCGAGGACATCGGCCTCGCGGACCCGAACGCCCTGCCCATAGCCGTCGCCGCAGCCCAGGCCGTCGCCATGATCGGTTTCCCCGAGGCCGCCCTGACCCTCGGCCACGCGACCATCGCCCTCGCCCTCGCCCCCAAGTCCAACTCGGCGACGACCGCGATCGGCGCCGCCCTGGACGACGTACGCAAGGGACTGGCGGGCCCTGTCCCGCCCCACCTGCGCGACGGGCACTACAAGGGCGCCGCCAAGCTGGGCCACGCGCAGGGGTATGTGTATCCGCACGACCTGGCCGAGGGCATCGCCGAGCAGCAGTACGCGCCGGACGCCCTCAAGGACCGCGAGTACTACACCCCGACCCGGCACGGCGCCGAGGCGCGGTACGCGGACGCCGTGGAGTGGACGAGAAAGCACCTGGGTCGGAAGCGGTCCTGAACCCCTGTAGACTGCTCCACAGTGCTGCGTCCCGTGTCCGGCCCCGGTCGGCGCCTCAGGCGGGACATCCAGCCGGATCTTTTGATCCAGGAGCGTCGCGCACCGTCGTAGGTGTCGCGGGCAGCCCACCACCACCCGTAAGTCCCGGGAGCGGTCGGTGGGCCGTTCGTGTGCTGCATGTATGTGCCCAGACCAGGGGAGCGGCTGCCTGGCAAGTCCCTCGTGGACCTGTCGGGATTCCCCGGCTGCGGATTGCGACCTCCCGTAACCCTGAGGCAGCCGATTAGGAAAAGGAAAAGAAGTGGCGAACCAGTCCCGCCCCAAGGTCAAGAAGTCGCGTGCCCTCGGCATCGCGCTGACCCCGAAGGCCGTCAAGTACTTCGAGGCCCGTCCCTACCCGCCGGGTGAGCACGGCCGTGGCCGCAAGCAGAACTCGGACTACAAGGTCCGTCTGCTGGAGAAGCAGCGTCTGCGTGCGCAGTACGACGTGTCCGAGCGTCAGCTCGTCCGCGCCTACGAGCGTGCCTCCAAGGTTCAGGGCAAGACCGGTGAGGCCCTGATCATCGAGCTCGAGCGCCGTCTCGACGCCCTGGTCCTGCGTTCGGGCATCGCCCGCACCATCTACCAGGCCCGTCAGATGGTCGTGCACGGCCACATCGAGGTCAACGGCCAGAAGGTCGACAAGCCCTCGTTCCGCGTCCGTCCCGACGACGTCGTGATGGTCCGCGAGCGCAGCCGCGAGAAGACCCTCTTCTCCATCGCCCGCGAGGGCGGCTTCGCCCCCGAGGGTGAGACCCCGCGCTACCTCCAGGTGAACCTCAAGGCCCTGGCGTTCCGCCTGGACCGTGAGCCGAACCGCAAGGAGATCCCGGTGATCTGCGACGAGCAGCTCGTCGTCGAGTACTACGCCCGTTGATCCGTCAGCGGCCGTAGGACTTCTGCGCCTGAGCCCGCCGTTCCTCCTGCCCTTCGGGGCGGGCGGGGCGGCGGGCTTTCGCATACGGGCACGCTCATCGGACACAGCCCCTGCGCCGGTATCGCGCACCGCCCCCAATCCGGTACGGAACGCCGCCCCCGGCGCGATAGGCTCGCCCTCGAAGATACGTGTTCACACTTCAGGGAGCGGGTGCGCAGTGTCCGGTGGAGAGGTTGCCGGGATCCTGGTGGCCGTCTTCTGGGCGATCCTGGTCTCCTTCCTCGCCGTCGCGCTGGCGAGGCTGGCCCAGACGCTCAAGGCGACCACCAAACTCGTCGCGGACGTGACCGACCAGGCCGTCCCCCTCCTCGCAGAGGCCTCCACGGCGGTGCGCTCCGCGCAGACCCAGATCGACCGGGTCGATGCGATCGCCTCCGACGTCCAGGAGGTCACCTCGAACGCCTCCGCCCTGTCGACCACCGTCGCCTCCACCTTCGGCGGCCCCCTGGTCAAGGTCGCCGCCTTCGGCTACGGCGTGCGCCGGGCCCTCGGCGGCCGCAAGCAGGAGGACGCGCCCGCCAAGTCGACCCGGCGTACCGTGATCGTGGGCCGGACGGTCCCTGCCGCACGACGCAAGCGGAAGTAAGGACTGAGACCGAGCGATGTTCCGCCGTACGTTCTGGTTCACCACGGGTGTCGCCGCCGGTGTGTGGGCCACCACCAAGGTCAACCGCAAGCTCAAGCAGCTCACCCCGGAGAGCCTTGCCGCCACCGCGGCGAACAAGGCCCTGGAGACGGGGCAGCGGCTGAAGGAGCGCGCGGTGGACTTCGCTCTCGACGTCCGCGACAACATGGCCCAGCGGGAGGCCGAGCTGGAGGACGCGCTCGGCATCCAGGAGAGTCCCGAACTCCCCCCGGCCCGGCGGTACTCCGCCATCGAGAACAACCGCAGCAACCCGACGTACGTCGACAACCCGACGTACTCGTACAACCGGAATGAGGACCACTGATGGAGTCGGCTGAGATTCGCCGCCGCTGGCTGAGCTTCTTCGAGGAGCGCGGGCACACCGTCGTCCCTTCGGCGTCGCTCATCGCGGACGACCCGACTCTGCTCCTCGTCCCGGCCGGCATGGTGCCCTTCAAGCCCTACTTCCTGGGTGAGGTCAAGCCGCCCTTCGACCGGGCCACCAGCGTCCAGAAGTGCGTGCGTACTCCGGACATCGAAGAGGTCGGCAAGACCACCCGGCACGGCACGTTCTTCCAGATGTGCGGCAACTTCTCCTTCGGCGACTACTTCAAGGAAGGCGCCATCAAGTACGCCTGGGAGCTGCTCACCACGCCCCAGGACAAGGGTGGTTACGGCCTGGAGCCCGAGAAGCTCTGGATCACCGTCTACAAGGACGACGACGAGGCCGAGCGCATCTGGCACGAGGTCGTGGGCGTGCCGAAGGAGCGCATCCAGCGCCTCGGCATGAAGGACAACTACTGGTCCATGGGCGTTCCCGGCCCCTGCGGCCCCTGTTCCGAGATCAACTACGACCGCGGCCCCGAGTTCGGCGTCGAGGGCGGCCCCGCCGTCAACGACGAGCGGTACGTGGAGATCTGGAACCTCGTCTTCATGCAGTACGAGCGTGGCCAGGGCACCGGCAAGGACAACTTCGAGATCCTCGGCGAACTGCCCAGCAAGAACATCGACACGGGCCTGGGCCTCGAGCGACTCGCCATGATTCTGCAGGGCGTGCAGAACATGTACGAGATCGACACCTCCATGGCCGTCATCAAGAAGGCCACCGAGCTGACCGGTGTCGCCTACGGCGACGCCCACGCCTCCGACGTCTCCCTGCGCGTGGTCACCGACCACATGCGCACGGCCACCATGCTCATCGGCGACGGCGTCACCCCCGGCAACGAGGGCCGCGGCTACGTCCTGCGCCGCATCATGCGCCGCGCCATCCGCAACATGCGCCTGCTCGGCGCCACCGGCCCGGTCGTCAAGGACCTCATCGACGTCGTCATCGGCATGATGGGCCAGCAGTACCCCGAGCTCATCACCGACCGCGAGCGCATCGAGAAGGTCGCCCTCGCCGAGGAGAACGCCTTCCTCAAGACGCTGAAGGCCGGCACCAACATCCTCGACACCGCCGTCACCGACACCAAGGCCGCCGGTTCGACCGTGCTGCCCGGCGACAAGGCGTTCCTGCTCCACGACACCTGGGGCTTCCCGATCGACCTCACCCTGGAGATGGCCGCCGAGCAGGGCCTTTCCGTGGACGAGGACGGCTTCCGCCGCCTGATGAAGGAGCAGCGGGAGCGCGCCAAGGCCGACGCCCAGGCCAAGAAGACCGGCCACGCCGGCGCCGGCGCCTACCGGGAGATCGCCGACAAGGTCGGCGAGACCGACTTCATCGGCTACAGCGACACCGAGGGCGAGTCCACCGTCGTCGGCATCCTCGTCGACGGCGCCTCCTCCCCGGCCGCCACCGAGGGCGACGAGGTCGAGATCGTCCTCGACCGCACCCCGTTCTACGCCGAGGGCGGCGGTCAGATCGGCGACACCGGCAAGATCAAGGTCGACTCCGGTGCCGTCATCGAGATCCGCGACTGCCAGAAGCCCGTCCCTGGCGTCTACGTCCACAAGGGCGTCGTCCAGGTCGGCGAGGTGACGGTCGGTGCCAAGGCCCACGCCTCCATCGACAACCGCCGCCGCAAGGCCATCGCCCGCGCCCACTCGGCCACTCACCTCACCCACCAGGCGCTGCGCGACGCGCTCGGCCCGACGGCCGCCCAGGCCGGTTCCGAGAACCAGCCCGGCCGCTTCCGCTTCGACTTCGGCTCGCCGTCCGCCGTGCCCACGGCCGTGATGACCGACGTCGAGCAGAAGATCAACGAGGTGCTCGCCCGCGACCTCGACGTGCACGCCGAGATCATGGGCATCGACGAGGCCAAGAAGCAGGGCGCCATCGCGGAGTTCGGCGAGAAGTACGGCGAGCGGGTGCGCGTCGTGACCATCGGCGACTTCTCCAAGGAGCTGTGCGGCGGCACGCACGTCCACAACACCGCCCAGCTCGGCCTGGTGAAGCTGCTCGGCGAGTCGTCCATCGGCTCCGGGGTGCGCCGCATCGAGGCCCTGGTCGGCGTCGACGCCTACAACTTCCTCGCCCGTGAGCACACGGTCGTCGCCCAGCTCCAGGAGCTGATCAAGGGTCGCCCGGAGGAGCTCCCGGAGAAGGTCTCCGCCATGCTCGGCAAGCTGAAGGACGCCGAGAAGGAGATCGAGAAGTTCCGCGCCGAGAAGGTGCTCCAGGCCGCCGCCGGTCTCGCCGAGTCCGCCAAGGACGTCCGCGGCATCGCCGTCGTCACCGGCCAGGTCCCCGACGGCACCACGCCGGACGACCTGCGCAAGCTGGTCCTCGACGTGCGCGGCCGCATCCAGGGCGGACGCGCCGCCGTGGTCGCCCTGTTCACCGTCAACAACGGCAAGCCGCTGACGGTCATCGCCACCAACGACGCCGCCCGTGAGCGCGGCCTCAAGGCCGGTGACCTGGTCCGTACGGCCGCCAAGACGCTCGGCGGCGGCGGTGGCGGCAAGCCGGACGTCGCCCAGGGCGGCGGTCAGAACCCGGCCGCCATCGGTGACGCCGTCGACGCGGTCGAGCGGCTCGTGACGGAAACGGCCAAGTGAGCGAAGACACACCCGCGAGTGGCGACGGCCGGGGCATGCGCCGCGGCCGCCGCCTGGCGATCGACGTCGGCGACGCCCGGATCGGCGTCGCCTCGTGCGACCCCGACGGGATCCTCGCCACCCCGGTGGAGACGGTCCCGGGCAGGGACATCCCGGCAGCTCACCGCCGCCTCAAGCAACTCGTCGAGGAGTACGAGCCGATCGAGGTCGTCGTCGGTCTCCCTCGCTCCCTCAAGGGGGGCGAGGGCCCGGCCGCCGTCAAGGTCCGCGGCTTCGCCCAGGAACTGGCCCGCATGATCGCGCCCGTACCGGTCAGGCTCGTGGATGAGCGGATGACGACCGTGACGGCCAGTCAGGGACTGCGCGCCTCGGGCGTGAAGTCGAAGAAGGGCCGGTCGGTGATCGACCAGGCAGCCGCTGTGATCATCTTGCAGCAGGCGCTCGAATCCGAACGGGTGTCAGGTAAAGCTCCCGGAGAGAGCGTCGAAGTGGTTATCTGATCGCGATACGGTAACGTTCCGCGCGATGTACCGGTGTTCGAACAGCCGGCACACAAAGAGAGGCGGGACGGAAGCCGGATCTTCAGCAGCCGCGTGACCGCCGCCTCGCGGCTCTAGGGGATCGATGACTGAGTATGGCCGGGGCCCAGGCTCCGAACCGTGGCATCCGGAGGACCCGTTGTTCGGGGACGGCGGATGGGAAGGGCAGCAGCAGGCCCATGCGGGCCAGCAGGCTTCCTACGGCGGCCAGCCGCAGCACTATCCGGAGCAGCCGCAGCAGCCACAGCACTACGGCGACTGGGGCAGCGGCCAGCAGGCCGCATACGGTCAGGCGCAGCAGCAGTACCAGCAGCAGGGTCAGGCGCAGCAGTACCAGCAGCAGTACGACCAGCAGCAGTACCCGGGTCAGGGGCAGCAGCCGTACGACAACAACGGATGGGCCACCGGCACGTCCCCGCAGGCCCAGTACCAAGACCCGGCGGACCCCTATGGGCAGCAGGCCGCGGCATACGGCGGTGAGCATGCCGACTACTACGGCACGCCCGACGCATACCCGCCGCCGCAGCCGCCGAGCCGGCGGCAAGCCGAACCGGAGCCTCCCCAGACCGACTGGGACCCCGGCCCTGACCAGGGCGAACACGCCTTCTTCGCAGGGGGCGGCGACGATGACGACGACTCCGACGACGAGTCGGGGGACGGTCGAGGGCGCGGCGATCGACGGGGCCGGGGCGGTAAGCCCAAGAAACGCCGTAGCGGGCTCGCCTGTCTGGTGGTCGTGCTGATCTTCGGCGGAGGCGTGGCCGGCGTCGGATACTTCGGGTACCAGTTCTACCAGGATCGTTTCGGCCCGGCGCCGGACTACGCGGGCGACGGCACCAGCGCGACGGTGACCGTCGAGATTCCCAGGGGTGCGGGTGGATACGAAATCGGCCAACGCCTGAAGGATGCCGGTGTCGTCAAGAGCGTCGACGCGTTCGTCGCCGCACAGTCGGACAATCCCGAGGGGAAGCGCATCCAGGCGGGTGCCTACCTGCTGAAGAAGCAGATGTCCGCCGCGAGCGCCGTCGAGATGATGCTCGATCCCAAGAGCCAGAACAACGTCATGGTCAGGCCGGGCGACCGGAATGTGGCCGTCTACAAGGCGATCGACGAAAAGCTCGAATTGTCGTCCGGCACCACCAAGAAGGTCGCCAAGGAGAAATACAAGAGCCTTGGACTTCCGAGCTGGGCGAACGACAACAGCGAGATCAAGGACCCGCTGGAGGGCTTCCTCTACCCGGGCACCTATGCCGCCGCCAAGGGCATGAAGCCAGAGGCGGTCCTGAAGGAAATGGTGACCCAGGCCGCGAACAAGTACGAGGCGCTCGACCTGGAGGCCAAGGCCAAGGCGCTCAAGCTGGACAGCCCGCTGCAGGTCGTGACGGTCGCCAGCCTCGCCCAGGCCGAGGGCAAGACCGACGACGACTACCGCAAGATGGCGGAAGTGGTCTACAACCGTCTCGACCTCGCGAATCCCGAGACCTACGGTGCCCTGCAGTTCGACTCGACCTTCAATTACCTGAAGGGTCAGAGCAATATCGACATCAGTGAGTCGGAGATCAAGAGCAACCCGGACCCGTACAACACGTACTACCACAAGGGTCTGCCGCCCGGCCCGATCGGAAACCCGGGGGACGGTGCGATGAAGGGGGCACTCAACCCGACTGACCAGGGTTGGTACTACTTCGTGGCGGTCGACGGTGTGAGCAAGACCGAATTCGCCAAGACCCACGACGAATTCCTCATCCTCAAGGACAAGTTCAATGAGAGCAGGGGCAGCTGACGCCCGCCGGGCCGCCGTCCTCGGTTCGCCCATCGCCCACTCCCTCTCCCCGGTGCTGCACCGCACCGCCTATGAGGAACTGGGGCTCGTGGACTGGTCGTACGACCGGTTCGAGATCGACGAGGCTGCTCTGCCCGGGTTCTTCACGGAACTCGGGCCCGAGTGGGCGGGTTTGTCGCTGACCATGCCGCTCAAGCGGGCCGTCATCCCGCTGCTCGACGAGATCAGTGAGACGGCGGCCTCCGTCGAGGCGGTCAACACGGTCGTCTTCACCGAGGGCGGCCGCCGTGTCGGCGACAACACCGACATCCCCGGGATGGTCGCCGCCCTGCGGGAGCGCGGCATCGAACAGGTCGACTCGGCGGCCGTCCTCGGCGCGGGCGCCACAGCGTCCTCCGCGCTGGCCGCGCTCGCCCGGATCTGTACCGGCGAGGTCGTGGCGTACGTACGCAGCGAGGCGCGCGCCGCCGAGATGCGGCAGTGGGGCGAGCGGCTCGAGGTGGAGGTGCGGACGGCCGACTGGGCGGACGCGGAGCGGGCGCTGCGCGCACCGCTGGTGATCGCGACCACCCCGGCCGGTACGACGGACGCCCTCGCCGCCGCCGTACCGGAGCGCCCCGCCACCCTCTTCGATGTGCTGTACGACCCCTGGCCGACCGCTCTCGCCGCCCGCTGGTCCATGTACGGCGGGGCCGTGGTGAGCGGGCTCGACCTGCTGGTGCACCAGGCGGTGCTGCAGGTGGAGCAGATGACCGGCCGTGCTCCGGCGCCCCTGGAGGCCATGCGAAAAGCGGGAGAGCGCGCTCTCGCGGCCCGCTAGTATCCGCTGGTTTCCGCAGGGGGCGGAGCAGGCAGAGGGGGGTTTGACGAGCTGTGTCCACTGGTGTGCCGCTGGCGTCCGGCAAGGGCGAGATATTCGAGGTCGTCCTGCAGTTCATGCCCGACTGGGTACAGATCACTGTGCTCGTCCTGGTCGTGCTGGCCGTCCTCGCGTCATGGGGCGTCAAACTGAAGCGCAGGATCGCCCGGCGGAGCGCGGCGCGGGCAGGTCGGTCCGCTCACCCGGTGGCCCGGACCGTCCAGGGGACAGGCGCCGACCATTTGGGGCCGTACGCCCCCCAGCAGCAGGCGCGGCAGCCGAGCGGCGCCGATTTCCTCGGCGCCTACGCACCTCAGCCGGCGCAGGCCGCCCAGCCGGGCGCGCAGGGCAGCGGCGCCGACCACCTCGGCGCGTACGCCCCGCGACAGAAGTCGGGCAACGGCCCCGCCTAGTCCGTTCCGGCGCCCCGCGCTGTCCATCCGCCGTCCGCCTGGTGGACCGGCGACCGGGCGCCGCGCCCGGACGTGGGAGGATCGGAGGTGGCGGGCCGGGGCCGCGCACCCGGTC
The DNA here is from genome assembly GCF_044455405.1 of Streptomyces sp. NPDC051243. NCBI lineage: Bacteria > Bacillati > Actinomycetota > Actinomycetes > Kitasatosporales > Streptomycetaceae > Streptomyces > Streptomyces sp. NPDC051243. Next base: position 6,610 of record NZ_JBITES010000018.1, on the reverse strand, counting down.
GAGCCGTCGCCGTACGCGAGGACGCGCGTACGCAGGGCAGTACCAGGGCGCGAGCACCGAGGAGCATCGTTGAGCAGGTTGCGCTGGCTGACCGCGGGGGAGTCCCATGGCCCCGCACTCGTCGCGACGCTGGAGGGCCTTCCCGCCGGCGTGCCGATCACCACGCAGATGGTGGCGGACCACCTGGCCCGGCGCCGGCTCGGTTATGGCCGCGGTGCGCGCATGAAGTTCGAGCAGGACGAGGTCACCTTCCTCGGCGGCGTCCGGCACGGCCTCACCCTCGGCTCTCCGGTCGCGATCATGGTGGGGAACACCGAGTGGCCGAAGTGGGAGCAGGTCATGGCGGCCGACCCCATCGACCCGGAGATCCTGGCGGGACTCGCGCGCAACGCGCCGCTGACCCGGCCGCGTCCCGGTCACGCCGACCTGGCCGGGATGCAGAAGTACGGCTTCGACGAGGCCCGGCCGATCCTGGAGCGGGCGTCGGCGCGTGAGACCGCGGCCCGGGTGGCGCTGGGCGCGGTGGCCCGGTCGTACCTGAAGGAGACGGCCGGCATCGAGATCGTCAGCCATGTCGTCGAGCTGTGCTCCGTAAAGGCGCCGGCCGGTGTATACCCGACGCCGGCCGACGTGGAGAAGCTGGACGCGGACCCGCTGCGCTGCCTCGACGCGGACGCGTCGAAGGCGATGGTCGCGGAGGTCGACCAGGCCCACAAGGACGGTGACACCCTCGGTGGCGTGGTGGAGATCCTGGCCTACGGCGTCCCCGTCGGCCTGGGCTCGCACGTGCACTGGGACCGCAAGCTGGACGCCCGTCTCGCCGGAGCTCTGATGGGTATCCAGGCGATCAAGGGCGTGGAGATCGGTGACGGCTTCGAGCTGGCCCGGGTGCCGGGCTCGAAGGCGCACGACGAGATCGTCAACACCCCCGAAGGCATCCGCCGTGTCTCCGGCCGCTCCGGCGGCACGGAGGGCGGGCTGACCACGGGTGAGCTGCTGCGGGTCCGGGCGGCGATGAAGCCGATCGCGACCGTGCCGCGCGCCCTGCAGACGGTCGACGTGACGACCGGCGAGGCGGCGCAGGCGCACCACCAGCGCTCCGACGTCTCCGCCGTCCCGGCGGCCGGGATCGTCGCCGAGGCCATGGTGGCGCTCGTCCTCGCGGACGCGGTGGCGGAGAAGTTCGGCGGCGACAGCGTCACCGAGACGCGCCGCAACGTGCGGTCGTACCTCGACAACCTGGCCATCCGATGAGCGCAGCGCCTGCGGTTGTGCTGGTCGGGCCGATGGGTGTGGGCAAGTCCACGGTCGGGCAGCTCCTGGCCGAGCGGCTCGGGGTCGGCTACCGGGACACCGACGACGACATCGTGGCCGAGCAGGGCCGCACCATCGCGGAGATCTTCGTCGACGAGGGCGAGCCCGCCTTCCGCGCCATCGAGAAGCAGGCCGTGCACCGGGCGCTCGCCGACCACGACGGGATCCTGGCGCTCGGCGGCGGTGCGATCCTCGACGCCGACACGCGCGCGTTGCTCGCCGGACAGCGGGTCGTGTACCTGTCGATGGACGTCGAGGAGGCGGTCAGGCGCACCGGCCTGAACGCCGCCCGCCCGCTGCTCGCGGTCAACCCGCGCAAGCAGTGGCGCGAGCTGATGGAGGCCCGCCGGCACCTGTACGAGGAGGTCGCCACGGCGGTGGTGGCCACCGACGGCCGTACCCCCGAAGAAGTGACCCAAGCCGCCCTGGACGCACTGGAGTTGAAGGACGCATGACTGAGGCAGTGACGCGGATCCAGGTCGGCGGCACCGCGGGCAGCGACCCGTACGAGGTCCTGGTGGGCCGCCAACTCCTGGGCGAGCTCGGCGGGTTGGTCGGCGGCAAGGCCAAGCGGGTCGCCGTCATCCACCCCGAGGCGCTGGCCGAGACCGGTGAGGCGCTGCGTGCCGATCTGGCCGGGCAGGGCTTCGAGGCCGTCGCCATCCAGGTGCCGAACGCCGAGGAGGCCAAGACCGCCGAGGTCGCCGCCTACTGCTGGAAGGCGCTCGGCCAGTCCGGCTTCACTCGCAGCGACGTCATCGTCGGTGTCGGCGGCGGCGCGACCACCGACCTGGCCGGGTTCGTGGCCGCGACCTGGCTGCGCGGGGTGCGCTGGATCGCGATCCCGACCACCGTGCTGGCCATGGTGGACGCGGCGGTCGGCGGCAAGACCGGCATCAACACCGCCGAGGGCAAGAACCTCGTCGGCGCCTTCCACCCACCCGCCGGCGTGCTGTGCGACCTGGCCGCGCTGGAGTCCCTCCCGGTCAACGACTACGTGTCCGGTCTCGCGGAGATCATCAAGGCCGGTTTCATCGCCGACCCCGCGATCCTGGAGCTGATCGAGGCCGACCCCGAGGCCGCCCGTACCCCGGCCGGCCCGCACACCGCCGAACTGATCGAGCGGTCGATCCGGGTCAAGGCCGAGGTCGTCTCCTCGGACCTGAAGGAATCGGGTCTGCGGGAGATCCTCAACTACGGCCACACCCTCGGCCACGCCATCGAGAAGAACGAGCGCTACAAGTGGCGGCACGGTGCCGCCGTGGCCGTCGGCATGCACTTCGCCGCCGAACTCGGCCGACTCGCCGGGCGGTTGGACGACGCGACGGCCGACCGCCACCGCACGATCCTCGAATCGGTCGGTCTGCCGCTGCACTACCGCTACGACCAGTGGCCCAAGCTGCTCCAGACGATGAAGGTCGACAAGAAGTCCCGCGGCGATCTGCTGCGCTTCATCGTGCTGGACGGCCTGGCCAAGCCGACCGTCCTGGAGGGCCCTGACCCGGCCGTCCTCCTCGCCGCATACGGCGAAGTCGGCCAGTAAGTCCGGCGAACCACCCTTGCGTCCGATTAGCTTGTGGCGATGGGCACTTCAGACCGCCTCCGGCCGTTCACCAAACGGCGGCCGGGGGCGGTACCGTTCGGTAGGGGTACCCCACGCCCTCCGGGCAGTGGGGGAGAGCGGGGTCAGCGCCCGCTGCCAGCGTCAATGGCCATGGAAGACGAGACGGAGTGGCACCGGATGCAGCACGCAGTGGGTTCTCCGCTGCCGCCGCCCCACCAGTCGGGGCACGGCTGGTCACCGGCCGCACAACACCCTGGTCCGCACCACCTGGGCGCACACCAGGGACCCCCACCGCCTCAGGGGCATGCACCTCATCAAGGGCCTGCTCCTCACCAGGGACCTGCCCCGCACCTCGGATCCGCGCCCGTGCCTCCGCCGCCCTCCGCACCGGGCTTCGCACCCCCCGGACAGGTCCCTCCCGCGCCGCTCCACGCCCCGGCCCAGCCGGGCCCGCCGGCCACCGAGACCACGGGCCATGTGCAGCTCCCACCGGGCGGCCCGGTCGCCATGCCGAGCACTCCGCCCGCCACGGCGTCCCCGGACCCGACAACCACGACCCTCGCGGTGCTGCTCATCGGGCCCGCGGGGGCCGGTAAGACGAGCGTCGCCAAGTACTGGGCGGACCACCGGCGGGTTCCCACGGCCCACATCAGCCTCGACGACGTTCGCGAATGGGTCCGCTCGGGCTTCGCCGACCCCCAGTCCGGTTGGAACGACAACTCCGAGGCCCAGTACCGCCTCGCCCGCCGCACCTGCGGCTTCGCCGCGCGGAACTTCCTGGCCAACGGCATCTCGTGCATCCTCGACGACGCGGTCTTCCCGGACCGCCCGGTGGTCGGCCTGGGCGGCTGGAAGCGCCACGTCGGCCCCGGCCTCCTGCCCGTCGTCCTGCTCCCGGGCCTCGAAATCGTCCTGGAGCGCAACGCCGAACGCACCGGCAACCGCCGCCTCACCGACGAGGAGGTGGCCCGCATCCACGGCCGCATGGCGGGCTGGTACGGCTCGGGCCTGCCGATCATCGACAACTCCCAGCTCGACGTCCCGCAAACGGCCCAGGTCCTGAACGACGTACTGACACGCTCGATCGCCAGCCCCCCGACCTGGTAGCCGACCTGAGCGGACCCATCTGAGGGGCGCGGGGAACTGCGCGCTCAACCCCCACTCACCCGCAGACGGCACACCACCCGGCGCGGCACCCCGTCCCCGGAACGGGACCCTCACAAAGAGAGCAATCCAGGCACCCCCACTCAGACGCCCCCAACCAGCGCCAACCCGGCGGAGCTCCTACGCTCGAGTCATGTCAGAGGTATTCGCCGCTCGCCGATCACGGCTACGGGAGCAGTGCAACGCGGCCGGCAACGCGGCAGCGGTGGTCTCCCGCCCCGCCAACGTCCGCTACTTCGCGGGCGCCGCCCCGCAGGGCTCCGTACTGCTCCTCGGCAAGACCGAAGACCTGCTGGTGTGCGTCGGCCCGCCCGACGACCGTTCCATCGAGGGGCGCCCCGACGAGGCACTGCGGATCCACACCCTCCCGGGCGCCGAAGGCGACCCCGCCGTCGCCGCGGCCGACCTCGCGGCTGCGCAGGGCGCGGACTCCCTGGCCGTGGAGGAACACCACCTCACCGTGGCCCGCCACAGAGCCATCCGCTCGGTCGTCCCGCGACTGCGTCTCGCCGACCTCGGCGGAGCCGCCGAGCAGCTCAGGGTGGTCAAGGACGAGGAGGAGATCTCCTGCCTCAGGATCGGGGCCGAGATCGCCGACCAGGCCCTCGGCGAACTCCTCGAATCCATCCTCGTCGGCCGCACCGAACGCCACCTCGCCCTGGAACTCGAACGGCGCCTGGTCGATCACGGCGCCGACGGCCCGGCCTTCCCCACCTCCGTCGCCACCGGCCCGAACGCCGGTCGGCGCGCCCACCGGCCCACCGACCGCAGGGTCGAGGAGGGCGACTTCCTCTCCGTCTGCCTCGGTGCCACCTACCGCGGCTACCGGTGCGAGATCGGCCGCACCTTCGTCATCGGTACGTCCCCCGCCGACTGGCAGATCGAGTTGTACGACGTCGTCTTCGCCGCCCAGCGCGCCGGACGGGAGACGCTGGCGCCCGGCGCGGCCTACCGTGACGTGGACCGCGCCGCACGCCAGGTGCTGGATTCCGCCGGGTACCACGAGGGGCTGCAGCCCCTCACCGGTCACGGCGTGGGACTCGAAATCGACGAGGACCCGCAGTTGGCTCCCGCGGCCATGGGTAAACTGGACGCTTGCGTGCCGGTCACCGTCGAACCGGGGGTCCACCTCCCGGGCCGGGGCGGCGTCCGGATCGATGACACGCTCGTCGTTCGCCCCGAGGCGGACGGCGGACCCGAGCTACTCACCATCACGACCAAGGAGCTGCTCGCCCTTTAGACAGGAGCGTGCGCCGGGGTCGTCCACGTCAGTCCAGGAGATTCCGCAACCGTGGCTTCCACGAACGACCTCAAGAACGGCATGGTGCTCAAGCTCGAAGGCGGCCAGCTCTGGTCCGTCGTCGAGTTCCAGCACGTCAAGCCCGGCAAGGGCCCGGCCTTCGTGCGCACCAAGCTCAAGAACGTGCTGTCCGGCAAGGTGGTCGACAAGACCTTCAACGCCGGCGTCAAGGTCGAGACGGCCACTGTCGACAAGCGCGACATGCAGTTCTCGTACATGGACGGCGACTACTTCGTCTTCATGGACATGGAGACGTACGACCAGCTCATGATCGAGCGCAAGGTCGTCGGCGACGCCGCCAACTTCCTCATCGAGGGCTTCGAGGCCACCGTCGCCCAGCACGAGGGCGAGGTGCTCTTCGTCGAGCTGCCGGCCGCCGTCGAGCTGACCATCCAGGAGACCGAGCCGGGCGTCCAGGGCGACCGCTCCACCGGCGGCACCAAGCCCGCCACCCTGGAGACCGGTCACCAGATCCAGGTCCCGCTCTTCATCACCACCGGTGAGAAGATCAAGGTCGACACCCGCACGAGCGACTACCTCGGCCGGGTGAACAGCTAAATTGGCTGCCCGCAACACGGCCCGCAAGCGCGCCTTCCAGATCCTCTTCGAGGGTGACCAGCGCGGCGCCGACGTCCTGACGGTCCTCGCGGACTGGATCCGGCTCTCCCGGACCGACACCCGGCAGCCGCCGGTGAGCGAGTACACGATGCAGCTGGTCGAGGGCTACGCGGCGCACGCGAAGCGGATCGACGAGCTGATCGCGCAGTACTCGGTCGGCTGGACGCTCGACCGGATGCCGGTCGTGGACCGCAACATCCTGCGCCTCGGCGCGTACGAGCTGATCTGGGTCGACGAGACCCCGGACGCGGTCGTGCTCGACGAGATGGTGCAGCTGGCGAAGGAGTTCTCCACGGACGAGTCGCCCTCGTTCGTCAACGGCCTCCTCGGTCGGCTCAAGGACCTCAAGCCCTCGCTGCGCCGAGAGGAAGCGTAAGGGCCGCATACGCCGAAGGGCGTAAGGGGCTTCGCGTGCGTCGCAGGGCGTTGGGTCCTCGCATACGCCGGAGGGCCCGCAGCATCGCCGCTGCGGGCCCTCCGGCGTCCTGGCGTCACCGACGTCCCGGGGAAGCCCGTCAGGCCCGCAGAACGCCGCCGGGGGGGGGGGGGGCCCCCCCCACCCCGCCCCCCCCCCCCCCCCGCGGGGCGGCGCCCCCCCCCCCCCCCGCGGCGCGCGCCCCGCCCACCCCGGGGGGGTGCCCCCCCCCCCG
>NZ_JBITES010000017.1:237192-249393 GCF_044455405.1 Streptomyces sp. NPDC051243 | reverse complement strand
TCGGGGGAGCACTGCAGGGCGAAGTCGAGGGCGATCTCCAGGCCCAGTTCGCGGGCGGCGGCCACGAAGCGGTCGAAGTCCTCCAGGGTGCCCAGATCGGGGTGGACGGCGTCGTGGCCGCCCTCGGGGGAGCCGATCGCCCAGGGCACGCCGACGTCGTCCGGGCCGGCGGACAGGGTGTTGTTGCGGCCCTTGCGGAAGGTGGTGCCGATGGGGTGGATGGGCGGGAGGTAGACGACGTCGAAGCCCATCGCGGCGATCGCCGGCAGCCGGCGCGCGGCGGTGGCGAAGGTGCCGTGCGGGCGTTCGGGGGTGCCCTCGGAGCGGGGGAAGAACTCGTACCAGGAGCCGAACAGGGCCCGCTCGCGTTCCACCAGCAGCGGCAGCGGATCGGACGCGGTGACCAGGTCCCGCAGCGGATACCGCCCCAGCACCGCGTCCACGTTCGCCGCGAACGCCGCCTCCAGCCGCGACACCGGCGGCAGCGAGTCGTCCCGCAGCGCCTCGGCGGCGGCCAGCACGGTCGCCCGCCCCGCCTCGTCCGGCACTCCGGCGGCCGCACGCTCGTACAACTCGCCGCCCTCTTCCAGGACCAGCCCGACATCGATCCCGGCCGGAACCTTGATCCGGGCCGTACGGCGCCACGTGGCCACCGGATCACTCCAGGCCTCCACGTGAAACGTCCAGTGCCCAACGGTCGGCGGCGTCACCTTGGCGCCCCAGCGATCGCTGCCCGGGGCCACCTCGTGCATCGGCGTCCAGGGGCCGGGGCGGCCGTCCGGATCGGTCAGCACGACATTGGCGGCCACGGCGTCATGGCCCTCCCGGAACACGGTGGCCGTGACCTCGAAGGTCTCACCCGCGACCGCCTTCGCCGGATGCTTGCCGCACGCCACGGCCGGCTGTACGTCCCGTACCGGGATGCGGCCGATCGTCCCGGTCCGCCGACCGGTCCTCGTCTTGGTCCTGCCCATGGTTCACCTCCACCGTGCTCGAGGCCGGGCACCAGGCCCGGCCGGGGATCCAACTGCGCCCGAAGGCGGCTACCTCCCCGCGAGGAAACGCCACCGCCGTGATCTCGACGGCCCCCGTCGCGCCACGGCGCGCAGCTGGGGCCGCTCGTCCTGTTCCCGGAGGTAGGCCGCCAGGGTGATGCGCAGATAGCGTTCCGCCGCGTCCGCGGCCTCGCGCGCGCAGCGCTTCCCCATCAGCACGCACAGCGTGTAGCCGGCGTCCTCGAAGGTGGCGCGCACCGCATGGTCGGCCGGGGCCGCGAGCATGGCGCGCTCCCAGGCCCGGTATCGCCGCAGTTGCCGGGCGACTTCGGCTTTGGCCGGTAGCAGCATGGCGCCGTTCACCTTCCGGGCTGCTCGACGCCGCGTCTCCCGACCGTCGGGCGGAACCCGCGCGCGTACACGCACGGGTTCCGTTACGGGCATCGAGGTCTTCACACATGGTGCATGGTCGACGACTCAGCGTCCTGTTGGAGCTTCAACTACCTCGGATGCCCGCTCGTGTTGCACGAATGGCGTACCGCACCCACCCTGGAGTGACTCAGAAGCGATCAGTGCTCACGCTCCGTGCTCGGGGCCCGCCCCGCAGGGGCGAGGAGAGCGGGAGCTCGCGCGGTGAGGAGGTAACGACGGTGAAGACCGCAGTGCCCTGCTACTACCACCTCGATGTGGAAGTCAGCCCCGAACGGGTGGGTCAGGTCAGCCGAATTCTGGCCGCTCACCTCAGGTACTGGGACCTGGAGACGCTTGTCGAGCCCGTCCGCCACGGCACGGAGATGCTGCTGCGGGCCATCGACGAGCACGCGACGGACAAGAACACCTCGATCGAGATGTGGTGGAACGGCCAGCACCTCATCACCGCCATCGGCGACAACGACCGCGCCCTGCGTCCGGACCACGAACTGCGTGCCTGCCTGCAGCACCTGGCCGCGATGAGCGACGGTTGGGGCTGCTGCGCCACCGAGACCGGCAGCAAGGTCATCTGGTTCTCCCAGCGCGCCCGCGCCGGGCAGCACGCCCCGCTCGTCCCGGCGGCGCCCGCGCCCAGCCTGCGGGAGGCGCTTCAGGTGCCCCGCGAGGTGCCCGTCACGGCCATCGCCGACGCGGCGGGCACTCGGGACGGCGCCCTGGAGGAGGCCCGGTGAGCGCGCGACGGCGCCGCAAGGACCAGTGCAAAGGGGTGCCCGCCTGGAGCGGGCACCCCTATCCGCTGGGCGCCGCCTTCGACGGACAGGGCACCAACTTCGCCCTGTTCAGCGAGGTCGCCGACCGCGTCGAACTCGTCCTCGTCGACGACAAGGAGCGCTACACCCCGATTCCGCTCACCGAGGTCGACGGCTTCGTCTGGCACGGCTACCTGCCCGGGGTCGGCCCCGGACAGCGCTACGGCTACCGGGTCCACGGCCCCTGGGCCCCGGACCTGGGCCACCGGTGCAATCCGGCGAAGCTGCTGCTCGACCCGTACAGCAGGGCGGTTGACGGCCGGGTGGACAACCACGCCTCCCTCTTCGAACGCACCCCGGGCGCCCCGTCCCCCGCCGACAGCGCCGGGCACACCATGCTCGGCGTGGTGACCGAGCCGTACTTCGACTGGGGCGACGACCGACCGCCCCGGCGGCCGTACGCCGACACCGTCATCTACGAGGCGCACGTCCGCGGCCTCACCCGCACCCACCCCGACGTCCCGCCGGACCTGCGCGGCACCTACGCCGGACTCGCGCACCCCGCGGTCGTCGAACACCTGACGTCCCTCGGGGTGACCGCCGTCGAGCTGATGCCGGTCCACCAGTACGTCCAGGACGGCGTCCTGCTCGACCGGGGCCTGTCCAACTACTGGGGCTACAACACGATCGGCTTCTTCGCGCCGCACAACGCCTACGCCGCCCGCGGCACCCGCGGCCAGCAGGTCGACGAGTTCAAGACGATGGTGAAGGCGCTGCACGCGGCCGGCCTCGAAGTGATCCTCGACGTCGTCTACAACCACACCGCCGAGGGCAACGAGCGCGGCCCCACCCTCTCCTTCCGCGGCATCGACAACGCCTCCTACTACCGCCTGGTGGACGGCGACTGGGCGCACTACTACGACACCACCGGCACCGGCAACAGCCTGCTGATGCGCCACCCGTACGTGCTCCAGCTGATCATGGACTCGCTGCGCTACTGGGTCACCGAGATGCACGTCGACGGCTTCCGCTTCGATCTCGCGGCGACGCTGGCCCGCCAGTTCCACGAGGTGGACCGGCTCTCGGCGTTCTTCGACCTGATCCAGCAGGACCCGGTGATCAGCAGGGTCAAGCTGATCGCCGAGCCGTGGGACGTGGGGGAGGGCGGTTACCAGGTGGGCAACTTCCCGCCGCTGTGGTCGGAGTGGAACGGCAAGTACCGGGACGCCGTACGGGACTTCTGGCGCGCCGAACCCGGTTCGCTCGGCGAGTTCGCCTCCCGGCTGACCGGCTCCTCCGACCTGTACGCGCACAGCCGGCGCCGCCCGCGCGCCAGCGTCAACTTCGTGACCGCGCACGACGGGTTCACCCTGCGCGACCTCGTCTCGTACAACGACAAGCACAACGAGGCCAACGGCGAGGGCAACCGGGACGGCGAGAGCCACAACCGTTCCTGGAACTGCGGCGTCGAGGGCGAGACCCGCGACCCGGCCGTACTGCGACTGCGTGCCCGCCAGCAGCGCAACTTCCTCGCCACGCTGCTGCTCTCCCAGGGCATCCCGATGCTCTGCCACGGCGACGAACGCGGCCGCACCCAGGGCGGCAACAACAACGCCTACTGCCAGGACAACGACGTCTCCTGGATCGACTGGCGCACCACCGACGACCAGCGTGCGCTCACCGACTTCACCCGCTACGTCATCGCCCTGCGCGCCGCCCACCCCGTCCTGCGCCGCCGTCGCTTCTTCCGGGGCGAGACAGCGACCCATCCCGAACAGCCACTGCCCGACCTGGTCTGGCTGCGGCCCGACGGCCGCGAACTGACCGACGACGACTGGCACCGCCCCGACGCCCACTCCCTGGCGGTCTTCCTCAACGGCGACGCCATCGCCGAACCCGACGCCTGCGGTCGTCCCGTGGTGGACGACTCCTTCCTGCTCCTGCTCAACAGCTACTGGGAACCGGTCGAGTTCCAGCTCCCGGACATCACCTACGGCGAACGCTGGACCACGTTGATCGACACGGCCGAACCCCAGGGCCCGCCGGACGAGTCGGAACACAAGGCGGCCACCGCCCTGCTGGTCGAACGCCGCAGCCTGGTGCTCTTGTCGAGACCCTCACGACAGCACCTGTGAAAGCCCTCCCCGCGGAGCGTCAGCGTTCCCGATGCGAGGTAACCGTGAACTGCGCCCCGTCAGGATCGCGGAGCACAGCCTCCTCACTGCCCTTCGACAGCACACTGCCCCCGTGCAACTCCGCGGCCCGGGTGCACCCCTCCACGTCGTCCACCGCGAAGTGAACCTGCCAGTGCGGCCGGATCGTCGGATCCGGCGCGGCCTCCAGCGCACCCGACTCGATACGCGCCACCACATCGCCCCCACTGCGCAGCACGACCTCTCCGCCCTCGTAGCGGACCTCGCAGCAGCCGGGCCGCTCCGTCGCCCAGTCGAGGACCTCGCCGTAGAAGAGCGCGGCGTCGAAGGCGTCACGGGTGTGCAGCCGGATGAACGTGGGCGCGGCCCGGCGCCAGGTCTCCCAGTTGGAGATGAGCTCCCCCTCCCAGATGCCGAACGTCGCCCCGTCCCGGTCGGCCAGCAGCGCGGCCCGTCCGGGCGGCAGCGACAGCGGCCCGACGGCCGTGGTGCCGCCGCGCTCCTGCACCCGCGCCACCGCCTCGTCCGCGCTGGGCACGGCGAAGTACGGCGTCCAGGCCACGGCCATCTGCCACATCGAGGCGACCGCCGCGATCCCCGCCACCGGCACGCTCTGCGCCAGCGCGACCCGGAAGCGGTCGCCCAGTTTGGCCGGCCGCCAGCGCCAGCCCAGTACGGCCGAGTAGAACTCCTGGGTGGCTTCCAGGTCGCGGCTGGTCAGGCTCACCCAGCAGGGCGCGCCGAAGACGGAGTGGGTGGACACGAGCTCGGCCGTGCCCCGGGGGTTTCGCACATCGTTCATGGCAGTCGCGTCCTGGTCTCGCACGACCGGCGGCCACCGGTCCTTTCCCAGTGTCCGGCCGGAACCGTTCCGGGGCCTGTCGAGTACCCCCGGCAGAGCGCCGAAACGGCCGGGGACCAGCCCTTCGCCTCACTGGCATGCGTCCGGCAAAACGACGAGGATGGTGACGTGGCACCGACACCGAACGAGCCCGCCGACAAGAACGAGACGGACCGGATACTCGAGCTGGAGGAACAGGTCGACCAGCTCAAGGAAGCCGTCGTCTCGCATGCGGTGGTGGACCAGGCGATCGGCATGGTCGTGGCCCTCGGGCGCGTGGCGCCGGACCAGGGCTGGGCGGTGCTGAAGGACGTCTCCCAGCACACGAACATCAAGCTCCGCCATGTCGCGGAACTGATTCTCATCTGGGGCAAGGACGGCAGGATGCCGCCGGAGATCGCCGTCGAACTCGAAGAGGCCCTCGAACGCTACGGCCCGACCCAGATCCCCGGATCGGCACAGGACTGACTCCTCGCCCCTTTCACCGCTTCGGTGCTCGGCCGCCGGGCTCAGCGGGCCTCGGCGAGCAGTTCCTCGCGCAGATGGGCGAAGCAGCCGCTCAGCAGCCGCGACACGTGCATCTGCGAGATGCCGAGCTGCTGCGCGATCCTGCTCTGGGTCATCCCGCCGAAGAACCGCAGGTAGAGGATGGTCCGCTCACGTTCGGGAAGCCGCTGCAGACACGGCTTGACGGCCACCCGGTCGACGACCACGTCGTACGCCGGATCCGGACCGCCGATCGCGTCGCCCAGCGCGTAACCGTCCGTGCCGGGCATCTCCGCCTCCAGCGACAGCGCGGAGAAGCACTCGAGGGCCTCCATCCCGGTGCGCACCTCACCCACGGTCAGATGCGCGTGTTCGGCGATCTCGGAGATCGTGGGCGCGCGGCCCGGGGTCCGCTGGGACAGCTCCTTCGCGGAACTCCGCACCCGGTTGCGCAGGTCCTGGACCCGGCGCGGCACGTGCAGTGTCCACATGTGGTCGCGGAAGTGCCGCTTGATCTCGCCGGTGATGGTGGGCACCGCGTACGCCTCGAAGGCGTGACCGCGTGCCGGGTCGTAGTGGTCGACCGCCTTGACCAGTCCCAGGGCGGCCACCTGGTACAGGTCCTCCAGGGACTCCCCGCGGCCCTTGAACCGGACGGCGATCCGCTCGGCCATGGGCAACCAGGCGCGGACCAGATCGTCCCTGAGTTCCTTCCGCTCCGGCCCGTCGGACAGCCCGACGAGCCGGTCGAACGCCTCGGCGGTGTCGGGGGCGTCGTCGTGCGGATGCTGCTTCGTTCTGGTGGTGGCACTCATGAGTGCGCACCTCCCTCAGCAGGTGCTGACTGGACAGACACCATGGGAGGCGCGGACTCGGACCTCATGGGGACATCCAGGAACACCCTGGCGGGCCGGCTCCCACGGACGTGCCTCCGGTCCGAAGCACATACACGTACATTCCCCGCTGAACCGGCATCCGAAACAAAATTCGTGAATACCACTACCTGTTGCCGTCGAATGACAGTGTGTTGTCGGCGTCGCGATCTTGGCGCGGAACGTGATGTGCGGCACGTGGGTGAACACGGCCGGCGGGCCGGTGGGCGGATTCTCGCTGCCCACGGCTTGATCGGTGATCAAGGGGGCGAATTGGCTGGCCACAGCGCATTCTGCTCATTTGACAGTGCACTGAGCGCAAAGATAGGAAGCAGCTCTCTGGGTCGAGAGGTGGATTGTGTACGAGCCGAACGTGGTCGGGGACTGGCACGAGTACGACGAGCATGCCGGTCTGCGTGTCCGCGTCCACCGCCTGGAAGCCGCCGAGCCGCCCCGCGGACGGGACGACGCCGCCGAAGGGCTGACCTACTTCAGGATCCGCGTCACCGTCGAGAACCGCGGCGAGAGGCACCTCGGCATCCACCTCGAGGACGGCCAGATCGATGTGCGGATCGGCCGCGACGGCGAGGCCGCGTTCATCGACTGGCGCAACTCGCAGTTCATCGAGGGCTTCGACGTCTACCCGCTGCGCCGGGCCACGGCCGTGCTGTACGCCGCCGGCCCGGAGGCGAGCCTGGGCCAGGTCGACGTCCAGATCCAGCTGCGCGTCGAGGAGGAGTGGGCCGACCGCCGGCTGTGGACCGGCGGTCTCGGCCTCCAGGAGACGGTCGGAGCCCACGCCGCCACCCTGCGGGACGGCCTCGCGCTCCAGGTCAGCGACTTCCTGCGGGAGCAGGCCGAAGAGGGCACCGCCTGACGCGCGAGCGGTTCGCCGCCCGGTGTCCCGGTGCGGGTGCCCGGTTCAGAGCCGGTGCCATATCCCCGGCCGGGCGCGCGACGCCTGGCACGCACTCCCCCAAGCTCTTCGAGCAGGAGGACCCCCAGCCGCGTTGCCGAAACGCCCACGTGGCTCCTCCCCCATGCGCGAACCGAGCTTGGCACGCCGCGCGCTGATCCGGCCGGGGATATGACACCGGCTCTCAGTGCGGGATGCCGTCGATGATCTCGCGGGCCCCCTGGCGCAGCAGCGCGACCGCCACCGACGTGCCGAGCGTGGCCGGGTCCAGCCGGCCGGCCCATTCGTGGGCGTTCAGCCGCGTCTTGCCGTCCGGGGTGAACACACAGGCCCGCAGGGACAGCTCGCCGCCGCGGTCCACGCGCGCGTACCCGGCGATCGGGCTGTTGCAGTGCCCCTGCAGGACGTGCAGGGACATGCGCTCGGCCGTGGCCTCCCGGTAGGTGTCCGGGTCACCGAGGCCGCTGACCGCGTCGATGAGCTCCGTGTCGCCCTCCCGGCACTGCAGCGCGAGGATGCCCGCACCGATCGGCGGCATCATCACCTCGGGGGAGAGGACCTCGCTGATCACGTCCGTCCGGCCGATGCGTTCGAGACCGGACACCGCCAGCAGCAGCGCGTCCGCCTCACCGGCGGCCAGCTTCTCCAGCCGCCGGTTGGCGTTGCCGCGGAACGGCACGCACTCCAGGTGCGGGTGAGTGGCGGCCAGCTGGGCGACGCGGCGCACCGAGGAGGTGCCGATCCGGGTCCCGGCAGGCAGCTCGTCCAGCGTCAGGCCGCCGGGGTGGATGAGGGCGTCCCGGATGTCGTCGCGCTTCAGGAACGCGGCGAACGTGGTCCCCGCGGGCAGTGGCCGGTCGGCGGGAACGTCCTTGACGCAGTGCACGGCGAGATCCGCCTCGCCCGCCACCAGGGCGGCGTCCACCTCCTTGGTGAACGCCCCCTTGCCCTCGACCTTGGAGAGATCGCCCATCCACTTGTCACCGGTCGTCTTCACCGGCACGACCTCGGTGCGTACACCGGGGTGCAGGGCCGCCAACTCGGCGCGGACACGTTCCACTTGGGCGAGCGCCATCGGCGAGTCGCGGGAGACGATACGGATCAGTTCAGGGACGGACATGCGGACACGATAGACCGTCACAACCCCGCGTCCGCACGGTACCGCCCCATTCCCGCCCCTCCGTCGCCCGCCGCCTCGTCCTTCCCGGCCGCCCGCGCCGCAAGGCCAAGCACCGCGAGCGCCCCCACCGTCAGCAGCCCCCCGACGAGGAACGTGCCGCGCACTCCGACCCAGGACAGCAGCGCGCCGCCGAGCAGGGCACCGGCGGCGATGCCCACGTTGTAGGCGGCCGAGTTGGCGGCGAGGGCCGTCTCGGTGCGGCCCGGCGCCACGTGCAGCACCCGGCTCTGCGCCGCCATGAAGACGGTCGAGACCGAGGCGCCCAGCAGCATGACCAGTACGACGGCCACCGCCGGGACGTGACCCGTCGCCCCGAGGCCGAGCAGGGCCGCCGCCTGGGCCGCCACCGGCAGGGCGAGCGTGGCACGCGGGAAGCGGTCCAAAAGCGGCCCGGTCACCAGGACCCCGGCCAGCGCCGCCCCGCCGAAGGCGAACAGCGCGCCACTCACCGCGTCCTCCCCGAATCCGCTCACCTCCTCCAGGAAGGCGACGACATAGGTGAACCCGGCGAAGGCGCCGGTCACCGACAGGGCGGTGACGGCCAGCACCACGCGGAACCCGCGCCGGTCGGGGGCCGCGCCGTACGCGGAGTGACCCTCCTGCGGCCGGGACGACGGCAGCAGCCCGCCGATGGCCAGGAGCGAGATCACGGCCAGCACGCCGAGCAGCGCGAACGGAGTGCGCCAGCCGGTGTGCCCGCCCAGCCAGGTACCGGCCGGAACCCCGGCCACGGTGGCCAGCGAACCGCCGACCGACAGCAGTCCGATGACCCGCCCCCGCCGCTCCGGCGGGAACAGACCGACCGCGACCGGCCCCATCACCGCCCAGAACAACGCCTGGGCCAATGCGGTCGCCACCCGAGCGGCCAGCAGCACTCCGTACGACACCGCTCCCAGCGCCGACACCCAGCTCGCCACCGCGAGCAGACCCAGCAGCCCCGCCAGCAGATACCGGCGCGGCACGGACCGGGTGACATGGGCGAGCGGCAGCGACGCCACGGCCACGGTCAGACCGTACCCGGTGACCAGGGCACCCACGGCCGCGAGCGACACCCCCAGGTCCTCCGCCATGAGCGGGAGCAGGCCGACCGGCAGGTTCTCGGTGGTGTTGAAGGTGAACGCCGCCAGCATCAGCGCCGCGACGACGGCGGCACGCCGCCACGGTGCCGGACCTACGCTGCCCATCCAACCGCCTTTCCAACAGGGGGAGTCGGGGCAAGCGTGCGGTCTCCGCGTGAACGCCTCTACTCTTTCGGTCGAGGACGAATCATCGGGCCTGAACCCTCGACAGGCCGGGCCCTCGCCGAACCGCTGCCTCGGGCTCGGGGCGAACCGCCGCTCACCATGGGGGCCGCCATGCCGCTGACCCTGCACCTCGGCACCGACGACCTCACGCGCTGCCGGTTCGCGATCTCGCCGCTGTGCCAGACGCACGAGGCGCTGCGCCTGCTCCGCCGCCCGTCCCGGCACGGCTACCACCAGGGCTGGCTGCGTCGCGTACGCCGTACCGTGGCGGCCCTCGACCTGGCACCGCTGTGGCTGTTCGTCCCCCCACCCGGTGGCTACACCCCGGACTTCCTCGGCGCGCCCCCGCACGAGCCGTACCCCTCCTTCGACGACGAGCTGGCCCGCATGCGCGCCACCGACCCGGCCCTGGCCCACGCGGAGATGGTCCGCTCCCTGGCCTGCACGCCAGGTCTCGCCGAGACACCGCAGGGGCGTGCCGCGCTCGACGACCCCGCCGCCACCGTGCACCGCCTGGCCGACCTCACAGAGCGGGCCTGGCACGCCCTGCTCGCCCCGGACTGGCCACGCCATCGCGCCGTCCTCGAGGCGGACATCGCGCACCGCTCGCGGGCGGCGGCCGACGGCGGCCTCGACGCCCTGCTCACCGGGCTGCATCCGGCCGTCGACTGGGCCGGCCACACCCTCACCCTGCGCCGGTACGCCGATGTACCGGACGCACAACCCCCGGACGGCAGAGGTGTGTTGCTGATGCCGAGCGTGTTCGTGTGGCCGGACGTGGTGAGCGGCTTCGCCCGGCCCTGGCAGCCGACGGTCATCTACCCCGCGCGAGGCATGGGCCGCCTCCACACCGCCGAGGCGCCGCGCCCGCCGTGGGCGCTCGCCCGGCTGCTCGGCCACCAGCGCGCGGCCGTCCTCGCCGGCCTCACCACCCCCTCCTCGACGACGGAGCTGGCCCGCCGCCACGGCCTCGCCCCCTCGACCGTGTCGGCCCATCTCTCGGTCCTGCGCGAGGCGGGCCTGCTGGTGTCCCGGCGGCAGGGCCACTACGTGCTGTACGGCAGGACTGCCCTGGGCGACGCCCTGGCCGAGGGGGACGTCAGACCAGCGGCCGGCTGATCTCGACCGCCCGCAGGGCGGCGGCGAGGGCGGGCTCGTCCCCGACGTCCAGGGCCGTGTCGGCGAGCTTGATGACGTGTTCGTCCCCGTGGGCGAGGGCCTTCTCCATGACCTCCTCGGCCGTCAGCCGCGTCGGCGGCAGGTAGGCGACCGGTTCCACGGGCCCGTACATCGCGGTGACGGCGGCGGAGGCCGTCCAGGCCGCGTGCAGGCTCGGCGCCCACAGGTCGCGGGGGAGTGCGTCGAGGGTGCGCAGGACGGCGTTGGGTGCGGTCGCCGCGTGCACCAGCATGGTCGGCTCGCCGTGGCCGTGGGTGGCGTAGCGGTGGGTCGCGGCACGGACGAGTTCGGCGAGGCGGGCCCTCGCGGTGTCCGGGTCGGTGACGTCGCCGGCCCAGGCGGGCAGGCGGTGCACGGCGGCCAGACGGTCGCGGAATCCGAGGTGACCCGGCTCGATCGCCGGTACGGCGTCCAGGGTCTCGGCGGCGGTCGGGGCGCCCGGAAGCGCGGTGACGCCGGCGACCGGCTGATGGCGTGCCGCCCAGTAGCCCAGCGCGTGCGCGAGTTCGGTGAGCCGGGGCGTGTTCTCGCCCGCCAGCAGGGCGCGTACGGCGTGGCCGGCCCGGATGACCGTGTGGGTGGCGCCGCCGTACATCCCGGGCAGCAGGCGCGGCCACCACTCGGCGAGGACGCTCCTCCAGGGGTGGTCGGCGAGCGTGCGGGAGAAGTGGTCGGTCCAGTCGGCGACGCGTCGTGGATCGCCCAGTGCCGACGCCCAGTTGTCGTCGGTGATGGGGGCGACGCGGGCGGGGAAGTCCTCCAGCCGGTCGCGGTAGAGGTCCAGCCAGTGGTGGACGGCCCCCGCCCGGCCGTGCGCGGCGAGGGCTTCGACGACCATGGGCGCGTGGTTGGACAGCCAGCCGTCTCGTTCGGGGCCGGATGCGTGGAGGCGTTGCAGGGCTTCTTCGAGCTGTCCGCCGCCGTTGCCCGTACCGCTCGTGCTGCCCGTCCCGCTCGTGTTGTTCGTCTCGCTCGTATCCATGAACGGGACGCTATGCGGCCTGCCGGCGGGGCGGGATCGGGCGCGGGACCGAAGCTCGCGCGTGCCTGGGTCCTAGGCCGTGTCCGCAAAGTCCCGCCTGCCCCGCGGGCGGACGACGGGACTTTGCGGACACGACCTAGGTCCCGCGCCCGATCGCCTCGCCGGATCACGC
>NZ_JBITES010000017.1:0-237183 GCF_044455405.1 Streptomyces sp. NPDC051243 | reverse complement strand
CGGCGCGGTCGCCCCCCCCCCCCCCCCCGCCCCCCCCGGGGGCCCCCCCGCCCCCGCCCCCCCCCCCCCCCCTCGGCCCCGCCCCCCATCGCCTCGCCGGATCAGGCGTACGGGTCGAACGCGATGCCGGACGGTTTCGCCGACGCCAGGTGGTTCGCGAAGCCGGCGTCCTTCAGGCCGAAGTTGGCGCTGCCGAAGTCGTAGGCGACCAGCTTGTCGCGCACGCCCGCCGGGTAGCCGTTCCAGCCGACCAGCGGCGGGTACTGCCAGGTGCCCTTGTGGTTCTCCGGCGGCTCGTCATTGGAGTTCGCGAGACGGAAGCAGTGCGTGCTGACACCGTCCTTGTGGTACACGATCTTCGGGTGGGTGCCGTCGAACCGCACCGAGGACGCCGGGCTGATGGTGAACGAGCCGTGGTTGGACGTCGATACGTACTGCACCGCGTTGTTCTGCACCCACACCACGACGTGCTCCCAGTCGTGCCGGTGCCCGCCGATGCTGCTGCCCGCGATCGCCTGGTCCTTCTCGAAGTACAGGCCGTACATGTAGGCGCACCAGCCGTTGTTGCACTTGTAGCGCGAGTAGCCGTTGGTGTTGTCGAGGTCCGAGGCGTCACGGCACTGGCCGTTGAGCGCACCGGTCGGGTTCAGGCCGCCGTTGACGGTGCCGTCCGGGCCGATGGCGGGCGTGGAGTAGCAGCCGTCCGTGTCGTAGTCGTAGGCGGGCTGGTACGTCTTCTCGGCCGTCTCGGCGTTGGCGGGCAGCGCCGCGGGCGGGGCCGCGAAGGCGGTGCTGGGGAAGGCGATGACGAGCGCGGCGGCACCGGCCAGACCGGTGATCCAGCGCTTTCGGTGCATGCGGGACGTCTGTGACGACACTGCGTCCTCCTCCTGATTCGGGCGCAGCCCAACGGCTATGGGGGGAAAGGCAGTTCAGGATCCTGGCTTTTCACTTCCGTGCCAAGAGCCACGGAAGTACCAGCGGTAACGATCAGCGCAACAACTGGCGCGAAGCTGTGTGTCAGGAACTCGCGAAGCCGTGTGTCAGGCGCTGTCGTCCGGGATCTCGGCCGCCGACTCCTCGGGCGTGAGGTCGGGCCTCAGCCGCAGCCAGGACGGCTGGCGCAGCAGCCCGGAACGGGTGCGCACGCTGTAGCGGACCTCCCCGACCAGCCGGGGCAGCACCCAGTGCGCGCCCGGCACCCGCGGGACGGGGTCGAAGGGGCAGGTGTCCGATTCCGACTCCCGCAGCAGCCGGGCCAGTTGGGCCCGCTCGGACTCGCTCCAGCCGGTGCCCACATTGCCGACGTAGCGCAGCCGTCCCGCCGCGCGCTGACCGACCAGCACCGAGCCGGGCAGGCCCGTGAGCCGTCCCTTGCCGGGCAGCCAGCCGCCGACGACGACGTCCTCCGTGCGCATGTTGCGGATCTTGATCCAGGCGCGGGAGCGCACCCCGGGCTCGTACACCGAGTCCAGCCGTTTGCACACCAGCCCTTCGAGGCCGTGCTCACGGGTCGCCCGCAGGGCTTGGGCGCCGTGGCCGACCACCGCGGCCGGCGTCGACCAGTACGGCCCGCCGATGCCCAGCTCCTCCAGCAGGCCGCGGCGCTGGGTGTAGGGCAGCGTGACGAGGGAGCGGTCCGCCAGGTGCATCACGTCGAACAGCACCAGATGGACGGGCGTGCGGGCCGCCATCCGCGCGGCCCGCGCGGGCGCGTGCGCCAGCCCCATGCGGGACTGCAGCAACTGGAAGTCGGCGCGCCCCTGTTCGTCCAGCGCGAGGATCTCGCCGTCGAGGACCGCGGAAGTGGAGCCCAGTGCGCCGCCCAGCGCCCGCAGTTCGGGATAGGCCGCCGTGATGTCCTCGCCGGAGCGGGCGCGCAGCAGCAGGCTGCCGTCCCCTGCCAGGTAGACGACCGCGCGCTGGCCGTCCTGTTTGGTCTCGTAGGCCCAGCGTGCGTCCTGCGCGGCGGGCGGCAGGGTGCCGGGGGTGGCGAGCATGGGAGGGATCAGCGGCAGGCTCACGGGTCAGTTGTCGACGGCCCCGCCCACCGCCACGCGCCCTCGCCGCCGTTTTCCCCTGAACGGCGGCCGAGACGCCGTTCGGGGGAAGGACCGAGCCACCTCAGTCGCCCGCGTTCGGCGGCACGGCCCGCACCAGCCCCGACTGGTAGGCCATCACGACGAGTTGGGCGCGGTCGCGGGCGCCCAGCTTCGTCATGGCGCGGTGGACGTGGGTGCGTACGGTCAGTGGGCTGACGAAGAGCTTCCCGGCGATCTCCTCGTTGGAGTGGCCCTCGGCGACCCAGGCCATGACCTCGCGTTCACGGGCGGTGAGGGCGGTGAGGTCCTCGGGCGCCGCCGACTGCGAGCTCTCGGCGGGCGAGGCCAGGAAGCGGGTGATCAGCGTGCGGGTCGCCAGGGGGGAGAGCAGGGACTCGCCGGCGGCCACGGTCCGGATGCCGTCGAGGAGCACGTCCGCGGTGACGTCCTTGCCGAGGAAGCCGCTCGCCCCGGCCCGCAGCGCCTGCGCCACGTACTCGTCGATCTCGAACGTGGTGAGGATCAGCACGCGCACTGCCGCGAGGTCGGGGTCGGCGCAGATGGCGGAGGTGGCGGCCAGCCCGTCGGTGCCCGGCATGCGGATGTCCATCAGGACCAGGTCGGGGCGGTGGGCCCGGGTCAGGTCGACGGCCTCGGCGCCGTCGGCGGCCTCGCCGACCACCTCCATGTCCGCGCAGGAGTCGATCAGGATCCGGAAGGTGGCCCGCAGCAGGGCCTGGTCGTCGGCGAGCAGTACACGGATGGTCATGAGCGGGGTTCTTCCGGTTCCGGAGCGGTCGGGTACAGCCTCCAGGGAACAGCCGGGCACGTCGTCGTCCGTCTGCCGACATTCGCCGGTACTCGGAACGCAGTAGGCGCCACGGGCGAGGTCATCCCCGAGGGGGAGCAGGGCCCGGCCTCACCACACGTACGGCAGCTCCACCTCGATGACCGGGGGCCCGCCGACCGGGCTGGACAGCCGCGCCGTAGCGTCGAGCGCCGCGACCCGCCGCCGCACCCCCAGCAGCCCCGACCCGCCCGAGCCGTCCGCCCCGCCCGGGCCCCGGTCGGCCACCTCGAGGCGGACACCGCGCCGCACGCGGGCGATCCGGACCGAGGCCGTCGGCGAGCCGCTGTGCTTGGCGACGTCGGTGAGCGCGTCGGCCACCACGAGGTAGGCGCCCGCCTCCACCGCGGCGGGCGCCCCTCGGCCCGTCGTCCTGAAGCCCCTCGACGTCCACGGTCACCCGCAGCCCGCACGTCGGGGTGCCGCGGCTGCCGCTCTCGGCTTCGCCCGAGCGGGGACTCCCACCCCGCCGCCAGGGCCCGCACGGCACCGACCGGACCGCGGTCGGTCAGGATCGTCGGGTGGATGCCGGGCACCACTTGCCGCAGCTCCGCCGGCGCCTGCTCGGCCTCGTCCTGTGCGTCGTCCAGCAGCTTGCGCGCGGCGTCCGGGTCGCGGCCGCAGGCGCGTTTGGCGAGGCCGAGCCGCATGGGCAGCGCCACCAGCCGGGCCTGTGCGCCGTCGTGCCGGTCGCGCCCGATACGGCGCGGTCCGGCACCGTGGGCGGCGATCGCGTCGGCGCGCGTCGCGCTCAGCGGCTTCACCCGCGCCGCCGGCAGCGCCTTCGGGGACGGCCTCAGCAACGCGGTCGGCCAGCCGGCCTCCAGGTCCGCGAGGCGCACGATCCACGGCAGGACGACGGCCCGCCGTCGCAGCAGCCCGCACCCCACGCCGTCGAGGACGAGCCCGAGAGGCCACAGCGGCAGGGCGAGGAAGAGCAGCGCGCCGTACCCGTAGGAGGCGGCCATCCGGCGCAGATCGGTGAGCGTGCCGGGATCGCGCACGGCCGTGCGCACCCGTTCGGTGAGCGACCCCTCGACGGCCCGATACGCCCCGGGGATCTCCCGCCCCGTCCACGCGGCGGTGAGCCGCCGCCTGGCCCCGGCGATCCGCCGCACGAGCAGCACCGTCTCGGGCAGCGGCCAGGCACCGATCACCGCGACCGTCCCGATGGCGGTGATCAGCAGCACCGTGATGAACAGATACAGCCCGAAGGCCATCGCGGCGGCCGCCGCCGGCCCGCTCCACCATCTTCACGCTTCTTTCAATCAGGTGACTTAGATTGTAGGCGTGCGCGTCCGTGACGGCTCGAGGGACTGGCCGGCGCGGTGATCCGTGAAGTCCCGGTGCGGTGGTGATCATGGCGGGCAGGACCCTGCGCGAGGAGCAGGTCAACGCGACCCGGGAGCAGCTCCTGACCGCGGCCGAGCGGCTCTTCGCCGAACACGGCGTGTACGCGGTGTCCAACCGCCAGGTCAGCGAGGCCGCGGGACAGGGCAACAACACGGCGGTCGGCTACCACTTCGGCACCAAGGCCGACCTGGTCCGCGCCATCGCCCGCAAGCACGCCACACGCATCGAGGAGATCCGCGCCCGCCTGGTCGCCGACCTGCCCGACCCCGACGACGTACGCGGCTGGGTGGACTGCCTGGTCCGCCCGGCGCTCGAACATCTCGCCGCACTCGGCAGCCCCACCTGGTACGCGCGCTTCTGCGCGCAGGTCGTCTCCGACCCGGCGCTGCACCGGATCATGGTCGAGGAGGCCCTCACCGCCCCGTCCCTGCAGAAGATCATCGAGGGCCTGAACCGTTGCCTGCCCGACCTCCCGGCCGAGGTCCGCGCCGAACGCGGCGAGATGGTC
Source organism: Streptomyces sp. NPDC051243 (assembly GCF_044455405.1). Taxonomy (NCBI): domain Bacteria; kingdom Bacillati; phylum Actinomycetota; class Actinomycetes; order Kitasatosporales; family Streptomycetaceae; genus Streptomyces; species Streptomyces sp. NPDC051243. The sequence goes on along the minus strand of NZ_JBITES010000017.1, from coordinate 232,433 downwards.
CGCCACCTCATCGTCCATGTGGCCGCCGAGCGCGAGCGCGCCCTCGCCGAGCACACCCCCACCCCGAGGTCCAGCTGGGACGACGCCGCCACGGGCCTCGCCGACGCGGTCGTCGGCATGTGGCTGGCGCCCGTCACCCCGGCCCGCTGACGTCCGGCGCAAGGGAGTACGACCGTGCAGACGACTCTCGGCCCGAGCCGCCGCGGCGGCGCCGGACGGGGCGGATCATGAGCCCTCGGCACAGCGCCGCGTCCGTGGACGGCGCCACCCCTGAGGAACCCACCCTCCGGCGCGCCGCCCTCGCCCGCGGCGCCGGCCAGCACGTCCTGATCGCCGCCGGCGAGCCCGACCTCGCCGAACTGCTCTCGACCACCCTCGAGTTGGCCGGCTACCGGATCAGTGTCAGCGGCACCGGCGCCGAGGCCCTGGCAAGGGTCGCCGGACACCACTTCGACCTGGTGGTCTTCGACACCGCTTTGCCGGACATGGCGAACTTCAGCCGGGAGCGCCGCCCGGCACTCCCGCACCGCCCACCCGTCCTGCTGCTCACCGAGTACGACCGACTCCACCGGCTCGTGCCCGAACTCGGCCTGGGGGAGCGGGACTACGTCACCAAACCGTTCCGGGTGGCCGAAGTCCTCGCCAGGATCCAGGTGCTGCTCCGCGGCGCCCGCCCCGGCCCGCCCCGGGGCAATCCACTGCGGTACGGCGACCTGCAGCTGGACGACACCGTGTGCCGGGCGACACGCGGGACGCGGGCGCTGGACCTCACGCCCGCGGAGTACCGGCTGCTGCGCCATCTCCTGGTCAACGCGCCCCGGGTGTTGTCCAAGGAGCAGATCGGACGCTACGTCCGGGGCGACCACCGTGGCGACAACGCGATCGAGCAGCTGGTCTCGCGCCTGCGCCGCAAGGTCGACCGGGACGGCCCCGCGCTGATCCACACGCGCCGGGGGTTCGGTTACTGGCTGGGGCGGGCGGACATGGGCTCCTGATGGACGGCGCGGGAACCCGACTCGCTTGAACCAGTGGCCGGTTAAGGGTGTGGCGTGTGATCTGGGCCACGTCAGTCTTCTGTCAGGAAACTGACCGGGAGGCGTCAGGCCCCTCTGTTTGCATGTGCTCATCGAGGCGGATCCCCCCACGACCGAGGAGAGCCATGGCCGACACCGCGACCGGCGCCGCGCCCGCAGCGCGGGACGCCGTCCCCGAGTTCCCGATGCCCCGCCAGTCCCGCTGCCCCTTCGACCCGCCGCCCGCGCTCAAGGACCTGCAGGCCCAGGGTCCGCTCGCCAAAGTGCGGCTGTGGGACGGCAGTGAGCCCTGGCTGGTGACCCGGTACGCCGAACAGCGGGCCGTCCTGGGCGACCCGCGCGTCAGCGCCGACACCGACCGGCCCGGCTACCCGACCAAGGCCAGCCCGGAGGCGGGCGAGGGCAAGCTCAGCTTCATCATGATGGACGACCCCGAACACGCCCGGCTGCGCCGGATGGTGACGGCGCCGTTCGCCGTGAAGAAGGTCGAGGCGCTGCGACCGGCCGTGCAGCGCATCGTGGACGGCCTGATCGACGACATGCTGGCCGGTCCCGGCCCGCTGGACCTGGTGGACGTGTTCGCGCTCCCGATCCCCTCGCTGGTCATCTGCGAGCTGCTGGGCGTGCCGTACGAGGAGCACGACTTCTTCCAGGAGCACACCAAGACCATGGTCCGCACGACCGCCACGCCCGAGGAGCGGGGCGCGGCGAGCCGTGAGGTCGCGGGCTACCTGGCCGGACTGCTGGGCAAGCGGCTCGCCGAGCCGGGGCTGCGGGACCGGTTGACGCCCGGCAGGCGGCTGGTCGTGGTCGGCGCCGGCTTCCTGGGCGCCGAGGCGGCCGCCGTCGCCCGGCGGCTCGGCTGCGAGGTCATGCTCCTCGAACCCGCCCCGGTGCCGCTGGCCCACGCCGTCGGCACCGAGGTCGGCGAGGTGCTGACCCGGGCCCACCTGGAGCAGGGCGTGAAGCTGCGCTGCGGGGTCACCGTGGCCGAGGTGACCGGGGAGGGGGTGCGCCTCGCGGACGGGGAACTCGTCGAGGCCGACGAGGTGCTGGTCGCGGTCGGCTCACGGCCCAACACCGAGTGGCTCGACGGCAGCGGGCTCACCGTCGGCGACGGTGTGGTGTGCGACGAGTACTGCCACGCCGCGCGGAACGTGTACGCCGCCGGTGACGTCGCCCGCTGGTACAACCCGCTGTTCGGGATGGCGATGCGGATCGAGCACCGCACCAACGCGGCCGAGCAGGGCATGGCGGCCGCGCGCAACCTGCTCGCCCCCGAGGCCGGCAAGCCGTTCGCGCCAGTGCCGTACTTCTGGTCCGACCAGTACGACATGAAGATCCAGGCGTACGGCTGTCTGCGCGGACACGACGAGGTCGCCGTGGTGGAGGGTGACCTGGACGAGCGGCGGTTCGTCGCCGCGTACCGCACCGGCGACCGGCTGACCGGTGCCCTCGCGGTCGGGATGCCGCCCAAGGCGATCCGGCAGTGGCGCCAGGCCATCGCCAACGGTACGAGCCGGCGGGAGTCGGTGCGGAGGGGTGCAGTCGCAAATTAATTGAGTTACGCAACGAGATGGTAAAGTGGCCGGCATGCCCACACCACCGCTCCCCGAACTCCCCGACACCCCCGCGTCCGCGGAAGTGGTCGAGATCGAGCGTGCGCTCACCAGGATCACCTACCTGAGCACCCGGGCCCGGCAGCACGACCGGCTGATGGCCCTGGCCGGCGTGCCGCTGGACCGGGCCGCCGTCGCGCTGCTGCGCCAGGTCGCCGACTCCGAGCCGCTGCGGCCCGGGGAGCTGGCCAACCGGCTCGGGGTGGAGGCCTCGCACGTCACGCGTACGGTGCAGCAGCTGCAGAAGTCCGGGTACGTCACCCGCGTCCCGGACCCGCAGGACCGCCGCGCCCAGCGCATCGAGCTCACCGAGGCCGGCCGGCAGGCCATCGCTCGGGTCCGCGATGCCGGCGCCCGCGGCATGCAGCTCGCCCTGGCCGACTGGACACCGCAGGAGCTGCGTCAGCTCGCCTCGCTGTTCCACCGCATGGTCGACGACTTCCTCGCCCACGCCATCGAGGAGGACGGCGAACCGCAGCCGTCGGCACCGGCCGCGAGAGGCTGAGCCGGGCGCTCACGCGGACGCCGGGCGCGGGCGCCGGTCCGACGAGTCGGGAGCCGGCGCCGCAGCTCCGGGCGAGGCCGGCTCCCGCAGCCCGCACAGCAACAGCCGCCCCAGCGCGGGCAGGGCGATGAGCGGGACGAGCGCCGTCCGCAGGTCGGTGGCGTCGGCCAGCGCACCGATCACCGGGGCGGCCGACCCGCCCACGCTCACGGCCAGCCCGAGCGTCACACCGCTCGCCGTCCCCACCCGCCGGGGCAGATAGTCCTGCCCGAGCGTGACGTGCAACGAGAACGGGACATACAGACCGGCCGACGTCAGCGCCACGAACAGAAACACCGCGGGTCCGGGAACGAGGACCACCCCGGCCACGGCGAGCACGGACAGCGCATACGCACGGCGTACGACCGTCAGCCGCCCGTACCGCTCGGCCAGCCGGCCCCCGGCCACGGTGCCCACAGCGCCCCCGGCGTAGAGCACGCACAGCGCGGCCGTACCGGCCACCTCTGCGCCGCCGGTCCGCTGACGGACGTACAACGAGACGAAGGCGCTCAGCCCGACGAACACGACCGACCGGCACACAATGGCGCCGGACAGCCGCAAAAACGACGGCCAGTCGTCGAAGCCGGCAGCCTCATCCTTGGGCCTGACCGTGTCCCTGCCCGCGGCGGACCGCACCGCCGCCGCGCACAGGGCCGCGCCCACGACCGCGGGCACGATCAGCAGGGGAGAAGCGCCCAGTCCGCCGGTCGCGACCACCGCCGCGACCAGCAGGGGCGCGAGGGCGAAACCGACGTTGCCTCCGAGGGAGAACCAGCCCATCGCCGTATGACTCCCGCGCGCGGCGACGCGGGCGGCACGGGCGGCCTCCGGGTGGTACGCGGCGACTCCGATCCCCGACAAGGCCACGACGGCCAACGTCAGGGCGTAGGAACCCGTGAGCCCGCTCAACGCGACACCCGCACCCCCCGTCAGCGCGCTCAGCGGCAGCAGCCACGGCATCGCCCACCGGTCGGTGAGCGCCCCGAACAGCGGCTGCACGACCGACGACAGCAACGACGCGGCGAGCACCACGCCCGAGGCGGCGGCGTAGGTGTAGGCGCGCTCGGCGACGAAGAAGGGGACAAGGGCCGCGACGGCGCCCTGGTAGACGTCGACACAGGCGTGGCCCAGGGACATCAGGGTGATGGCTCGATTGCGTTTCTCGGACACCCTGCGATGGTCACGGCCCCGGTGCCTGGCCCGCTTCCGATAATCTGCCGAAGTGTGTCGAACATCCGCCACACGCCGACCGCGCCGACCACAGCCAAGGTGCTCGCCGCCGGGGAACGCATCGACGCGCACCGGCACGACGACCACCAGATCGTCTACGCGGGCTCCGGCGTCGTCGCCGTCACCACCGACGCCGGCACCTGGTTCGCACCCGGCAACCGCGCCATCTGGGTCCCGGCGGGCACCGTGCACGCGCATCGCGCCCACGGCCGGCTCGACCTGCACCTGGTCGGCCTGCCCGCCGACGACAACCCCCTCGGCCTGGACGCCCCGACCGTCCTGGCCGTCGGTCCACTCCTGCGCGAACTGATCCTCGCCCACACCCGCGACCCCGACGACGACAGCCCCGAGCGCCGCCGCCTGCTCGCCGTCCTGCGCGACCAGCTGCGCGCCTCGCCCCAGCAGCCCCTGCGCCTGCCCACCCCCACGGATCCGCGCCTGGCCGCCGTCTGCGCGCTCGTCCACGCCGACCCCGCCGACTCCCGCACCCTCGCCGCCCTCGGCGCCGCGACCGGAGCGGGCGAGCGCACCCTGAGCCGCCTCTTCCGTCACGAACTCGGCATGACCTTCCCGCAGTGGCGCACCCAGTCCCGCCTCTACCACGCGCTGCGCCTGCTCGCCGAGGACATGCCCGTCACGACCGTCGCCCACCGCTGCGGCTGGTCCTCGGCCAGCGCCTTCATCGACGTGTTCCGCCGCTCCTTCGGGTACACGCCCGCAGCCCACAACCGCCGTGCCCGGCAGGGCGGGTGACCGCCGGGGCGGGTGACGGACCGCGATCTACCCTCCGGTAGCATCCGGCGGCAGGCCATCCAAGGAGGATCCGTGCCCCGGTCCCAACGCTCGCCCCTGCTGCTCGCCGGCCTCCTGGCCACCGCGGGCATCGCCCATTTCGCCGCCCCCCGCCGGTTCGACGACATCGTCCCGCGCGCCCTGCCGGGAACGCCCCGGACCTGGACGTACGCCAGTGGCGCCGCCGAACTCGCGCTGGCGGCCGGTCTGGCGCTGCCGCGCACCCGCAAGGCGACCGCGCTGGCCGCGGCGGCCTTCTTCGTCGGCGTGTTCCCCGCGAACGTGAAGATGGCCGCCGACTGGCGGCACCGCCCCGCGCCTCAGAAGGCCGTGGCCTTCGGCCGGCTGCCGCTGCAGATCCCGCTCGTGCTGTGGGCCAGGAGCGTCGCGAAGAACGCGGAGGGCCGGGCATGAGCGCACAGCTGAAGGTCGGCGACAAGGTCGAGGACTTCGCGCTGCCGGACGAGACGGGCACCGTCCGCAGCCTCACCGACCTGCTCGCCGAGGGACCGGTGGTGCTCTTCTTCTACCCGGCCGCCCTCACCCCTGGCTGCACCGCGGAGGCCTGTCACTTCCGTGATCTCGCCGCCGAGTTCGCCGCCGTCGGCGCGCGGCCCGTGGGCGTCAGCGGGGACGCCGTCGAACGCCAGCAGGAGTTCGCCGACCGCCACACCCTCGGCATGCCACTGCTGTCCGACGCCGACGGCACGGTCCGGGAGCGGTTCGGCGTGACCCGCGGCTTCTCCCTCGCGCCCACCAAGCGGGTCACCTTCGTCATAGGGCGGGACCGCACCGTCCTGGAGGTGGTCCGCAGCGAGCTGCGCATGAACACCCACGCCGACCGGGCACTCGCGGCGCTGCGCAAGTGAGCGGACGGGCACACGGGACGGCGGCACCCGCGAGCGTCATGGCGTCACGGTCGTAACCGGGCGTCGCGGTTGATGCGGTGCCGCGCAGGACTCATGCTGGACGACATGGAGCGCGTCTCCGCTGCGGCGATCATCGATGTCCAGGGTGTCGTCACGGGGTGGAGCGAGGGTGCCCGCCGGCTGACGGGCCTGCCGGCCGAGGAGGCCGTGGGCCGGCCAGTGCTGGACCTGCTCGCAGAGCAGCCGCCGCCCGACGCCGTGGCGGCGCTGACCGGCACCGCCGTGCTGCGTCACCGGGACGGCTCGACCGTCTCCGTGCACGTGAGGGCGTGCGCCGTGCTGGCCGAGGACGGCGGACCTGGCGGACACGTGATCACCGCCGCACCGCCCGACGAGCACGAGCCCACCCTCGCGGAGCGGGTCTTCCAGCAGGCGTCCATGTCCATGTCCGTCTTCGACCGGGACCAGCGCTATCTGCGGCTCAACAACGCGGCTTGCAAGGTCATGGGGGTGCCGGAGGATGTGCTCGTCGGCCGCCACTTCTTGGAGACCGTGGAGGACGCGGTCCACAGCCGGGGCTTTCTGCGGCATCTGCGCCAGGTCGCCGAGACGGGCCGGCCGGTGCGCTACGAGAGCTTCACGGGCGCCCCGGCCCTCAACCGGGAACACGCCTGGACCACCGACATGTGGCCGGTGCACGACGCCTCCGGCGAGCTGATCGGGACCGCGCTCGCCGCCTTCGACAGCACCGCCCAGTACTGGGCGCGGCAGCGGCTCGCCCTGCTGAACGAGGCCGCCGCCACCATCGGCACGACCCTGGACGTGGTGCGGACCGCTGAGGAAGTGGTCGGGGTCGTGGTGCCCCGGTTCGCCGACTTCGCCAGCGTGGACCTGTTCGACTGGGTGCTGGGCGCGGACGAGCCGCCGGCGCTGGCCGGCACCGACATCGCCCTGCGCCGCGTCGCCCACGGCTCCGGCACCGAGGGCACCCCGGAAGCGGCCGTGCACCTCGGTGAGGTGGACTACTATCCGCCGTTCTCGCCGCCTGCCCGGGCGATCCTGGAGAGCAGGGTGGTCCTGAGCCATGCGGGCGAGCCGGCGTTCACGCGGTGGGTCGCGGAACGCAACGCCCGGGCCCCGGCCGGCCGGGGCCACCGCTTGGGCGCCCACTCGATGATGGCGGTGCCGCTGCGAGCCCGCGGCACCACGCTCGGTGTCGCCGTGCTCGTGCGCATCAGGGAACCGGACGACTACGGCGACGACGACGCCGTGTTCGCCGAGGAACTCGCCAGCCGCGCCGCCGTCTGCGTCGACAACGCCCGCCGCTTCGCCCGGGAACGCTCCACCGCGCTGTCCCTGCAGCACAACCTGCTGCCCCGGGGACTGTCCGGACAGGCGGCCGTCGAGGTGGCCCACCGCTACCGGCCGTCCGGCTCGCAGGCCGGCATCGGCGGCGACTGGTTCGACGTGATCCCGCTGTCCGGCAGCCGGGTCGCCCTCGTCGTCGGCGATGTCGTCGGACACGGCATCCCGTCGTCGGCCACCATGGGCCGCCTCTGCACGGCCGTACGCACCCTCGCCGACGTGGACCTGCCGCCCGACGAGCTCCTCACCCACCTCGACGACCTGGTCACCCACCTCGCCGGGGACGACACCGACGAGGTCGCCGAACTCGGCGCCACCTGCCTGTACTCCGTCTACGACCCCGTCACCCGCCGCCTCACCCTGGCCGCCGCCGGCCATCCGCCGCCGGTCCTCGTCCTGCCCGACGGCAGCACACAGGTCGTCGAACTGAACGCGGGACCACCGCTGGGCGTCGGCGGGCTGCCCTTCGAGGCCATGGACGTGGAACTGCCGGAGGGCTCCCTGGTCGCCCTGTACACGGACGGCCTCATCGAGGACCGCGACCGTGACATCGACCACTCCACCGCCGAGCTGTGCCGCGCGCTCACCGCGCCCGCCGAGACCCTGGACGCCCTGTGCGACACCGTCCTCAAGGCCGTCCTGCCGGAGGACCCCAGCGACGACGTGGCCCTGCTGCTGGCCCGCACCCGGGCCCTGGGCGCCGACCGCATCGCCACCTGGGACGTCCTGCCGGACCCCGAGCACGTCGCGACCGCCCGGCAGGCGGCCACGGAACAGCTGACCGCGTGGGGGCTGGACGAGGCGGCCTTCGTCACCGAGCTCGTCGTCAGCGAACTCGTCACCAACGCCATCCGGTACGGCGCGCCGCCCATCCAGCTGCGCCTGATCCGCGACCGCACCCTCATCTGCGAGGTCTCCGACGGCAGTTCCACCTCCCCCCATCTGCGCCGGGCCCACGCCTTCGACGAGGGCGGCCGCGGACTGCTGCTCGTCGCCCAGCTCACCCAGCGCTGGGGCAGCCGGCAGACCGACAGCGGCAAGACGATCTGGGCCGAGCAGCCCCTGCCGCCGACCTGATCACTCGAACGGGCAGCCCGGGTTGGCCGCGTCCCGGGAGAACGGCGCGCCGTGCGGCAGCACGTAGAGCACCTCGAGCACGACCGGGGTGTCGCCCTCGTTGCGGCCTATGTGGACGTTGCCGGGCCCGGCCGGTTCCTGGATGAAACTGCCCTTCGGGTAGACACCGTCGGAGACACAGGCGGAGTTGTAGTGACTCAGGGTGCCCTGCTGGGTGAAGGCGTACAGCGGCCCGTCGTGGTAGTGCCAGCCGGTGGCCTGACCCGGCGGGATGGTGACCTCCCGGAGGATGTAGTCGGTGTCGCCGACGGTCTTCTGACTGATGACCCGGCCGGTTACTCCCGGCCCGGGCGGAGTCGCCTGGGCGGGCCCGGCGACGAGGACGGTGGCGGCGGCCAGGGCGCCGGTGACGGCGATGCGGAGCGCGGGTCGCATGACGAGGTGCCTCCTGCGGCGAGAGTGATGTCGCCGCGAACATAGAGGCAGCGGAAGGTAGTTGAGGGCGGAACGACAACATCCGCCGAAATCACCGGACCGCCGGACCCCGGCTGCCCCGGATCACTCCTCGTCGCCCTCGGCCGCGACCTGGGCGAGCGTACGACCGGTCCGCACCGAACGCGCCCGGCGCGGGTCGGGGGTGCCGTGCCCGCCGGCTCCGGCCTTGCCGGCCTTCACCAGCAGCCACGCCTCACGCTCACCGTCCAGTCCGTCGCGGAACCGGGTGAGCGCGTACTCCCCGTGCAGCTTCGACCCCCGCAACCGGAACGTGGCATGACCGCGCTCGAGCGACTCACCGAAGTCGACGGGCCGACCCCTGCGGTCATGGCTCAGCGGCTCGTACGTGCCGTTGTCCCAGACGATCACGGTGCCGCCCCCGTACTCACCCTTCGCGATCACACCCTCGAACTCCTCGTACTCCAGCGGATGATCCTCGGTGGGCATCGCCAGCCGCTTGTCGTGCGGATCGTCGGAGGGACCCTTCGGGACCGACCACGACTTCAGCACGTCGTCCACCTGGAGCCGGAAGTCGAAGTGCAGCGTGCCGGCGTCATGGATCTGCACCACGAACCGAGGCTCGTCACCGGAGACCTGCGCACGCCCCCGCGGCTCACGGGTCCGTGCGAAGTCCCGCTTGCCGTGGTAGTCCGCCAGCCGGTCCTTCGTACCCACGAGAGCCTCCTTCCCGAGCACCGGGCGGGCCGAGTACCCCGCCACGGCGCCCGCGACGCGCGGTCAGAACTCCTCGTGCACCTCCGGATCCCCGCCGACCCGCCGATGGGCGCGGTCCGCGATCGCCGTCATCTGGGCGGGGTCCAGTTCGAAGCCGAAGACGTCGAGGTTCTCGCGCTGCCGACCGGCGTTGGCCGACTTCGGGATGGGGACCGCGCCGAGCTGGACGTGCCAGCGCAGGACGGCCTGGCCGGGCGTCACCCCGTGGGCCTCGGCGACCGAGACGACCACGGGATCGTCCAGCAGGGCCGTGCCCCGGCCCAGCGGGCTCCAGCTCTCGGTGGCGATGCCCTTGCCGGCGTGGAAGGCGCGCAGTTCCTCCTGCGGGAAGAACGGGTGCAGCTCGAACTGGTTGACCGAGGGCAGGACGCCGGTCTCCTTCTCCAGCCGCTCGATGTGCTCGACCGTGAAGTTGGAGACGCCGATCGACCGGACCAGGCCGTCCTCCCGCAGCTTGATCATCGCCTTCCAGGAGTCGACGTACTTGTCGACGCGGGGGATCGGCCAGTGGATGAGGTAGAGGTCGACGTAGTCCAGGCCGAGCCGGGCGCGGGACTCCTCGAAGGAGGCGAGGGTCTCCTCGAGGCCGTGGTGCCGGCCCGGGAGCTTCGTCGTCACGACGATCTCCTCACGGGGCACACCGCTGCTCGCGATGCCGCGGCCGACGCCGGTCTCGTCGCCGTGTCCAGGAGCCGGTACCCCAGCTCCAGGGCTCCGCGCACCGCCTGCTCGGCCTGCGCGTCGTCCATCGGCCAGGTGCCGAGGCCGAGCGCGGGAAGGGTCGTACCGTCGTTGAGCGAGTGGGTCGGGAGGCTGATCACTGCCGGACCTTCCCTTGACTGTGTCGTCCCTCCAGCGTCACGGATAGGGTGAGGCTTGATCAAACGCAATGGTGGGGGCGAGGCAGCGGACGTCATGGGCGGCACCGAGGAGAAGCAGACCACGGGAGCGGGACGCCCCACGTCACGGGACGTCGCCCGGCTGGCCGGCGTGTCCCACACGGCCGTCTCCTTCGTCTTCAACGGCCGCGCCGAGGGCAACCTCTCGCCCGCCACGCAGGAGCGCATCCGGCGGGCCGCCGCCGAGCTCGGCTACCGTCCCGACCCCGTCGCCCGCGGCCTGCGCCGCCGCCGTACGGCCGTGATCGGCCTGGTCACCGACGAGATCGCCTCCTCGCCCTTCGCCGGCCGGCTGCTGCGCGGCGCGATGGAGACCGCCTGGGGCAGCGAGCACCTCGTCCTGACCATCGACTCCGGCGGCGACCCGGCCAAGGAGGACGCCGCCGTCGCCGAACTCCTCGACCGGCGAGTCGACGGCATCATCTACGCGGCCATGTCGCTACGCCGGGTCCGCGTCCCCGAGGGCCTGCACCGCACCCACTCCGTCCTCGCCAACTGCCTGCCCGAGGACGACTCCCTGCCCTCCGTCATCCCCGCCGAGCGCGCGGGCGGCCGTACCGCGGCCAGGCTGCTGCTGGACGAGGGCCACCGCAGGGTCGCCATGGTGGGCGGTCAGGACGACATCGCCTCCGTCGACCGACTGCGCGGCTTCCGGGACGCGCTGCGCGCGGAGGGGATCACCGTGCCCAAGGAGTGGGTCGTGCGCAGCGGCGGCGAGATCAGCGGAGGGTACGAGGGTGCGATGGGCATCCTCGACGGCATGCCCGCCGACCGGCGGCCCACCGGGATCTTCTGCTACAACGACCGGGTCGCGGCCGGCGTCCTGCACGCCGCGACCCGGCTCGGCATCGCCGTCCCGGGCGAGCTGTCGGTGGTCGGCTACGACGACCAGGAGCACATGGCCGAGTTCCTCACCCCGCCCCTCACCAGCGTCGCGCTGCCGCACCGGGCGATGGGCGAGGCCGCCGCACGGCTGGTCCTCGACTCCATCGACACGGGCCGCACGCCGCCCGCGACGGTACGGCGCCTGGCCTGCCCGGTGATCAGTCGTGCGTCGGTGGGACCAGCTCCCAGCCGGTGACGGCCGCCGCGGCACCCGTGACGACGAGCTCCGGCACATCGGCCGGCCGCCGGTAGACCCGCTCGGTGACTGTCGCCCGGTCGCCGACGAACAGCTCCAGCAGCGAGCCGTCGACGAGGATCCGCACCTCACCGGCCGGCGCCCGCACGACGATCGGCCCCGATCCGCCGGGACCCGTCCGGGCCCAGTCCCCGCGGTCGAGCGTCACCGAGCCCTCGTCGGGGTCCAGCAGTACCCTCAACTCCGCGCCGGATGCGGATCGCAGCAGGCTCACCGTGGTCCGGCCCGATGCGGTGACGGTCAGGTCGTACGCCTGCGGCAGCGGCGTCATGTGGCCCGGTGCGGTGACGAACGGCTCGGCCGCACGCAGCAGTCCGAGCTCCGGAGCCGGTACGACCCGCAGCGACCCGTCCGGATGCACGTCCACGACCCTCGGCGCGGTGAGGACACCGGCCCAGCCGGCGCGCTCGACCTCGCTCTGCTCGCGGGCCTCCCAGGACCAGCCCCACATCAACGCCCGGTCCGGCTCCTGGAGCACCGCGGGCGCGTAGAAGTCCCGTCCGTGGTCCAGCCGCCCGCCGACACGGGCCTCGAAGCGCAACCCGTCCTCGTCGCCCGGCCGCAGATGCCCCGTCAGATACCCGGTGGAGCAAGGATCTCCGTCCCACAGGGACAGCACGAGCACCCAGTCCCCACCCGCCGTCGCATACAGCTGCGGGCACTCCCAGCCCACCGCCCTGTCGCCGAAGGCATCCGCCGCGACCGGGTCGTTGCCGTCCAGGAGCACCCCGGCGAACCGCCAGTCGGCCAGGTCGTCGCAGTCGTACAGCAGCACCGACGGAGTCCCGTCGGCGTGCCCCGCCCCGACCAGCGCCCACCGTCGACCGCCGCTGCGGAAGACGAACGGGTCGCGGAACATCACCACGTCCAGGTCGGCGGGCGGGCCGCTCACCACCGGCGCGGGCAGCGGCCGCCAGTCGGTCAGCGTCTCGTCCTCGGGCACGAGCGCCCGCGCCAGGCAGATCGAGCCGAGACCGGTGTGCCGCCGGTCGACGCCCGTGTACACGGCTGTCGGCACGCCATCGTCGTCGACCACGCAGCCCGACCAGCAGCCCGCCTCGTCCGGGCCGCCGGGCGTCGGGGCGAGCGCGATCGGATGGTGCTCCCAGTGGACGAGGTCATGGCTGGAGACATGGCCCCAGTGGACGTTCGCGTGCACCGGGGCGTCGGGGTTGTGCTGGTAGAAGAGGTGGTGGCGGCCCCGCCAATGGAAGGGACCGTTCGGGTCGTTGATCCAGTTGGCGGGGGGACGGACCCGGAAGCGCGGGGCGCTGGGGTCCGTGGACTGAGCGGCGAGGCTCAACGGTTGACTCCTGCGGACGTGATGCCCTCACGCAGAGGGCGCTGACCGACGACGAACACGACGACGGCGGGGATCATGGAGAGGACGACACCGGCGAGCACCACCGAGATGGAGCCGGTGCCCAGGTTGCCCTGGAGGGAGACCAGGCCGAGGGGGAGTGTGTAGTTCTGGCCCGAGGTCTCCAGGATCAGTGGCCGGAAGAACTCGTTCCAGTGGTAGTTGAAGGCCAGTACGCCGACGATGGCGAGTCCGGGCGCGGCCAGCGGGGCGTACACGGACCGGAAGATCCGCCAGGGTCCGCAGCCGTCGAGCATCGCCGCCTCGCCCAGGTCCTTGGGCATGCCCAGGAAGTACTGGCGCATCAGGAAGGTGCCGAAGGCGGTCGGGAACGCCGGGATGATCAGGCCGAGCAGGGTGTCGGTCAGGCCCATCGACTTCAGCACCAGGAACACCGGCACGATGGTGACCTGCAGGGGCACCATCATGGTCGCCAGCACCAGCCCGAACAGCGGTTTCTTGAAGCGGAACTCGAGGCGCGCGAAGGCGTACCCCGCGAGCCCGGCCGTGATCATCTGGCCCACCGCGATCAACGCGGTCACCAGCGTCGAGTTCAGGGCGAGCAGCCATACGTCGATCTGGTCGAAGACCCCGCGATACGCCTCCGCCGTGGGGTTCGTCGGGATGATCTTCGGGGGCAGGTCGAAGGACTCGGCCGGGGTGCGCAGGGACGTGGAGATCGTCCAGATGACCGGGCCGAGGGTCAGCAGCGCGCACACGGCCAGTGCGGCGATCCGCGCCCACGGCGTGAGCGAGTGCCGGGTACGGCTGAGGTTCAGGGTCGCTTGGCTCATGGGACTCACCCGGCTCACTGGTAGTGGACGAAACGCCGGCTGAGCCGGAACTGGAGGGCGGTGACCGCCATGATCAGCACGAAGAGCAGCACGCCGACCGCGGAGGCCTCGCCGAAGCGGAGCTGCTCGAAGGCGCTCTCGTAGATGACCATCACGACGGTGCGGGTGGCGTCGCCGGGCCCGCCGTTGGTGAGCACGTATGGCTGCTCGAAGACCTGGAGCGCGTTGATGATGCCGACCACCGACGCGACGAGCAGCGTGGGAGACAGCAGCGGCAGGGTGATGCTCAGATGCTTGCGCAGGCCGGTCGCGCCGTCGAGGGAGGCGGCCTCGTGGATCTCCTTCGGGATGTTGTTGAGCCCTCCGACGAACAACAGGAACGAGAAGCCGAACTGCTGCCAGACGTAGACGAGGATCACCGTCGCCATCGCCGCGTTCTCGGACGTCAGCCAGGGCACCGGAGCGATCCCGACCAGGCCGAGCAGCCAGTTCACCATTCCGAAGTCCTGGTTGAACAGGTACTTCATCACGACCGAGATCGACGCGGCGGACAGCACCAGCGGGAAGAAGAACGCCGAGCGGAACACCGACCGCAGCCACACCGGCATCCGCCCGTTCACCGCGAGCGCCAGGACGAGGGCGATCAGCAGTTGCAGCGCGACCGCGAACACCATGAACACCAGCGTGTTGCCGAAGGAGACCAGCACGGTCGAGTCGCCGAACACCTCGCGGTAGTTGGCGGCCCCGGCGAAGCTCGGGTCGTCGATGACGTTCCAGTGGAAGAGGCTCAGCACGACCGAGCCGACGATCGGGACGACCGTGAAGACGACGATGCCGACGATCGTCGGCGCCAGGAAGAGCGTGGCCAGCAGCCGGCTTCCGCGGTCCCGGGCGGACGGCCGGGGCGGGGCGGCCGGAGCCGGCGTCGGCTGCTTCGGCCGTACGGCCGGTATCTGGGTGTTCGTCATACGTCACGCTCCATGGCCTTCTCCAGATCGCTCTGCATCCGCCGCAGCGCGGGGGCCACCGCACGCCGGGAGGACAGGGCGGTGCCGGTGTGCTTCAGCAGCACCTGCTCGACCTCGGCGACCTGCGGCGGGGCGGGGATCGGCCCGGTGTCGGGGAACTTGTCGAGGGTGTCGTAGAAGACCTGCCAGTGCGCCGGACCGCTCTCCCGGTAGCGCTCGGCGGTCAGCATCGAACGACGGGCCGGGGTGGTCTGGTTGGTCGCGAACAGCCGCGTCAGGGTGTCCTTGCGAGCGGCGTACTTGATGAACTCCCAGGCCTCCTCCTGCTTCTTGGAGGTGCGCAGCAGCGCGTAGCCGGCCGCGCCGTACTGCATGCGCTGGGAGCGCCAGCGCGGGAAGTACTGCACGTCGAAGCCGTCGCTCTTCATGCCCGCCAGGTGCAGGCCGCCCGCCCAGAACCCGCCCGCGGGCGTGACGCCGACCCGGCCGGTGGAGAACACGCCGATGAGGTTCTGGCCGTTGCCGCCCTCGGGGCGGGTGCACAGGCCCTCCTGGATGAGGGAGGCGAGATAGTCGTACGCCTCCTCCACCCGGGCGTCGGTGGCCTGCGGGGTCGTCCAGCGGAAACCGCCGCCGCGCCCCTGCCGCCGGTCGGCCGGGTAGAAGGAGTCCCACAGCCAGGCGCCGCCCGGCGCCTTGGACTCGGCGAGCAGGTTGGTGTCGTTGGCGAACAGCCAGGGCACCACACCGCCCCAGAGCCGGTTGGTCCAGAAGTACGGGGTGAACTGGGAGCCGCTCGACTGCTTCATGTCCCGCAGCAGGGCCGTGAAGTCGTCGTGGGTCCAGTCGGCCGCCGGGAAGCCCGCGCCCGCGCGCTTCAGCACCTGGGTGTTGAGGTACATGTCGGCCGCGTTGAACTCGACCGGCAGCTGGTAGAGGCTCCCCTCGTACATCATCGACTCCACCAGCGACGGGTGGACGTCGGCGAAGTACTCGCGCAGCTCCTCGGCGTCCCGCTTCACCCAGTCGTCCAACGGGACCCCGAGGCGCTGCGCGAACAGCTGGACGCCTTCGGTGGCGACGTACACGAGATCGGGCGCCGTGCCCGCCGCGATCTGGGTGAGGATCTTCGCGAAGAAGTCCGACCAGTCGACGGCCTGCACCGCGTTGATGCGCAGCTTGATGTCGGGGTGGACCTTCTTGAAGCCCTCGGTGAGCGTGCGGATGGCCTCCGGCCCGTAGGCGGGGCCGAGGGTGGCGACGACGAGGGAGCCGTCGTCACGGCCGGGGATGTCGGCTCCGGTGAGCCGGTCCCAGCTCGCGGCGGTACCGGCGAGCGCGGCGGCTCCCGCGCCGTAGGCGCCGTACCGCAGCAGGGTGCGGCGAGTGAGGTTCGAGTCGGTCATGCAGGGGCCTAACTCGTGTTAGTCGAGAGGTGATGCCCCAGATGATGTGAAGCGTGTTACGTCCCTGTCAATAGTCGTGAACCACTTGACCTTTAACGAGTTAGGTCGCAAAGTCCTGGTCCACATGAGCCGCCGTCCCGACGAAGGGAACGATGTGTGATGCGCATGCTGTCCAGGAGAGCCCTGCTCGCCGGTTCGGCCGCGGGGGCCTCGGCCGCGTTACTGCACCCCGCGACGCCCGCCTCCGCGAAGCCTCAAGCCGCCGCCGGCTGCGCGAGTTACCGCGCCGAGTACCACTTCACGGTCCCCGACCAGTGGAAGAACGATCCGCAGCGCCCGGTGTGGATCGACGGCGAGTACCGCTACCACTACCTGTACAACCCGGACTACCTCACCGGCGGCACCACCACGGGCACCGCCTGGCGCCTGGCCACCAGTACCGACCTGGTGACCTTCACCGACAGCGGGATCGCCGTACCGAAGGACACGACTCCCAACGGCGACGTGTGGTCGGGCTCCGCCGTGATCGACACGGACGACACGGCGGGCTTCGGCGCGGGCGCGGTGATCGTCCTGGTCACCATGGCGCCGGACGAGGTCACACAGGCCCAGTACCTGTACTACTCGACCGACGGCGGCCGCACGTTCAGGAACCACGGCACCGCCCCGGTCCTGCCCAACCCCGGCGTGCGGGACTTCCGCGACCCCAAGGTCATCCGGGACGAGGAGCGCGGGCGGTGGGTCATGACGCTCGCCGAGAACGACAAGGTGGGCTTCTACCACTCCACCGATCTGAAGTCGTGGCGGTACGTCAGCGGCTTCGTCAAGGGCGGCATCGGTGTCCTGGAATGCCCGGACCTGTTCCGGATCACCGCCGGCGACGGCACCGTGAAGTGGGTGCTCGGCGTGAGCGCGAACGGCAAGGGCGCGGGGCTGCCGAACACGTACGCCTACTGGACGGGCGCCTTCGACGGCACCGCCTTCACCGCCGACGCCGCCGACCCGCAGTGGCTCGACCACGGCTGGGACTGGTACGCGGCCGTCACCTTCGACAAGCACCGCGACGACGGCTCGGTGGACCCGTCCGTCCGCTACGCGATGGGCTGGCTGAACAACTGGGACTACGCGAACACCACGCCCACCATCGACTGCGACGGCTTCAACGGCACCGACTCGATCGTCCGCGAGATCACCCTGAAACGGGCCGCATCCGGGACGTACTACCTCGCCTCACAACCCGTCGCCGCACTGCACGACCACGTCTCCCGCACCGTGAACCTGGGCGACCTGCAGGTCACCGGCACCCGGGTGCTCGACTACCGGGGCACGGCCTACGAGGTGACCTGCGAGATCACCTGGGACCAGCTCAAGGGCGCCGGGCTCCAGTTGCGCCGGTCGCCCGACGGCGGCCGCCATGTCGACGCCGGGATCTACGGCGACTACGCCTTCCTCAACCGCCGCCCCACCGTCAACCCCGACGCCTCCGGCAGATGGCAGGAGAGCCACAGTCCCTTCGACCCGGCCGCCCGCACCGTCAGGCTGCGCATCCTCGTCGACCGTACGTCGGTCGAGATGTTCGTGGACGACGGCCGGTACGTGCACTCGTCCGAGGTCTTCCCGTATCTGATCGACACCGGGCTCGCCCTGTTCACCATCGACGGCACGGCGGTGTTCCGGAACACGGTGATACGGGAGTTCGCCGTGGAGTGAGCAGTCGCCGTGAAGTGAGTAGGGTCCGCGGCATGCAGGACGTGCGCGTGGTGCTCATCGGGGGAACGTCCCACACCGGCAAGTCGACCGTGGCCCGGGCCGCCGCCGAGCGGCTCGGGTTCGACTGCCGCTCGACGGACAAGCTCGCCCGGCATCCGGGCCGCCCCTGGCGGACGCCCGAGTGGGAGCCACCGCCGCATGTGGCCGAGCACTACGCCACCCTCGGCGTCGAAGAGCTGATCAAGTCGGTGCTCGACCACTACGCGCGCCTGTGGCCGCGCATCGAGGAACTGGTCGCCGAGCGCGCGACCGAAGACGGCGGCGGCCTCGTCCTGGAGGGTTCCGCGCTGTGGCCCTCACGCGTGGCCGGGCTGACGACCGTCCCGTCCACGCGGGCCGTGTGGCTCACGGCGGACGGCGCGGTACTGCGCGAGCGTATGCGGTTGTCGGCCCGCTACGAGGAACTGGCCGGCCCGGAGCGGCACTTGGTGGACAAGTTCCTGGCCCGTGCCGAGCGCTTCCAGTCGCTGATGCGGCAGGCCGTGGCCGCGCACGGCCTGGCCCGCGTCGACACGGGCGGCCGCTCGGTGGGCGAGCCGGCGGACGCGGTGCTGACGGCCGTGGGCCTGCCCGGGCGCTGAAGCCCTGCGACAGGCCGGCCGCGCTGAGGCCCTGTCGCCAGGCCCGCCGCGCCCTGTCACGATCTTTCTGGAGCCGGCTCCCACCGGAGGCGGTGCGGACGATCGACGGAGTGCGCATGACGACGGAAAGGCCCACCGCTCAGGGGACGGAGCAGGCCGCGGGGATCGGGGTGAAACCGGTCGCCGGGCACATCGGGGCGGAGATCACGGGCGTCGACCTGGCCGGCGACCTGGACGACGCCGCGGTCGCCGCGATCCGGGCGGCGGTGCTGCGCTGGAAGGTCGTGTTCTTCCGCGGGCAGCGGCTGGACCACGCCGGGCATGTGGCGTTCGCGCGCCGGTTCGGCGAACCGGTGGTCCTGCGCAAGCGCGGGAGCGCCTCTCCGGCGGACTTCCCCGAGATCGAGACGACCGCCGACCGGCTGGAGCTGGGCGGGAAGTTCGGCATGGAGCACGACGAGTGGCTGCGCCGCCGGCGGCACACCCTGCTGCGCGGCTGGCACTGCGACCACGGTGCCCGGATCGACCCGCCCGCCGCGACGATCCTGCGCGCCGAGACCGTGCCACCGTACGGCGGCGACACCACCTGGTCGAACCTCGCGGCCGCGTACGCCGGACTCTCCGCCCCGGTGCGGGAGTTCGTGGACGGCCTGCGCGCCGAGCACCGGCTCGGCGTCGGCTACCAGCCCCGGCCCGGCGACGACGCGTACGTGCGTCATCTGCTGGACCGTCAGGTCGCCTCGCTGCATCCCCTGGTGCGCGTCCATCCGGAGACGGGGGAGCGGGTGCTCTACGTCAACGGCTACTACGTCGAGCAGATCGCCGGTCTCTCACGGCCCGAGAGCCGGGCGATCCTCGACATGCTGCTGGAGCAGGCCGTACGGCCCGAGTACACCGTCCGCTTCCGCTGGGAGCCCGGCAGCGTGGCCTTCTGGGACAACCGGGCCACCATCCATCTCGCCCCCGGTGACAGCGCCCACCTCGACTTCCCCCGGATCATGCACCGCGTGATGCTCGCCGGTGAGGTGCCGGCCGGGGTGGACGGCACACCGTCGGAGCCGATCACCGGGACCGAGCCGGGGCGCTGGTAGCTCGACGCCGGGTGCCGGTCGCGGGGCACGCCGGTCGCCCGGGCACGCCGGACGCATCGCGCCCGGAACGCTTCGCGGTTCAGCGGGCGAGCAGCTCCCGCAAGGCCTTCGCGACGTCGTCCGGCGCCTCCTCGGCCATGAAATGCCCGCAGGTGACCTTGGTGTGCCGCAGATCCGGCGCCCAGGCACGCCACAGCGCGGCGGCGTCGAAGCCCAGGGCAGCGCCCCAGTCCTGCTGGAGCACACCGACCGGCATCCGGAGCGTCCTTCCTGCCGCCCGATCTGCCTGGTCGTGCTCGATGTCGACGCCGGCGGAGGCCCGGTAGTCGGCGACGATCGAGGGCACCGCGTCGCGGCAGGCCGCGAGGTAGGCGGCGCGGACCTCCGGCGCGATGGCGCCCCGGTCGGTCGTCCAGATGTCCAGGAAGTGCCCGAAGAAGGTGTCCGGGGCGGCGCTGATCAAGCGTTCGGGCAGGCCCGGCGGCTGGG
This sequence comes from Streptomyces sp. NPDC051243, assembly GCF_044455405.1. NCBI lineage: Bacteria > Bacillati > Actinomycetota > Actinomycetes > Kitasatosporales > Streptomycetaceae > Streptomyces > Streptomyces sp. NPDC051243. The sequence goes on along the minus strand of NZ_JBITES010000017.1, from coordinate 212,174 downwards.
CCATCAGGAAGAGGTGGAAGCCCACGGCGGCGGTGACGCCGTGCAGCACCTCCCACATGTCGAGCGTCGGCAGGACATCGAGGCAGGCCAGGTGGGTGACCGTGTCCGGGTGGTCCAGCGCGGCACGGAAGGCCACCAGGGCGCCACGGTCGTGCCCGGCCAACGCGAAGCGCTCGTGCCCCAGTTCGCGGGCCAGGGCGACGATGTCCGCGGCCATGGTGCGCTTGGCGTAGACGGTGCCGTCCGTTTCCGCCGGCTTGTCGCTGGCGCCGTAGCCGCGCAGGTCCGGGCAGATCACCGTGTGGTCGGCCGCGAGGTCGGCGGCCACATTGCGCCACATGAGGTGGGTCTGCGGGAAGCCGTGCAACAGGACGACCGGTGTACCGGAGCCGCCGACGGCCGTGTGCAGGGAGACTCCGTCGGCGACGGGGACGCGGTGGTGATCGAAGCCGGGGATGACCGGGGTCATGGCTCCGCTCCTTCCGGTGCGAATCGATGGGTGGAGGATGCCTCCGAGGAGTGCCGATTCCAGGGTGATCTTCGAGGGGATCCTGTTCCCCGATCCTCCTGCGAGCCGATGAGCACTGGATGAGCGACGCCGGGGTGACCCGCGACGGCGCAGGGAGGTGGCGGACGTGAGCCCAGGCTTCGGTGTGCTCGGGCCGGTGGCGGCCTGGGACCCGGACGGCGACCCGATCGCCCTGAAGGGGCCGCGGCACCGCTCGGTGCTGGCTCGGCTCATCGTCGCCCGGGGGCGCGTCGTGCCCGTCTCCCGCCTGGTCGACGACCTCTGGACGGACCCGCCCGCCGACGCGGTGGGCGCCGTACGCACCTTCGTCGCCGCGCTGCGTCGCGCCCTCGAACCGGGCCGCCCGCCCCGCACCCCGGCCCGGCTGCTGGTCACGGACGGGCCGGGCTACGCGCTGCGGGCCTCGACGGACGCGGTCGACGCCTGGCGCTTCGAGCAGACGGTCGCCGCCGCCGGGACACTGCCGCCCACGGAGGCCGCCGTACGACTGGAGGAGGCGCTCGGCTGGTGGCGCGGCCCCGCCTACGCGGAATTCGCCGACCAGCCGTGGGCGCGGACCGACAGCCGCCGCCTGACCGAGCTGCGCCTGCACGCCGTCGAACTGCGGGCCGAGGCGCTGATGTCCCTCGGCCGGGCCGACCGGGCGGCCGCGGACCTCCGGGCGCACTCGGCCGAGCATCCCTGGCGGGAGAACGCCTGGCGCCTGCTGGCCCTGGCGCTGTACCGAACCGGCCGTCAGGCCGACGCACTCGACGTGCTGCGCCGCGCCCGTACGCTGCTCGCCGAGCACCTGGGTGTCGACCCCGGCCCGGGCCTGCGCGCCCTGGAGGCGGACGTCCTCCGGCAGGCCGACCACCTCGCCCGGACGCCGGACAACCCCGCGGGCCGGCTCTGGGAGCAGGTCACCGACGCCTACGCCCGAACCGTCGCGCCCGGCGCCCGGGCCCGCCTGGAGTCGACGGCCGGCCTGCTGCGCAGCCTCGCCGTGACCGGCGGCAGCGGACTGCCGGCCGCCCGTGCTCACCGGGTCGCGGCCATCGCGGCCGCGGAGGAGCTCGGCGACGCCGAAATGACCGCCCGGGTGATCGGCGCCTACGACGTCCCGGCGATCTGGACGCGCCTCGACGACCCGGACCAGGCGGCACAGGTGGTCGCGGCCGCCGAGCGCACCCTCGCCGCCCTATCCGAGGTGGGCCACGAGGCGGCCAAGGCCCGGTTGCTGGCCACGATCGCCCTGGAGTCGCGCGGCACCCGGCTCGCCAGGGGTCCGCAGGCGGCCCGCCGGGCCGAGGAGATCGCCCGCCGACTGGGCGATCCCATGCTGCTGGCGTTCGCCCTCAACGCGGCCTTCATGCAGTGCTTCGACCGCACCGGTCTCGCGCCACGCCGTGACGGGATCGGCGCCGAGCTGGTCGAACTCTCCGCACGGCACGGCCTGGCCAACTTCGAGATCCTCGGCCACCTCGTCCGGCTCCAGGCCCGCTGCGGTCTCGGGGACTTCGCCGGCGCCGACCGGCACGCGGCCGCCGCGGACGCACTCGCCGTACGGCACGAACGGCCGCTGGTGGCCGTGTTCACCGGCTGGTACGCCGCGCTGCGGCTGGATGCCGGCGGCAGGGCATCGGCGACGGAAGCGGAGGCGGCCTACCGGGACGCGGCCGGTCTGCTGCACGACGCGGGCATGCCGGGCCTCTCCGGGGGACTGCTGCCGCTCGCGCTGCTGTGCCTGCGGCTGCGGCACGCACTGCCGCTCAGCTTCGACGAGGACCTGGACTGGGGCCCGTACGCGCCCTGGGCGCAGCCCTTGCTCCTCCTCGACCGCGGCCACCGTCCGGAGGCCGCCGAGGCACTCCACGCGACGCCGGAGCCCCCCCGTGACCTCCTCCAGGAAGCCCTCTGGTGCCTCACCGCCCGAGCGGCGGTGGCCCTCGGCGACCGGCGGATCATGGAACGCGCGCGCACGGCCCTGATCCCGGCGGTGAACGAACTGGCCGGTGCCGGCAGCGGCTTGCTCACCCTGGGCCCGGTCTCGGCCCACCTGGGCGACCTCGCCGGATGACCGCCCGGTTCCCCGATGAACCGTTCGACGATACTCGTCGTCGTACAGGTGAATGATCATCCATGCTCCTGCCCGGCACTGGACTCGGGCAGAGCGCGTCCACGGGTCGGGCCCGTGCGACGAGGAAGGAAGCGCATGCCGACTCCCGGGCGCCGCACGGCCGCCACGCTCCTCGACATCCTGCTGCACGCCGCCGAGGAGACGCCGGAGCAGGTCGTCGTCCACGTCCGAGGAGACGGCGGCGAACGCACGGTCACCTTCGCCGAACTCCACGACGACGCCCTGCGCGTGGCCGGCGGGCTGCGCGCTGCGGGTCTCGAACCCGGCACGCCCGTTCCCCTGCTCGCCGAGCTCGGCGAGGACTTCCAGCCGATGTTCTGGGGCGCGCTGGCGGCAGGCCTCGTGCCCGTGCCGCTCGCCCCCGAGGCGCGCCGGGCCGGCCCCGTGTGGGAGTTCCTCGGCAGGCCCGCCATCGTGGTCGACGACGCCACCGAAGCCCTGCTCGCCGACATCCCGGGCCCGGTGCGCGCCCTGCGCTTGAGTGCGCTGCGCGAGGGCGCCCCGCCGGCCTCACTGCCCCGCCGCGCCCCACAGGACCTCGCCTTCCTGCAGTTCTCCTCCGGCAGCACAGGCGCCCCGAAGGGCGTGGAACTCACCCACGAGGCCGTGCTCGCCAACCTCCGGCAGATCCGCGCCGCCATGGCGATCACCCCGGACGACGTGGTGGCGACCTGGATGCCGTACTTCCACGACATGGGCCTGATAGGCACCCACCTCGTTCCCATGGCCGCGCGCCTGAAGCAGGTACGCCTCGAACCGCTGACCTTCGCCAAGCGGCCGGCCCGCTGGCTCGAAGCCGTGACGCGGCACCGGGCGACCCTGCTGTCGGCGGCGAACTTCGCGCTGGCGCTTGCGGTGCGCCGGGTTCCCGACAGCACCTGGGACGCACTGGACCTGAGCCGCGTACGGCTGATGCTCGTGGGCGCCGAGCCCATCGCACCACGCGTGTGGCGGGAGTTCACCGCCAAGGCCGGCCCGGCGGGGCTGGCGGCGACGGCCATGCTGCCCGTGTACGGACTGGCCGAGGCCACCCTCGCCGTGACCGTGCCGCCGCTCGGGGAGATCGCCGAACCGCTGGCACTGGACCGCACGGCGCTGAGCCGCGGCCGGGCCCTTCCGGTCGAACCCGGACCGGACGCCGTCGAACTGATGGACGTGGGCCGCCCGGTGCCGGACTGCGAGCTCCGCGTCACCGACGACTCCGGCAGCCCCCTCGCCGACCGGCGGATCGGCCACATCGAGGTACGCGGTCCGCAGGTGGCCCGCGGCTACCACCGCAGCCCCGAGTCGAGCGCGGCCGCGTTCTCCGGCGGCTGGCTGCGCACCGGCGACCTCGGATTCCTGGACCGGGGCAGGCTGTGCGTCACCGGACGCCACAAGGACGTCGTCTTCGCCGGCGGCCGCACCTTCCACGCACCCGACCTGGAGGAGACCGCCGCCGCCACGCCGGGACTGCCCGGGGGGACGGTGGCGGCGATCGGCTCTGTCGATCCGGACACCGGGAGCGACCGCGTCGTGGTGTTCGTGCAGTGGGCGCGACCCGCCCCGGCCACGGCCCTTCCGGTGCTCGACACGGCGGCGGCCCGGGTGCGGGAGGCGCTGGGACACGACGACGTACGGGTGCTGCCCCTCCCGCCCGGTGCGTTTCCCCGCACGACCAGCGGCAAGCTGCGGCGCGGTGCGATGCGTGCGCGGTTCGAGGCGGGCGCGTACGCGGCGGTCGAGGAACGGCTGGCCACGGCGCGGGCCGAGGCTGAGTCCGTCCGACACGAGGGCGCGCCTGTACCGCTGGTGGCCCAGCCTGTCCGGCAGGAGGTCGAGCCGACCGAGGCGGAAGGGCACGGTCCGCAGGGGCCCGCACCGCGTTCGCGTCGTGACGTCGAGGAAGTGGTCCGGGGGATCTGGGCACGGACTCTGGAGCTCCCGCCCGCGGACATCGGGCGTGACGACCGGTTCTTCGCGCTCGGAGGCTCCTCGTTGAAGGCGATGGCGGTGCTCGCCGGGATCGAGGACGCCTTCTCCGTCACCATGGAGCCGGGGGTGCTGCGCGACCACGACACGGTGGCCGCGCTGGCCCGGCAGGTGCTGGCTCAATTGCCCCCGCCCGATAGTCGAATTGATGGTGTGTCAGGCGCTGGCGACAGGAGTGCCCAGCCCGCGCCGACCTCTTCCGGCCGGAACCCCGGTGACCAGCCGATCGCGGTGCTCGGCATGGCCTGCCGGTTCCCCGGTGCTTCGACGCCCGAGGCGTTCTGGGAACTGCTCCTCGCCGGGCGTGACACGGTGACCGCCGTACCCGACGGCCGGTGGGAGAGCGCACCCGACGCCGCCGGTCTCTTCGGCTCCTTCCTGCCGGATCCGGCGGACTTCGACGCCGCCTTCTTCGGCCTGGACGACGAGGAGGCCCGCGCGACCGACCCACAGGCGCGGATCTTCCTGGAGCTGGCGCATGAGGCCCTGGAGCGCGCCGGATACGCCGGGCCCCGGCGGGCCGGCCGCAGGATCGGTGTGTTCGCCGCCGTGAGCGACAGCGGATACCGGGAGATCCTGACGGCCGCCGCGGACGGCGACCTCGCCGCCCACCCCGGCGCCCTCACCGGCAACCTGCCCAACCTGATCCCCGCCCGCCTCTCCCAGGCCCTCGACCTCGACGGCCCCGCCATCGCCGTCGACACCGCCTGCTCCTCCGCGCTCGTGGCGCTCCACCTGGCGCGGCGCAGCCTCCAGAGCGGCGAGTGCGACATCGCCCTCGTCGGCGGCGTCCAACTCGCCCTCACCCCCACCGGCCACCGGCTCCTCGCACGCGCGGGCGCGCTCTCCCCGACGGGCGGCGGGCGCCCCTTCGGCGCCGCAGCCGACGGCATCGTGCCCGGGGAGGGCGGGGCGGCCCTCGTCCTCTCCCGCCTGGACGACGCGCGGCGGGACGGCGACCCCGTGCTCGCCCTGGTCCGCGGCACGGCCGTCAACAACGACGGGCGGTCGCTCAGCCTGCTCGCCCCCAACCCGCGCACCCAGCGCGAGGTCATCACCCAGGCCTACGGCGACTGCGGCATCGACCCCGACAGGGTGTCGTACGTCGAGGCCCACGGGACCGGCACTCCGGTGGGCGACCCGATCGAGGCGCAGTCACTCGGGCATGCCTTCCCGCCCCGCACCGACGGGCTCCCGCGGCTGCTCGGTTCCGTGAAGGCGAACATCGGGCACCTGCTCAACGCCGCCGGCATGCCCGCTCTGGTCAAGACGGTCCTGGCACTCCAGCACCGCCGCATCCCGCCCTCCCCGAACACGACCACTCCCGCGCCGTACCTGGAGCGAGTCGCCCCCGGCTTCGAACTCGTCACCGAGCAGCGGGATTGGCAGATCCCCGGGCCCATGAGCGCGGGCGTCAACGCCTTCGGCTTCGGCGGGACGAACGCGCACGCCGTGCTGGAGGAGGCGCCCGCGCAGGTGCCCTCCATGACTTCCGCCGCGGATGGGTGGACGTCGGGGGTGAGCTCTTCGGCCGACGGGCGGGCGACTTCCGTGAGTCCCGCCGCCGACGGCCCGCGCCTGCTCACCCTGTCGGCCCGCACCGCCGACGCCCTGCGGGCCTCCGCCGCCGACCTGGCCGCGCACATACGGGCGCACCCGGAACTGTCCGAGGCGGACATCTGCGCCACCGTCAACACGGCGCGCGACGACGCTCCTCATCGCCTCGCCCTGGTCGCCGACGGTGACCTCGCCGACCGCCTCGCCGCCGTCGGCACCGCCGACTTCACGGTCGCCCGTTCCCGCCCACGGACGGTGTTCCTGATGCCGGGCCAGGGAGCGCAGCGGCCGGGCCAGGGCCGCGCCCTCCACCGGTCGGCTCCGGTGTTCCGGGAGGTCATCGACGAGGCGTCCTCGCTGACAGGGCCCGTGCTCGGGCGCTCGCTCGCGCAGTGGTGCCTCGATCCTCGTGTGGATCCGCGGGAGCTGGCCCGGACGGAGGTGGCGCAGCCGCTGCTCGTCGCGTTCGGGGTGGGACTGGCCCGGCAGTTGGGGGAGTGGGGCCTTGCCGCGGACGCGGTCGCCGGACACAGCGTGGGCGAGATCGCCGCCGCGTGCGTGGCCGGTGCGCTGAGCCTCGCCGAGGCGGTGGGGTTCGCCGCGGAGCGCGGGCGCCTGGTGGGTGAACTGGCCCGGCCCGGAGCCATGGCCGCCGTCAGGGGCGACGAGGACACCGTGGCCGATCTCGTCTCCGCGTCCGGTGGCGCGCTGAGCGTGGCCGCCGTCAACGGGCCCGAGCAGCTGGTGATCTCGGGGACCGAGGACGCTGTCGACCGTGCCGTCGCGGACCTGACGAGACGGGGTGTCGCCACGCGCAGGCTCCGTGTCTCCCACGCCTTCCACTCGCCGCTGCTGGAGCCTGCCCTCGACCCGCTGAGGGACGCCGCCAAGGCGCTCACCGTCAAACCGGCGGCCGTGCCGATGCTGAGCACGGTCACCGGCGAGTGGCGCCCCGCGCTCGCACCCGCCTACTGGCAGGAGCACGCCGTCCGGCCGGTGCGGTTCGGTGCGGCTGTGGCGCGGCTCGTGGACGAGGGCTACGACCACTTCGTCGAACTCGGTCCGGGCAACACCCTGGGCGGGGCCGTGCGTGCCGTAGCCGGCGCGCAGGGTGCGGCGCACGTGGCGGTGCTGACGGCGGGACCCGCGTCGGACTCGGGCAGTGCCGCCGATTCCTCCGGGGCGCGGGCGCTGTTGGAGACGGCGGGACGACTGTGGGCACGCGGCGCGGTCCTCAACCGGGCGGCTCTCGAGGGGACGGTTCCGGCAGCAGCGGACCGGACGGGCGGGGCCGCCGGGCGGCAGAGGGTGCCGGTGCCGACGTATCCGTACCGGCGCACCCGCCACTGGCCGCGCAAGCCCGGCGCCGCAACGGTGGTGCGGCGGCTCGACTGGAAGGACGCCCCGCTGACCTCGGCGGCCGGACCCCGCGTCGTACGGCTGACCGGCGCCGACCCGGCGCTCGCACAGGCGCTCACCGCCCGGCTCATCGACCGTGGGGTGACGGTACTGGGGGAGGGCCGCGCTGACGAGCCGCTCCCCGCTGAGGTGGACGCGGTGGTGTGGCTCGCGGGAGCGGTGGGAAGCGGAGACGGAAGCCGCCCCGCCACTGACACGGACACGGACACCGACACCGACACCGACATCGACATCGATATCGACACCGACATCGACATCGACATCGACCTGAGCGTGGCCGTTCCCGCCCTGCGCCCCGTACTCGAACTGCTCGCAACCGACCACGCCCGCCTGCTGGTGGCGACCGAGGACGCGTATGCCATCGGCGGCTCGACGGAACGGGCGCGCCCGGCGCAGGCGATCCCGCACGGCTTCGCGCTGGCGCTCCCGGACGAGCACCCGGGGCTCGCCGCCCGCAGTGTCGACCTGTCCTCCCGCGACACGCTCGACGCCCGGGTCGACGCCTTGGTACGAGAGCTCTGGTCGGCCCACGAGCCGGGCGCGGAAGGCGCGTTCGCATGGCGCTCGGGCCGCAGGCTCTGCCGTACGCCGGCCGACGTGCCGGACACTCCGGCGGCGGTCGACGCCCTGCCGCCGGACGGCACGTACCTGATCACCGGGGGAGCCGGCGGGCTGGGCTCCGCGCTGGCCCGTGACCTGGCGGGACGCGGCGCCTGCGAGCTGATCCTCACCGGCCGCTCCGCGCTCGCCCCCGACGGGCTGCTCACCGAGCTCCGCGCGCTGGGCGCCCGCGCCCGGTACCGGGCGGCCGACGTGTCCGACGCCGCCGCCGTCGACGCCCTGTTCGCCACCCTGCCCCCGCTGAACGGGGTGTTCCACGCCGCCGGCACGGTCCGGCCGGGCACCCTCCGCGCCAAGACCGACGCCGAGATCGAGCAGGTGCTCGTCGCGAAGACGCGGGGCACGGCACTGCTCGCCGAGGCGCTGCGCCGGTATGGCCAGGCCCCTGCGGTGTGCGTCGCCTTCTCCTCCCTCTCCTCGGTGCTGCCCGGCCTGGCGGGCGCCCTCGGCGACTACGCGGCGGCCAACGCCTTCCTGGACGCCTTCGCCGCCGCCGAACGCGCGGCCGGCCGGCCCTGGCAGGCGATCGGGTTCGGGCCGGTCGCCGACGCGGGACTGGCCGCCGGATCACCGGTCCGGCAGCGGCTGCGCGAGCGCGGACTGAGCCCCATGACCGCGCGGTCCGCGATCGCCGCGCTCCGCAGGGCTGTCGCCATCGATGCCGCGCACGTCCTGGTGACAGCCTCGGGGCCCGCGTCGGAGCCGGCGTCGGGGCGGGCCTCCGGGCAGCCCGCGTCGGCCGGAAGCGCGGCCGGCCTGAACGACACGCGCGACGGCGCGCCTCTCGCACCGGCAACCGCCCGGAACGCCACGCACGACAGCCCGCCTCCCGCACCCGGAACTGCACCAGTGGGCACGCACGACAGCCCGTCTCCCGCCCCCGGAACCGCACAGGACGGCACGCGCGACAGCGCCTCTCCCACGCCCCCAACCGCCTCGGACGGCGCCCCCGCTCCCGTGATCGACCCCGCCCGCCTCACGGATCTCGCACGCCGCCTGCTGGCCGAGGCGCTGCACCGCGCCCCCGAGGAGATCGGCGACGACGAGCCGTTCCTCGGCCTCGGCCTCGACTCCCTGACCGCGGTGGACCTCGCACGCCGACTGGAGGCGGAACTCGGGCTGCTGCTGCCCGCGACCCTGCTCTTCGAGTACCGGACGATCGGCGAACTCGCCAACCACCTCAGCGGAGACAGACCAGCGGCCGCTCCGGACCCCGTCGCGACCGAACGCCGAGGTGAGGAGCCCACCCCGCGCCCTCTCACCCCCCTGCAGCGCGCCTTCCTCACCACCGAGGCCCTCTACGAAGGCGTCACCGCCTACGGCTACATACGCCAGACCGTCCGAGGCCCCCTCGACCCCGAGCTCCTCGGCCGCGCCCTGGCCCACCTCGCGGCCCGTCACGCGATGCTGCGGCTGCGTGTCACCACGGACGCCGCACACGGCACACCGCCGCGCCAGTACACCGTTCCCGCCGACCGCGCCGACCGCGCCCCGCGCTGGTACGAGGTCCACCAGCCGGACGACACCGTGCCGCCGCTGCCCGAGCTCGAACAGCGGCTGTACAACCGCCCGTTCGATCTGACGAGCGAAGCCCCGGTGCGCGCCGCTCTAGTCCGCGACCGCGCAGACGCACACCTCGCCCACCTCCTGCTCGTCGTCCATCACAGTGCGGCGGACGGCTACAGCCTCAAGATCCTGTGCGAGGAGCTCTGGTCGCTCTACACCGCCCTCGCTCACGGCCGCACTCCCGAACTCCCACCCCTGCGCGGGGAGTTCGCCGACTACGCGGACCTCGTCACCGCCGAACGCCGGTCGTCCGCGTTCACCCGGGACCAGCGGTACTGGCGTGACCGCATAGCCGACCACACCGCTGCGGCGACGGCACCGGCCAGGTCACTGCCGTACGACGGCGATCCGGAAGGACTGCCGGAGCCGCCGCTCACCCACCACGAGACGGCCGTCGACGCACCGCTCACGGCCGCGCTGCGGGAGCTGGCGGCCAAGCACGAAGTCTCCCTCTTCCACCTGCTGCTGGCGGTGTACGGCCGCTGCCTGGCCCGGTGGAGCGGACAGCGAGCCGTCGCGGTGAACGTGGCGCGTGCCCGCCGGGAGGCGGCCCTGCCCGGGATCGACCGTCTGGTCGGCCCGCTCGCCGACACCCTGCCGGTGTTCACCGACGTCGACCCCGACGAGCCCGTGACCGCGCTGGCCCGGCGGCTGCGGCGGATCTGGCGGGAAGCGGAGTCCCACGCCACGCTCGGCAGCCCCGACATCGCCGCGCTGCTGCCCGCCACCGGCCCCGCCCCGCGCACGGTCGCCCCGGCCGGGTTCAGCTTCGCCCGCTTCCCCGTCAGCCACGGCCGCGACTGGCCGGTCACCGTGACCCCGACCGCGGCGGCCACCGCCTCCGCCGCGACCCGGCTCGGGCTGCTGTGCTGGGAGTCCGACACGGCCCTGCGCCTCTCCTGGAACCACCCCGCTCACCTGTTCCGGCAGCAGACCGTGGAGCGCCTCGCGGCGGACTACCTGGGCGAACTGCGCGCCGTGACCGGACACGCGTCGGCGGCACCGCTGCCGGTCGCACCTCCCGTCGCGGCCGGAAAGGCGCCGACGGCATCGCCCCTGCCGCCCGTCGCGTCTCCCGGTTCCCGCGTACGCGGCGACGACGGGATCGTGCACCGCCTGCGCGCCCAGTTCCACGCGACGCCGACCGAGGTCGCCGTCAACACCGGCAGGACGACGCTCACTTACGCCGACCTCGACAGCGCCTCAGCCGTCCTCGCCGCCCGGCTGCGGGCGAACGGCGTACGCCCCGGCGACCTGGTCGGCCTGCTCACCGAACCGGGCGCGGACACCGTCGTCGGCGTGGTCGGCATCCTCCGCTCGGGCGCGGGCTGGGTGCCCCTGGACGCCGGTCACCCGGTCGCCCGGCTGCGGGACCAGGTGAACCGCACCGGCGTCGGCGTGGTGGTGTGTCACACGGCGACGCGCACGGCCGCCGCCGAACTGGCCGACGTCACCCCGATCGCCGCCGACGACCAGTCACCTGCCCCGGCGCCGATTCCCACGCACCCGCTGCCGCCCGCCGACCCGGACGCCATCGCCTACGTCATCTTCACCTCGGGCTCCACCGGCCGTCCCAAGGGCGTCCCGATCACCCACCGATCCATGCTCAACTACCTCGACTGGTCCCTGGCCACCTTCGGCTACGGCCCAGGGGACCGTCTCGCGCAGACGGCGTCCGTCTGTTTCGACGCCTCCGTACGGCAGTTGCTGGCACCGCTGCTGGTCGGCGCCACGATCCACACCTTCTCCCGGGACCTCGTCCGCGACCCCGAGGCCCTGCTGGAGCGGATCGTCGACGACGGCGTCACCGTGTGGAGTTCGGTGCCGACCCTGTGGGAACGCCTGCTGACCGCCGCCGAGACCCGGACGGCACAGAACGGAACACCCCCGGACCTGTCGGCGCTGCGCTGGGTCCACGTCGGCGGTGAGGCCCTTCCCGCCGCACACGTACGGCGCTGGTTCGACCTGCTCGACACCTGCGGGGGGCCGGAGCACCGGATCGCCAACCTGTACGGGCCCACCGAAGCCACCATCAACGCCACCTGTCACATCATCGACACCCGGCCCGCCGACGACGTACGGCACCTGCCCATCGGCCGTCCGGTGGCCGGGACCGAGCTGGCCGTCGTCACCGAGGAGGGTCATCCCTGCGAGGCCGGCGAGGCCGGTGAACTGCTCATCGCCGGAACCGGCCTGACACCCGGATACCTCGGCGAACCGGACCTCACCGCGCGGGCTTTCGTGGAACGCGACGGCCGCCGCTGGTACCGCAGCGGTGACCGGGTCCGCCGGACCGCGGACGGCGCGCTGGAGTTCCTCGGCCGCCTCGACGACCAGGTCAAGGTCCGCGGCCACCGCGTCGAGCTCGGCGAGGTCGAGGCCGCGCTGCTCACCCACCCGGACGTCTCCCGAGCCGCCGTACTGCCGGACGAAGGACGGCTGGTGGCGTTCGTCGAGCCCAGGCCCGGCTCCGGGGAGGCGGACGCTCGCGAGCTGCGCGCCTTCCTGGCCCGAGTACTGCCGCCGTACATGCTGCCCGGCCGCATCCGCTCGGTCCCGGCGATGCCCCTGACCGGCACCGGCAAGATCGATCGCGGTCTGTTGGCGTGGGAGTTCCAGACCCTGCGGTCCGAGCCCGCGACTCCGCCCGGGATCCCGCCCACTGCGCGGCCTGGAACCCCTCCGCTCACGCCGACCGAACACACCGTGGCACGCATCTGGTCGGCCCTGCTGGACGTCCCGGACGTCACCCGCGAGGACGACTTCTTCGCCCTCGGCGGCGACTCCATCCTGGTCCTGGAGCTCTTCGCCCGCCTGCGCAAGGAACTGCCGGCGGTCCCACGGCCGACCACCGTCTACACCCACCGCACGCTGAGCGCACTGGCCGCGGCGCTCGACAACGCCGCCACCGCTCCCTCAGCCGCTACGGCCCCGGACGCCGACTCCGCGCGGTTCGCGAGTCCTTACCCCCTCACGCCCTCCCAGCGAGGATTCCTGCTCGCCGAGACCATCGACCCCGGCGCGGGCTCCGGCTGGCTCGCCCGGTTCCGGCTCAGCGGGCCGCTGCGCCATGACGTCTTCCAGCGTGCGGTCGACGTTCTGGTGGCCCGGCACCCCATGCTGCGCACCGTCTTCCCCGCGGGCGCCCGCCCGCCTGTGCAGCAGGAGCTGCCCGACTCGTTGCGCCTGCCCGTGGCGGCGGAGGCCCTCGCGCACCCCGATCTGCTGGAGGAGCGGATCGCCGAGGAGGCGCGGCGGCGACTCGAGCCCTGGGCCTGGCCGTTGCTGCGGCTGAGGCTGTTCACCGTGACCGCTGCCGAGCACGTGCTCCTCGTCCACGCGCACCACCTCATCGGCGACGGCTACAGCGCCGCCCTCCTCGCCGGAGAGCTGCTCACCGTGTACGACCGCCTCGACCGCGGGCTTGCCCCCGGCCTGCCACCGATCGACAGCTCCTTCCGTGACCACGTCGCCGAGTCCGCCGTACGCCCACGCCCTCAGGGACCCGAGGCCGAGGACTACCGCGCACGCCTCCGCGCGCCCTACACGCCCCCTGCCCTGCGCCGGCCGACCCAAGGGGACACCGAGGCACAACCGGCTTTCCACACCACGGGCTTCACCCTGGACGCCGACACGACCGGGGCGCTGCGAAGGCTCGCCCGCGCGGCGCGCCGCACCCCGTACGCCCCCCTGCTCACCGCCTACTACCGCGCCCTCGCGGAGCTCACCGGACAACGTGACCTCGTGCTGGGGCTCGCCGTCACCGGGCGTGAGGAGTCCACGGCGGACGCGCACCGGGTGTTCGGCCCGTTCGCGGAGGCGGTGGCTCTGCGCCCGGCCCGGCCCGGCGGGCACGGTGATGACCAACTGCCCGCATTCGAAGAGGACTTGCGGGAGCTCGCCGCCGAGACGAACCTGGCGCGCGCCGAAGGCCCCGGCGATGTGCGCACGGCGGCGGGACTGCCCCGGCACGCCCAGTTCTTCTTCACCTTCCTCGACTTCAGGTCTCTCGGTTCCGAGTCCGTCGGCGGCCTGACGCTGCACGCGGACGAGTCCGACACCGCCCTGGCCCCGCCGCCGGTGGGCACCGACGTGTTCCTCGCCGTACGGCCGCTGGCGGACGGTCACGGCATGCGCGTCACCGTGCGGGCCTCGGCGGCGGCCCTCACGCCCGGCGAAGTCGCCGGGTTCGCCGAGGAGATACGCAGGCAACTGCGGGACGCGCTGAGCGAGGTCGGCGAGGCCGCCCCCGCTCCTGCCCGCAGCGGTGGTCGGGGCCGTCGGCGCCCGCACCTCGACGCCGCGCTCGTCGGCTACCTGCCCGCCCCGCACCAGCTCGCCGCCCTCGCCGGACTTCCGTCCGGGAGCCCGGGCCTGGGCCGTGAGGAGATCCGGGAGCTCCTCTTCCCGCAGGGCGGTGCCCGGCTGCTGGAGGAGACCGGGACGCCGCTGGGCAACACCGGCTTCGTCGCCCTCCCGCTGTTCGCCGACGAACTCGCCCCGGGCGGCGGCCTCGCGGCCCGCACCGCCCGCGCCGTGGAACACGCCGCCTCACTCGGCGCCCGCTGCGTGTCGCTCGCGGGCGTGATCCCGTCCCTCACCGGCTACGGCTACGACGTACTGCGCGAGACCACGACGAGCGCGGCGATCACCACCGGTCACGCGTCGACGACCGTGGCCGTGGTCAAGACGGTCCGGGCCGCGCTCGCGGCGACCGGCCGCCGGCTCGACGATCTGTCCCTCGCCGTCGTCGGGTGCGGCTCGATCGGCACCTCGTCGCTACGACTGCTGCTGGCGACGGCACCCTCCCCGCCGGCCCGGCTCCTGCTGTGCGACCTGCCGGGCAGCACCGCCCGACTGAGGCGGCTGGCGGCGGACCTGTCGGCGGGGCGTCCGGAGATGCGGGTGCGGGTCGCCGAGTCGGGGCGGACGCTTCCCGCGTCCGTCTACGAGACCGATGTGATCGTCACCGCCGTGAGCGGTGCGACGGCTCTGCTGGACGTCGACCGGCTCCGGCCCGGCACGATCGTCGTGGACGACTCCTTCCCGCACTGCTTCGACACCGCCAGGGCGCTGGACCGCATGAGCCGAGACCAGGACGTACTCGTCGTCGGCGGCGGTCTGCTGGCCCTCGACTCCACGCGGACACGGCTGAGTGAGGACCTGCCGGGCATGGCGAGCGCCGGCTTCGCCATGCGGCCCGGGATTGCGGACACCTTGGCCTCGTGCCGACTGGAGTCACTGCTCCACGCCCACCTCGCCGACTCCGGCCGCCCTCCGAGCGATCTGCCCCTGATCCACGGCCTGGTCGACCTGCCCCGGGCCCTCGCCCACTGGGACGCGGCCGAGGCGGCCGGGGTCCGGCCCGCGCCGCTGCACCTGCTGGACCGGGTCCTCGTCGAGGGGCAGGGGCCGCTCCTCAGCCCCCCGGACGCCAACCCAGCGCCGGACCCAGGCGGGTGGCGATGTCCGTGAGGATCTGCACATAGTCCTCGTGCCCGAAGGTGAAGGGCAGCGCGAACGCCACCTCCTCCACCTCGCGGAACGCGGCGTGGGCGTGGAGGCGTTCGGCGATCTCCTCCGAGGTGCCCACGAGGTCCGGCGCGAACAGCAGCCGCGCCGGACCCTGCGGCGAGGTGGTACGCGGGGTGCGCTGGGCGACGTACTCCTCGTACTTCGCGCGCTGCCCGGGCGTGGCGGAGTCGGTGGGGATGACGACGAGGCCCTGGGAGACGCGGGCGTCCTCGCCGTCCGGGTGACGGGCCCGGAAGGCGCGGATGTGCGAGAGCTGGATCCGGGCGAAGTCCGGCGACCCCTCCGCGTCCTCGGGCCCTTCCGCCTTGACGACGCTGCTGGTCAGGAAGTTCATCCCGTGCTCGCCGGCCCACTGCGCCGACCGCAGGCTGCCGCCGCCGTACCACATGCGGCTGCCCAGACCGGGGGACTGCGGCTGCACCCGGTCGTCGAACACCTCGAAGCCCTCGACCCCGCTGAAGTCCGTGGCCGGCTTGCCCCGCACGAAGTCCAGCAGCCGCCGCACCCGCTCGTAGCCGAAGTCCTCGGCGTCGGCCGTGTCCGGGTACAGGGCGTCCTTGACGCGGTCGTAGTGCATCGGCGGGCCCACGCTGACGCCCGGGTTGACACGGCCGCCGGACAGGATGTCCACCGTCGCCAGGTCCTCGGCCAGCCGCAGCGGGTTCTCCCAGCCGAGCGGGATGACCGCGGTGCCGAGCTCGATGCGGCTGGTGCGCTGGGAGGCGGCGGCGAGGACGGCGACGGGGGAGGAGATGCCGTACTGGAGATGACGGTGGCGCAGCCACGCGCTGTCGAAGCCGAGCCGCTCGCCCAGTTCGATGATCTCGAGGGTGGACTCGTGGCCCCGGCGCGGATCCGCCTCGTCGAACAGTCCGATGGTGAGGAAGCCCAGCTTGCGAAGCGGTCGTGAGGTCGGCGGCACGGGCCCCTCCATCGGTCGTCGATCACCGGTTACGGCAGTGCCAACCTGCCCGCCGCCGGTGATGTTCCCGTGGTCCCGGTCGGATCCGGTCAGGTCAGGGGAATGATGACCTCGTCCTCGACCGGCGGGTCGACCTCCTGGGCGCGGTTGCCGGTCGCGGCGTAGCAGCGCAGGCGAAGGGTCTCCGGGGTGACGTCCACGCGCAGGAAGCACTTGAAGAACGGCGGGCTGTAGGTCGCCGAGCTCGGTGAGAACAGCTGGGTGTGGATCTTGCGCACGGGGAGGCGGAACCGCTTGGCCCGGTCGGGGCGTCGCCCGGTGCCCAGCAGGCCCGCGACCAGACGCGTGCGCCACGTGATGCGGGCGTCCGGGGCCGGTGCGCGACCCGGCTGGATCTCCAGCCGCTCGGCGACGACAGCCGCCGCCTGCGCCTCGGTGAGGGTGAAGAAGCGGCGCAGGCGCAGCCGGCGCCCGTACAGCGCGCTGTAGAAGGCCAGGGAGTCACCGCGCAGGGGATAGCAGCGGAACTCCTTCTCGGTGACGTTCGCGATGTCGACCCGCGGAATCGTGTGCGTGGCGTGCATGAACGCACCGCCGCCGCCCGACACGAGGTACTGGATGGTCCGGCCGTCCACCTGCACCGGGTAGCGCTGGTAGTTGTGGATGTCGCCGCCGATCGCTGCGACATAGCGGTGGGCGGGGTCGCGGACGATCTCGTCGACGGTACCGCCCCCTTCGATCGCGCAGGGGTGGTGCTCACCGTCGACGTACAGGGGCTGGCCGGTGATGAGGATCTTCGGCCGGGGGTCCTTGGACACCTCGCGCAGCCAGGCTCCCTGCTCGGCGTCGATGGTCCCGAGCAGTCCGGTGTCGATGCCGACGATGCGTACCGGCCCGGCGTCGATCGCCCAGTACGGCCCCGGCTGGACGGCCTGTTGAGCCGGAGCCGACCTCAACTGACGGTCCTGCGCGAGCCGTTGTCCGTCCCCCTTGCGCGGCCGGTGCCACAGCAGCGACCGCAGCCACGCCTTGCCGAGCGGGCGGGGCCTGGCCTCGGGTTCCAGGGGTGGGGCGTCATCGCAGAAGACACGCATGAACGCGCCGAGGTCCTCGTACCAGTCGTGGTTGCCCGGTATCGCGTAGATCGGTGCCTGGTAGTCCCGGTACGGCCGGAAGAACTTGGTGCCGTAGTCGTCGGCGCTGCCGACCGGATAGATCACGTCGCTCGCGAGGACCGCGAACCGGGTGTCCTGACCCACCTTCAGAAAGCCCGGCACGACGGCGTACTGGGGCTCGTCGCCCTCGCCGGTGTCGCCGATGACGAGGAAGGAGAAGCGGTCCGGGTCGTCGCGCCGGATCACCTTGTCGGCCGGTGCCCCGGCGGCCGCCCGTTGCGCCACCCAGCGGCTTCGGGTACGCCCGGTGGGGTCTCCGAACCACGACGCGAGGATGCCGTTACGGGCGGCCCAGAGCGTCTTCGGGTCGAGCCAGGAGATCTTTTCGACCTTGGGCGGCATCAGCCGCTTGTACTCGCCGAGTTCGGTGGCGCCCCAGCCGGCGCCCTCGGCGGTATCACGTGAGGAGTCAGACACGCGTGCACCGTAACAATGATCTAGGCAAGGCCGAGAGGGGGGAGGCGGGCCCGGTGCGTCGTCGGTCCCCCGCCTCCCCGGGTCACCGCTTGCGGGCGTACGGCTCCCGGCGGGGCGGCTCGGCGCCGACGGCGGTGTCCTTGAACTCGCCCCCGCCGCCCGGGCGTTGCCAGGAGGCGCCGCTCGGCTCCCCGGTACGCTCGGAGGTGCCGGACCGGCTCCACTCGCCCTCTCCGAGAACCAGCAGCGGGTCGAACATCACCACCACCCCGGCCAGCAGGAGGAAGATCGCCGGCCCCAGGAGCATGGGCAGCAGGAGCGAGGTGGGCGAGTCGCCGGCCCACGACGTGCCGGTCCCGCCGTGCAGATGCACGCTCACGGCGGCCATGCCCGTGTAGTGCATCCCGGAGACCGCCACCCCCATGACCATGCTGGCGCCGACGCTGGTCAGGAAACCGCGGATGGTGACGGCCGCCCACAGCGCGGCGGTCGCGGCGACGATCGCGATCAGGACCGAGAGCGCGACGGTGAACACGTCGTACCGGATGGTGCCGTCGAGGCGCATCGCCGCCATGCCCAGATAGTGCATGGCTGCCACACCGAGTCCGGTGATGACACCCGCACAGGTCAGCGCGCCCTTGCCCGCGCCCAGATAGCCGACGATGAACACACCGATGCCGACCACGACGACGGCGACGGCGAGGCTGAGGGCAGTGAGTCCCGTGTCGTAGCCGATCCGGGTCTCCTCGACCTGGAAGCCGATCATCGCGATGAAGTGCATCGTCCAGATGCCGCAGCCGATCGAGGCGGCGCCGAGCGCGAGCCAACCCGCCTTCCACGACTGTTCGCCGAGCAGCGTGCGGACGATGCACCGCAGCCCCAGCGCCCCTCCCAGGCAGGCCATCAGATAGGCCGCCACCGGGGTCACCGCACCGTAGCGGAACCCGTCAACCGTGCCTTCCATAAGCCAACTCCCCCCAGAGCCTTGGCCAGTTGTGGAAGGCAAGGTGTACGGGGCCGGGTTGGGCGAAAGCAAGCCTTTACCGCCGGTAGCAGTTGAACTCTGCATCACCGTGGGTCAACTCCGGTCACGCGGAGGTGAGTTTCGGCCAGTCGAGGGCTGGGCCCTGGAAGCCCTGCTATGGGGATGCACAGCCGAGCCGTGAGAGGGCCCAGCCCGCATCCGCCGCGCCCTGCCTCCCACCCGGACACGAGTGGTGCCCGGCCTCCTGGTGTGGCACAGATGGAGTGAGGACGTGAGGACGTGAGGACGGCAGCGGGCAGGGGGACAGGCGGAGGGAGCGGACATGCGGGAAATCGCGATCATCGAGGCACCTTCCGTGCTCGGCCTGCGGCCCTCCGGGGTCCAGGACCTGCCGACGGCGCTGCTCGACGGCGACATGGCGTCCACTCCCGGCGCGGTACGGGCCGGCCGGGTCGAACCACCCGCCTACGACCCGACGAGGGACGCCGGCACCGGGGTGCTCAACCCACAGGCCATCGCGGAGTACTCCACCCGCCTCGCCGACGCGGTCGGCGCCGCCCTGGACGAGGGCCGCTTCCCCGTCGTCCTCGGCGGGGACTGCAGCATCCTGCTCGGCAACCTCCTCGCCCTGCGCCGCCGCGGACGCCACGGCCTGCTGTTCCTCGACGGCCACACCGACTTCTACCAGCCCTCGGCGGAGCCTGCCGGTGAGGCCGCCTCGATGGAACTCGCGCTGGCCACCGGCCGGGGCCCCGGGCTCCTCACCGACCTCGAGGGCCGCGGCCCCCTGGTGCGGGACGAGGACGTCGTGGCCTTCGGCTTCCGCGACGCCGCCGAGTCCGCGCAGGCGGGTATGCAGCCGCTCCCGGCCGGGCTGCACGCCCTCGACCTCGACGCCGTTCGCGCGTCCGGCGCGGGCACTGCGGCACGCCGGGCGGTCGACCGGCTCGCCGCCGGTGCGGGCGACGGGTTCTGGATCCACCTGGACGTCGACGTCCTGGACGACGCGATCATGCCCGCCGTCGACTACCGCCAGCCCGGCGGGCTGACCTGGGACGAGCTGGAGAGCGTACTGCGGACGGCGCTGGCCGACGCGCGCGCCGTGGGGCTCGACGTCACGATCTTCAACCCTCGCCTCGACCCGGACGGCGCCATCGCCGCCCGTCTCGCCGAGTGCCTGCGCCGTGGGCTGTCGGTGCGGAACGCCGCACGGGCCTGAGTAATCTTGGGTTACCCGGATGACCAGGTGGTTTGTGCCACTGCCGCGTTCACCGGACACCCTCGATCTCGAAAGGCTCCGACCCTGAACGGCTCGCTCACGGAAGTACTCTCGGCCGTCCTTCTCGTGATGGTGCTGATATGCGCGGTAGTGCGTCCCTGGGGCCTGCCGGAGGCGGTCGTCGCCGTCCCGGCGGCGGGGGTGGTCATCGCCACCGGGGCGATATCACTTGATCATGCCTCGGACGAGGCCGCCCGGCTGGGGCCGGTGATCGGCTTCCTCGCGGCCGTCCTGGTGCTGGCCCGACTGTGCGACGACGAAGGCTTGTTCCAGGCATGCGGAGCCTGGATGGCGCGCACCGCCGCGGGGAGGCCGCGCCGGCTCCTCGGGCAGGTGTTCGTCGTCGCCTCGCTCATCACCGCGGTGCTGAGCCTGGACGCCACCGTGGTCCTGCTGACCCCGGTGGTCTTCGCCACCGCCGCCCGGCTCGGTGCCCGCGCCAAACCGCACGTGTACGCCTGCGCCCACCTGTCGAACACGGCCTCCCTGCTGCTGCCCGTCTCCAACCTCACCAACCTGCTGGCGTTCGCCGCGAGCGGGCTGAGCTTCACCCGCTTCGCCGCGCTGATGGCGCTGCCGTGGGTGGTCGCGATCGGCATCGAGTACCTGGTCTTCCGCCGGTTCTTCGCGGTGGATCTGGACGCCGGCGCACAGGCACCTCCCTCCGCCGGGCCGCCCGAGGTGCCGCTGTTCGCCCTCGTCACGGTGGTGGGCACGCTGGCAGGGTTCGTGGTGACCTCCGCGGTGGGGATCGACCCGGCGTGGGCGGCCCTGGCGGGGGCGCTGGTGCTGGCCGTCCGCGCCCTGATCCGGCGCCGTACCACTCCCACGGCCCTCGTGCGGGCCGTCGGCCTCCCGTTCCTCGCGTTCGTCCTCGCGCTGGGGATCGTGGTGCGGGCGGTCGTCGACAACGGGCTGGACGGCGCCCTCGGCCATCTCGTCCCCGACAGCACCGGACTGCCCGGGCTGCTGGGCATCGCCGCGCTGGCCGCCGTACTGGCGAACGTGATCAACAATCTGCCGGCCGTGCTGGTGCTCCTGCCGCTGACCGCCGAGGCCGGGCCCGGTGCGGTGCTGGCGGTGCTGCTCGGCGTCAACATCGGCCCCAACCTCACCTACGCGGGGTCCCTGGCGACGCTGCTGTGGCGGAAGATCGTGCATACGCACGACACCGACGTCGAGCTGGGCGAGTTCACCCGGCTCGGCCTGTGCACGGTGCCTGCCGCGCTCACCTGCTCGGTGCTGGCGCTGTGGGGCGCGCTGCAAGTGATAGGAACCTGACTCCGGCAGCCCGGTGCCTGCTCCGGGGGCGTCAGTCGTCGTACTCGTCGGGCAGACGCAAGGCGGGCCCGCCGGCCTGCAGACCCAGCGGCACCGCCCGCCCCTTCGGCTCCTCCCACTCCTCCTGGCGGCCGAGCGCGGTGAGATCGAGGTACGGGATGCCGTAGTGGAACTGCTCGATGCCACGGCCGAAGGCGGAGTAGGTGTGGAAGACGTCGTCCCCGACCCGGAGAAAGGCGCTGATCCCCGGCCAGTCGCCGCGCATCCCCTCCGACCACGGCATTCCCGCCTCCGCGAGCTCGGCCTCGTTGCGGTGGAAGACCTGCACCGGCGCGACCCGCTCGTCGACGGTCGCATGGAAGTCGTAGTTGAAGTCGCTGCCCGCCGAGGAGTACCAGGGGAAGCTCCACCCCATCCGTGCGCGGTACGCGGCGATCTTCGGGTACGGTGCCCGGCTCACCGCCACCAGCGTCGTGTTGCGGGCGTGCAGCTGCCGCAGTCCGCCGATGACGTCGGCCGCGCAGGAGCAGCTCGGGCAGCCGGCGTCGCGGGGTTGCTCGATGCCGTCCGCGTCGATGTCGTACGTCCACATGAAGTGGTGCATGACCAGCTGGGGGCGCCCCTCGAACAGGTCGGGCAGGCTCACCGTCCCGGCCGGCCCCTCGAAGGCGTACGCCTTGTCGACCCGGACCATCGGCAACCGCCGCCGCTCGGCGTTCACCCGGTCACGCGCGCGCGTGAGCTCCTTCTCCGCGGCCAGCAGCTCATTGCGGGCGGCGAGCCACTCCTCGCGCGACACCACGTCCGGCAAGTTCGCCATGGAAGTCATGTCCAGGTCCTCATCGAAGTCATGTCCCGGTCCTCCCACAGGTCTCGTCTGACGAGCAGCCGAATCGACCCCACTCCAGCTTGCGCCCGCCCCCGCCCGCGCCGCACACCGGGCCGGTCCGGATGTCAGAGGGTGCCCCTACTGTGCTCGGCCATGACCCATGACGCACTCGACTACGCGCGGCCAGGCCCCTGCACGACCTTCGACGCGGCACAACTCCCGCTGCTCGAGGGACTGCCGGACGACCCCGTCGGTATCTGCGCCGCCGTCCAGAACCTGGTCATCCAGCCCACGGACGCCACGGCCCTGGGCATCGCCGAGGGCCGGATGCCGGAGAAGAACATCCGGCCGGTCAACGAACTGGTCGCCGCGCTGACCGCGCTGGATCCGGCACCACTGCACCGGGCCCGAACGCCCGGAACGCGGGTGATCGGCACCTGCCGTCACTTCGCCACGATCGCCTGCGCGATCCTGCGGGCGCGAGGTGTCGCATCCCGTGCCCGGTGCGGTTTCGGCACCTACTTCCAGGAGGGGCGCGGCTTCGATCACTGGATCACCGAGTACTGGGACGACGGCCGGGGCCGATGGGTGCGGGTCGACACCGAACATCTCGGCACGGACTTCGTCGCCCGCCCGGACGACCTCGCTCCGGGCGAGTTCCTGACCGGTGGCGAGGCATGGATCCGGTACCGCCGCGGCGTGATCGATCCGCACACCTTCGGCACCGTCGGTACCGAGCACGCCTGGGGGCCCCACGAGATCAGCGGCAACGTCGTCCGTGACCTCGCCGCGCTGTGCAAGCGGGAGACTCTGAACTGGGACGAGTGGGGCCGGATGACCGCGGCGTACGAGGGCAGGACCGGCCCCGACTACGACCGGCTGATCGACGTGGTCGCCGAGGCCTGCGCGGACGACGATCCGTCCGCCTTGATCCGCCTGTCCGCCCACGAGGACCTCGCCGTACCCCGGCACATCACCGGCTGAGGCGGTCGGAAACCGGTCGAGCGCCCTAACGCCTGCGTGCGCTCAGGCGTTTCACCTCCCGCGCGGCCTCGCGTTCCTCCCGCTCGGCCCGGGCCACCGCGTCAGCGGTCGTACGGCTTCGTTCCTCGGCCCGCCGTGTTTCCTGCTCGGCTCGCCGGAGCTCCTCCCGGGCTTGGCGCAGCCGCTGTTCGGCGTCCGACAGCTGCTGCTGGGCCTGATCATGGCGGTCTTGGGCCTCCTGCAGCGCGTTGTCGGCCTCGGCTTGTTCGGCGCGTCTGTCCTGCAGCCGGCGCGCGGCCTCTTCCGCTGCTCTGTGTGCCTGGTCGAGCTGTTCCTGCCGCTGCCTCCGCCGCTCGGCGAGTTCGTCCTTCGAGCTGGTTCGCGCCGACGGGGCCGGTGCCGCTGGCGTTGCCCGTGCCGCTTTCGTGCTCGGTTTTCGCGGGGCGCCGGCCACCGGAGCGATGTCGGCGGGAAAGTCCGACGGCGGGGTGAGGGCGCCCGTCAAGCGGCCGCCGGCCCAGCTGTCGGCGGCCTCCGGATCGGCGAGCACGGCGCGCAGGGTGGACTCGACGTCCTGCCGCACCGCGGCCGACAGGGGGTGCCCGGCCTGCCGGGCCAACTGCGCGGCCTGCTGGGACAACGCGGACACCATGCGCCGACGCCGGTCCGCCAGCTCCTTGATGCCGGCGGCGTCCAGCGAGTGGTACGCCTCGCGCAGCGCGGGTCCCAGTTCCAGCAGCCGGCGGCTCTCCTCCGGCTGGGAGCGCAGCAGCAGGTTCGCGGCCCAGGCCGCCAGTGTGGGGCGGCGGGCAGCGCCGATACGGCGGGCATCCTCGCCGTGGCCGGCCGACTTGGCCGCGGCCGCCGTCTGCGCACGGCGGGCGACGAATTCGGCGGGAGGCGTGACGTAGAGCTCGTCGAGCACCGCCTCCACGTCGGACTGCCCGCCGCCTCTCGCTTCCCCTTTGCGCCTGCTCAGGGTCCCCACGTCCCCCGCCGAGCCAGGAGGGCCCGCTCGGTCCCGGGATCCCATCCGGCCAGGGCATCCCCGCCGGCCAGGACGGCCGTCCCGCCGCCGGCCCCGCACGGCAGGCAGACGATCACGCGGTACTCGGACATGGCACCAGCCTCACCCTCACCCGGTGACCCCGCACCCCGGACCTGCCGATCGGCGGCCGACGCGGCGGGCAAGGTCCCCCGCGCAACGCGTGCGGGTGGGCGTCACCAGGACCGGGCCGTCCGCCGCCCCGGCGACCCGGCCTGCTTCGCGGCGACGGCCATGACGACGGTTGAGACCAGGACGATGCCGGCGCCCACGTAGAGCGGTGCCGTGTAGCCGAGGCCCGCCGTGATGGCCAGGCCTCCGAGCCAGGCGCCGAGGGCGTTGCCCACGTTCGACGCGGACACGTTCGCGCTCGCGGCCAGTGCCGCACCATGGGCGAAGTCGGTCACCCGGGTGATCAGGCCCGGCACGCCGGCGAACCCGAACAGTCCCATCAGAAAGGTCAGGACGACCGACGCGGTGGCGCTGGCGGCCAGCAGACCGAAAACGGCCAGCGTGACGGTGAGTCCGAGCAGGGAGAGCACCAGCGCGCGGTCACGGTCACCGTCCGCGGCGCGTCCGCCGATCAGGTTCCCGACGACCAGACCGACGCCGTACACCATGAGCAGCCAGGCCACATCCTCCGGGGAGAAGCCGCCGACCTCGGTGAACGTGTAGGCGATGTAGCTGAACGCGCCGAACATCCCGCCGTAGCCGAGCGCGGTCGCCGCCAGGGTCAGCCAGACCTGCCCGGACCGGAAGGCACGGAACTGGGCACGCAGGCCACTCGGCGGTATCGGGTCCGAGCGCCCCGTCGGCAAAGGCGCCCGGCCCGCCCGGGCGGGTACGAGGACGGCGATTCCCGCGAGTGCCAGGACGCCGATCGCGGTCACCGCCCAGAAGGCCGCCCGCCAGCCCCACCGCTCCCCGACCAGCGCGCCGAACGGCACGCCCAGCACGTTCGCGACCGTCAGACCGGCGAACATGACCGCCACCGCCCGGGACTTCCGCTCCGGCGCGACCAGGCCGCGCGCGACGAGCGAGCCGATGCCGAAGAACGAGCCGTGGCACAACGCCGCCACGAGCCGTCCGAGGAGCATCACGGGATAGCTCGGCGCCAGTGCGGACAGCAGATTGCCGACGACGAACAGCGCCACGAGACCGACCAGGACGCTCTTGCGGGGCAGCCGTGCCGTCGCCGCGGTCAGCGCGATCGCGCCGATCGCGACACTCAGCGCGTACCCGGAGATCAGCCATCCGGCGGCTGCCTCCGACACACCGAGACTCGACGCCACCTGCGGCAGCAGCCCGGCGATCAGGAACTCCGTCAGGCCGATGCCGAAACCGCCCAGTGCCAGGGCGACGAGCCCACCCGGCAGCCGCCGCTGTGCGGTCGCGCCATCCCGCTGAACAAGCCCGGAGCCGCCGTCGCTCACCGGAAGTCCGTGTCCGTGCTCGGGAATTCGCCCATGGGCCCACCCTCACCGCCTCTGACGGCTCCGTCGATGGACAAAGATCGACGACGCTTGGACGAATGTGAGAGCGACGACTGCCCCATGGGCATGCCGCCACGCGTCGGCTAGACCTGGATCCACCGCCGCAGCGCCTCGACGGTGTCCTCCGGTGACGTGTTGAAGCACAGCCGGATCCCGGGCGCCTCCTCGGTCAGGACATTGACCAACCGCTCGAACAGCAGGGTGTTCTCCGGCAGCATCCGCACACCCCCGCCGATCATCGCCAGGCCGAAGCTGTGCTCCCGAAGCCGCTCGCGGACCGTGGCCTCGGCGCCGTCGGGAGAGACGCCGACGAGGCAGGGCACGGCATCGAACCCCGCTTCGATCAGCGCCGCGTTCGCCGCTCCGATCCGAGCGGTGAGCACGGCCTCGTCGACACCGTCGGGCATCCGGCTGTAGTCGAGCGCGCTCGGATGCAGCCCGATGGACAGCACCTTCGTGCCGACCGGAAGCGCGGTCGAGGTCCTGGGTCGGCTCATGGACGTGCCCTCCCTGTGCGCGGCATGGTCATCTTCCCGGTGTATCACGGAAGTTGGCGTCGCCGCCTCGTGGCCTGGCCGCTCGATCGGCCAACGGACGGCTGAGCTCTGTACGCGCTCATGCCCTCGCCGGCCACCGGCCGTCGAAGGAGATAGGCCGCCGCGCCCGAGACCAGGACGGTCATGCACGCGATGAACACCAGCCCCGCGTTCTCCAATCCGATCGGGCCGGTCAGCAGACCTACACCGATCACCGGCACCGAGATGCCGCCGTAGGCCACCACGAACAGCGTCGAGATCACCGCCGCGCGGTGATCCGCCGGCGACGCCTGCGCCACCGCGGCCAGCGCCCCGCGGAACGCCAGCCCCTGCCCGATCCCGCCGACGAGCGCGCTCAGCACCACCAGTGACATCAGATCCCAGTGCAACGCCCCCGCGAGCAGCGCCAGCCCGGCGAGGAGCCCGGCGCAGCCCAGCGGCAGCGAACGGCTCACCCCGACGGGGCCGACGGCCAGTTGACCGGCGGTCGAGGCGAAGAAGGCCAGCGCGACGACCAGCCCGCTCACGGCGTGGTTGTCCACGTCCAGGAACTCGGCGAGGAACTCCGGGCTGACCGACGTGAACACCCCGAACAGCGCGAACCCCACGAACGAGGCGATCGCCGCCGGCCCGAACACCGCCCGCACACTCGCGGGCAGAGCGGGCCGCCGCGGCCGCACGGTGCTCAGCGGCCGCCGCTCCCGCACGGTCTCCGGAAGCCGCCACAGGACGGCGGCCGAGCCGGCCACCAGGGCCAGATGCACGACGAACGGCAGGTACAGCGGCCAGGCGGCGTACTGCGCGAGC
Organism: Streptomyces sp. NPDC051243; assembly: GCF_044455405.1. Lineage (NCBI taxonomy): Bacteria > Bacillati > Actinomycetota > Actinomycetes > Kitasatosporales > Streptomycetaceae > Streptomyces > Streptomyces sp. NPDC051243. Next base: position 185,104 of record NZ_JBITES010000017.1, on the reverse strand, counting down.
AGCCCGGCCAGCAGCGGACCACAGCCCAGCCCGCCCATGTTGGCGGCCGTCGCCACGAACGTGGCCCGCGAGGCGCCCCCGTGCGGCGCCAGCTCCATCACATACGCCGTGGCGGCCCCGGTGAACAGGCCGGCGGACAGCCCCGACAACAGCCGCCCCGCGTACAGCCAGCCCAGCCCGGTGGCGCACAGGAAGCAGACGGCACTCGCCGCCGCGCACCCCAGACCCGACGTCAGCACCGCACGCCTGCCCACCGCGTCCGAGGCATTGCCCACCAGCAGCAGCACGCCGATGACCCCGAAGGCGTACACGGCGTACACCACGGTCACCGTCAACTCGGAGAACCCGAACTTCTCCTGGTAGAGGGGATACAGGGGCGTCGGCAGAGTGGTGCCGGCCATGCACACGGCGAACACCGCCCCGCTGAGCACACACTCCCGCCACCCTCGCCGCTCACCGTCCACGCCGCCGACGATAGTCCCGCACGCGGCGTCGGCCCGGACCGGCACGCCACCGGTCCGGCGGAGGCGGCCGAGGGCCGGATGACCACGGTGGAAGCCGACGGCCCCGGGGACCGGCGCGAGCGGCTCAGAACGTCCGCTTCAGCAGATCGAGCAACGCCGCCCAGTGCCGCTCCGCCGCGGACTCGTCGTACGCGGCGGTGTCGGCCTGGGTGTAACCGTGGTGGGCGCCCTCGTAGACCTCGTACCGGTGGCGGACCCCGGCCGCGGTCAGCGCGGCGGCGAGGCGGTCCATCTGCTCGGGCGGCATCGAGGGGTCGGCGTCGGCGTGCCCGAAGTACAGCTCCGCCGTGACGTGTTCGGCGACCAGGTGCGGGCTGTCCGGCGCGTCGGTCGCCAACTGCCCGCCGTGGAAGCCGGCCGCGGCGGCGACCCGGTCCGGGTAGGCACCGGCGGTGCGCAGGGCGAGCCGCGCACCCATGCAGTAGCCGGTGAGGGCGACCGGGCCGTCGGCGACCTCGGGCCGCTCGGCCATCCAGCGCAGATAGGCGCCGGCGTCCCGCATGGCGAGCTCGGGCGTCAGGGACCGCATGACCGGGACGATCTTCTCCCAGAGCTCCGGCCGCGCCGCGGGGTCGATGTACTCGGGCAGCTCGAAGACCGGGCTGCGCCCGTGCCGGTAGAAGACGTTCGGCACGAGGACCGCGTAGCCGGCCTCGGCGAGCCGGTCGGCCATCGACCGCAGATGGGGACGCAGCCCGAAGGCGTCCTGGTAGAGGAGGACGCCCGGCCGGGGCAGACCGTCGCCCGGATGGGCCAAGTAGGCGTCCGCCACGCCGTCGTCGGTGGGGACGTCAACGTCTGTTGCCTGTACGGAGGTCATGGGGGTGCCTCTCTGCGCAGTCCACGGCGAACCAGATCGCCGACCCGGCGGAAGCGGGCCGCACGCATGGTCGCACGCACCCTGCGGACGGACCCGCGGCACCCCCTCCCCCTTGGGGACCGCTTTACTCGAACCGGGAGGTGTCGCCCGCACCCTTGCGTACGATCTCGGCCTCCCCGGACGAGAAGTCGATCACTGTGGTCGGCTCGGTGCCGCAGTCCCCGGAGTCGACCACCGCGTCCAGCACATGATCGAGCCGGTCCTTGATCTCCCAGCCCTGCGTCATCGGCTCCTCCTCCTCGGGCAGCAGCAGGGTGCTGGACAGGAGCGGCTCCCCGAGCTCGGCGAGCAGCGCCTGGGTGACGACGTGGGCGGGAATGCGCACACCGACCGTCTTCTTCTTCGGATGCTGGAGCATGCGCGGCACCTCCTTCGTCGCGGGCAGGATGAAGGTGTAACTGCCGGGCGTCGATGCCTTGATCGCGCGGAACACGTCCTTGTCGACCAGCACGAACTGGCCGAGCTGCGCGAAGTCCTGGCAGACGAGGGTGAAATGGTGCCGGTCGTCCAGGCGGCGAATGGTCCGGATCCGGTCGATGCCGTCACGGCTGCCCAGGCGGCAGCCCAGCGCATAGCAGGAGTCCGTCGGATACGCGATCAGCGCACCGGAGCGGACGCTGTCGGCGACCTGGGCGATGGTGCGCGGCTGAGGGTTGTCGGGGTGCACGTCGAAGTACTTCGCCATTCGTCGAGCCTATGCCCTGGAGGCCCCGGGGCCGCGCATGCCGGCGGAGCGCGGTCCCGCGCCGGGGCGGCCGCGACACAGGCAACGTCGGTAAGTACCGGCAGGCACCCGCCCGCCCCACGGCCTCCCCGCCCGAACCGGTCGGGATGAGCGTCGCATCACGGGGAACCCGGTCCCGATGCGAACGACGGCGTACCGAGCCGTATGGGTGAGGTAACGTCCCCGAGCGGTACGTCGTGGATGAGGCGCAGGACGAGGTGAAGGCCGAAGTGGCTGGCGGAGAGGACGGGGTCCGGCACGCGGGGGTGAGGTGCGCCGACGGCTCGGCGTGGGCCCAGGAGTTGCTGGACCACCTGCGGCCGACGGGGCGCGATGTGCGCCGGGTCGTCGCCTGGCTCGCGGACGCCGTGCAGGGCGTCGCCGCGCTCCAGGACCCCACCGGCACCCTCGTCGCCGGCACGCTGCCACCCCTGGACGACCACCTCGTCGACGCCGTCGCGGCCGGCCGCATCGCCTCCGCCGCCTGGGAGGGCCAGGGCCGTCATCTGCGCCTGATCAGAGTGTCGTACCCGAACCCCGCCTCGGCGGGCGTCCTCGTCGTGTCGCGCGAGACGCCCTTCGACCGGCGCACCGCCGACATCGTCACGCACACCGTCCAGGTCATCGAACTCCTGCTCAAGGCGGGCGAGACGACCGCCGCGGGCCGCCGGCTCGAACAGGCGACGTCCGATCTGCGCCTGGCGATCCTTCAGCTGCTGATGGTGGAGGACACCGTCTCCGCGCGCCGCGTCGCCGCGGGACTGTGGCCGGGTCTGCTCGACACGGACTCCGCCTGCGTCTACGTCGTCGAGGGCACCGCCGAGGACCGCGACCGGCTCGCCGAGGAGTGCGTCGGCGTGACCGGCGAGCGGGCCCTCGTGGTGCTCTGCCCGGCGGTGGACGAGCACGTGATCGTCGTGACGCCCGGCGAGCCGGAGGCCCGCCGACTGCGCTCCCTGATCGGCCCGCGCCCCCGCACCTTCCTCGGCGGCAGCGCCCGGCACAGCCTGGCCCGCACCGCCACCGCGTACGGGCAGGCCGTGAGCGCCCTGGCCGTCGCGCACTTCCGTCCGGACAAGGCCGCCGTCTACGCCGAACGCACCCACCCGGAGCGGCTGATCGACCCGGCGCCACTGCGCGCCTGGACGGACGGTCTGCTGCGGCCGCTCGACACCCTGCCGCACCACACCCGCGCCGAGCTGCTCGCCACCACCCGGCTCGGCCTGGAGTTCACCGCCGTGAGCGCGGCCAAGGTCCTCGGCGTCAGCCGGAACACCGTGCGCGCCCGCATGGAACGCGTGGAAGCCCTGCTGCGCACGGACTTCGCCGACCTCACCGCCCGGGCCGTGGTCCACCTGGCGCTCAACATCCAGGTGAGCCTGGCGGACACACCGGCCGAGACCCGCGCCCCGCAACCGGCGCCCGACTCGCTGTGCGAGCTGCTGTCGGGGCCCGCCATGCGCACCTGGGCCCAGGACCTGCTCGCCCACCTGGACAAGGACAGCCGCGACCTGCGCCGCACCCTGCGCGCCTGGATCGCCGAGGGCGGCAACGCCGAACGCGCCGCGCAGCGCCTCGGCGTTCACGCCCAGACGGTCCGCGAGCACGTGCGCAGGGCGGAACCCGTCCTCCAGCGGCAGCTTCTGGCCGGCGGCACCGACCTGTACGAGGTCGTCCTGGCCCATCTCGCCCTGGGCGACCTGGAACCGCCCGCACTTGAGGCAGCCAATTCGGGCCTTCCGGACTCACCTGTGCACAGGTGAGTCCCGCGGGCCCCGCAGCGGGCATCGACGCGATACCCAATCCCCCCGCGTAGACGTAAGTTCGACCTGCCGCGGGGGCACGCGACCGGAACGGGGGACCGGTCGCGTCCCCGCACCGCAAGCCCTCAGGCCCGCAGCCGCACGGGGATCTCCTGCCAGCCGAACGCGATGAACGACGGCACCTGACGCAGCTCTTCCGCCCCGACGGCCAGCTCCAGGCCGGGGAATCGGCCGAAGAGGGCGGGCAACGCCGTCAGGGCCTCGACGCGGGCCAGCGGGGCGCCGATGCACCGGTGCACACCGATCCCGAACGCCAGATGGTCGTCGGCCCCGCGCGACGCGTCGAAGCCGTCCGCGTCCGGCCCGTAGTGCGCGGGGTCCAGTCCGGCTGCGGCGTACGTCGTGATGATCGCGTCCCCGGCCGGCACCGTCACGTCCCCGACCTTGATGTCGCCGACGGCGAAGCGCAGGGGCAGTGACGCGATGGACGGGTGCACCCGCAGCGTCTCGTCGATCACCGCGTCCCAGCCGATCTCGCCGGACCGCACGGCCGCCAGCTGCCCGGGGTGGGTCAGCAGGGCGACGACCGCGTTGCCGATGAGGTTGACGGTCGTCTCGAACCCGGCGCCGATCACCAGCAGCAGCGTGTACAGCAATTCCTCGTCGCTGAGCCGGTCGCCGTCCTCGTTGCGCACCCGGATCAGCTCGGTCGTCAGATCGTCCCCGGGGTGCTCGCTGCGGTGCGCGATCAGGGCGGGCAGCACCGTTGCGATCTGCTGCTGCACGAACGCCGCGTGCTGCGGACTCGGGTCGGAGGTGTCCATGATGGCGGCGATGAGCGTCCCGGTCGCCTCCGTCAACTCGTCGGGCACACCGAACAGTTCGCAGATCATCCGCATCGGCAGGGGGTGGGCGAACCCGGCCTTCAGATCGACCACCGCACCGCTGTCGTCGAGGGCGTCGAGCAACTCCGCGGTGATCGCCTCCACCCGAGGCCGCATCAGCTCGGTACGCCGCTGGGTGAAGCTCGGCGCGACCAGCTTGCGCAGCCGGGTGTGGTCGGTGCCGTACGTCGAGAGCATGTTGACCACGCCGACCCAGCCCAGGATCCAGCCCCAGGAGGGGTGTTCGCCGATCTCGGGCCACAGCCGCCAGTGCCGCCGGGGATCCTTGCTGACCCGCGGGTCGAGGATGAGCTCCTTGAGGGTGTCGTAACCGGTGGGCGCCCACGCGGGAATGCCGCCGGGCAGCTCCACCGGCACGATCGGGCCGAGGGCGCGCAGCCGGGCGCTCTCGCCGGCGATGTCGGCGCCCAACGGGTCGATGGCGAAGCGTTCGGTGCGGTCGGTCACGGTCACGACGGAACTCCTGGCTGGTCGGGGGAGCTGGGACTGAACCGGACGGGCAGGGAGGTCAGCGAGCGGTGGAAGGGGCCGGGCCGCCAGGTCAGGTGGGCGCGCGGCAGGACCGGCTCCAGGTCCGGCAGCCACTGGGTGAGCCGCTCGATCGCCTCGGTGGCGATGAGCAGCGTGTGCTGCCGGACCGGGCAGGCGTGCGGGCCGGCCGACCAGGACAGGTGGGAGGCGTCCTTCGGGTGCCGGCCGCTGGTGATCTCGCGTTCGGAGAAGTGCGCGAGCGCTCCGTAGGAGATCACCACCGGCACCGCGGCCCTGATCCACGTGCCGTGGAAGGAGACCGGGCCGCGGGCGTAGTGGATGCCGTAGTTGGCGAGCGGTGTCTCGTGGTGGAGCACTTCCACGACCGCATCCATCACGGGGCGGGCCCCGCTGGTGAGGGTGGAGTAGTAGAGCGGGTTGCCGAGGATGCGGGAGAGCGCGTTCGACACCAGGTTGGCGGTGGGCTCGTGCCCGGCGCCGAGGGTGAGGAACACCTGCCAGGTGACCTCCTCGGCGGTGAGCCCCGCGGGGTGGTCCAGCAGCCAACTGGGCAGGTCGTCGCCGCGCCGCTCGGCCTTTTCCGCGATCAGCTCCAGTACGTAACCCCCGAACTCTGCCTCGCCCTCGGCCGCTTCGGCGCCGCCCTCCATCATCTTGCCCAGCGCCCCGTCGAGCCGGTCGCTCTGGCTGTCCGGCAGTCCGAAGAGGTTGTTGAAGACCAGCGCCATCAGCGGCCGCGCGAACTCGCCCACCAGATCGGCCTCGCCCTTCGGACCCATCCGGCCCACCAGGACCCGCACCGCGTGGTGCACCCGTGCCCGCAGGTCGTGCGGCTCGATCCGGTCGAAGGTGTCGATCAGCGAGGTGCGGTACCGGACATGGGCCGGGCCGTCGGCGAACAGCGTGTTGGGCCGCCAGCGCATCATGCCGAGGACCGGCGAGTCGTCGGCGACCGTTGACTCCCACGGCCGGGGGTCGTGCGAGAACCTCTCCGTGTCGTGCAGCAGATCCAGCGCCGCCCGCCGGTCCGTGACGACATACGCCGGCACTCCCGGTGCCAACTCCGCCCAGCCGACCGGGCCCTGGGCGCGCAGGGCGTCGTAGTAGCGGTACGGATCCAGTGCGAAACCGTCCTCCCACAGGCGCACGGGCGCGGAGCGGGAGAAGGCCTGCCGGTCGGGGGAGTGGGTGGTCATCCGGGTCACCGTCCTTCCGGAGCGTGACGGTCGATCAGGTGCTGGACCAGAGCGAGCAGCGCGTCGACGCACGAGTCGGCCTCCCGCGCGTCGCAGGTCACCATCGGCGTGCACGCCTCCAGGTCCAGGGCGGCGCGCACCTGTTCCTCGGTGTGGTGCCGGGGCGCGTCCGGAAACGCGTTGAACGCGACGGCGTAGGGCAGCCCCGTCTCCTCCACCAGCCCCAGCACGTCGAACGACGCGTCGATCCGACGGCTGTCGACCAGGACCAGGGCGCCCAGCGCGCCGTACGCGATGTCGTCCCACAGCGCCCGGAACCGCTCCTGTCCCGGCGTGCCGAACAGGTACAGCACGACCCCGCCGGGCAGGCTGATCCGGCCGAAGTCGACGGCGACGGTGGTCGTCGTCTTGTCCCGCACCCCGGCGAGATCGTCCACGCGCGCGGACGCCTCGCTGAGCGGCTCCTCGGTGTGCAGGGGCCGGATCTCGGAGACGGATCCGATCAGGGTCGTCTTGCCGACGCCGAACGGGCCGGCGACGAGGATCTTGACCAGGTCCCGCGCGGTGTCGGGGAGGTGGATGTCCTCGGTGGGGCTCGGGGGAGCGCTAGGTGTGCTTGAGGGCGCGAAGGCCATCGGCCACTCTCTTCAGCAGGTCGGGGTCGAAGCGCCCGGCGGGCGGGATCGGGGGACGGGACAGAACCAGGTCCCGGTCGATGAGCTCGGCCGCCAGCACGCGCACCGCGGACACCGGCAACCGCAGCAGTGCGGCGGCCTCCACCACCGTCAGCGAACCTTCGTCCAGGGCGTCCAGCAGGGCGAGTTGGGCGGCGGGCAGTCCGGCGGGAGGAGGCGTGCGGGTGCCCGTGAGCACGGACAGCCGCTCCAGGTGGGACCGGCTGGGCCGGGCCACGCCGCCGGTCGACAGATACGCCGGGACCAGCGGGCGGCCGCCACGCCGGCCGGTCATGCCGGCGCGCCGCCGTCGGCACCTCGGGGCGCGGCGGCCATCGCCTTCTCGCCCAGCCGGGCCACCTGCGAGTGCACCCGGTGCGCGAGCAGATCGAGGCGCACCTCCTGGTCCCCGTACGCGGCCACGCACGTGCCGTGGTCCGTCGGCACGATCAGCACATAGCCGTGGTCCGACTCGATGACCACCTGCCGCACCTCGGCCCGCTCCCGGTCCGCGAACGCCGCCGCCGCGGTACGACACGCTCCCTGCACGGTGCTGGTGATCGCGGCCACCCGCTCCGCCGACGGCCGGGTGAGGGCGTCCGTGTACCCGGTCACCAGCCCGTCCCGGGTGAGCAGTACGGCGGCCACCACGTGCGGCACCTGCAGGATCGGTTCGAGCGCCCACGCGGTGTCTCCTGCATCGCGGCTGGTCATCGAGCCGTTCCCCCTTCATGGTCGCTGTGATCGATGTGGTCGGCGGTGCTCTCGCCCCGCTCCCGCCTCGCCCGGACGGTTTCCGGTACGGCCGTGGCGGCGTCGCCCGTGCGCTCGCCGGCCGACGACCGCGCGGCGGACGTCCCGGCCTGCAGCGCGCCCAACGCGGCGGCGGCCCGCTCAGGGCTGCGTACGTCGGGCCGTGGTGCGGGCGTGTCACCGGATGCCGCGGTCACCCGGGTGCGCCGCCGGCGCTGGGGCAGCCCGCCGACGTCGCGCGGAGCGTGATGCCCGGACGCGGAGCCGGAGGCGTCGGGGTCGTGCTCGGCGCCGTATCCGTGGGAGGTACCGGGCGTCTCACCACGGACGCCCGTGTCCTTGTCGTCGCGGGCGCCCATGGCATCGTCATCGCGGACGCCAGCGGATGCTTCGCTGCCGGAGCCGGCGGACGCTTCGTCGTGGGCCGCCTTGCGCGTGGAGCGGGGCGCGCTCGCCGCGGGCGGTCGCTCGACCGGGTCCACACGGCTGAGCAGATGGCTGTCGACCCGCAGCACGGCCCGCACCCCGCCGTACGGGGACGGCGAGGACACGTCCACGCTCAGGTCGAACTGCCGGGTCAGCTGCCCGATCGCGGCGAGCCCCATGCGTGGCGGATCGCCCAGTTCGGTGAGGAGGATCGGCTCGGAACCGGCCACCAGCCGCTGCGCGCGGGCCCGTTCGTCCTGGGTCATGCCGAGGCCCGCGTCGTCGATCGTGACACAGGCGCCGTGGTGGACGTGCTCCAGGTTGACCACGACGTCCGTGTCGGGCGCGGAGTGCCGCAGGGCGTTGTCGAGGAGTTCGGCGACGATGATCGCGACCGGCTCGACGGCGTGGGACACCAGCCCGGTCCCCGCCACCAGGTGGTTGTGGACCCGGACCCGGTGGTAGCCCGCGAGCCTGGCCTGGCCGCCGGTCACCGCGTCCACGAGGTGCGACTCCTCGCGGGCGAGCCCGACCCAGGCTCCGCACACCACGGCGGCGACCTGGGCGCGCCGCAGCGACTGCTCGTTCTCGTGGTCGAGCTGGAACAGCGTGTGGGTCAACTCGGGGTCGTCGTACTGCTGTTGAAGCCCGCGCAGTGCGTCCTGCAGGCGGTACAGGGCTGCCTGGATCTCGCGGGTCGCCCCGCGCATTGCGGCCTGTGCGGCCGCGTCGACCCGGGTGCGCTGCGCGGCGAGCTCGGTGCGCAGCCCGGACAGGACGTGCTCCAGTGCGAGGCCCAGCGGTGTCCCCGAGGTCTCAGGACGCAGCGGACCCGGCACGGCCAGGTGCGGATGCGTCGACTGCCGGGCGGCGGCCGGAAGCCGCTGCGCCGCCAGATGCTCGACCTCGGCCGTCAACGCCTGGAGCGCGTCCTGGAGTCGGTGGCGCAACGCGGCGATCTCGGCCCGCTGCCGCGCCTGTTGCCGCTGTGCGCGCAGCAGCCCACCGCCCAGGGCGAGCGCGGACAGCATGCCGACGGCGAGACCGCCGGTCGCCAGGTCCGGTAATTCGATCATCGAGTCGGTTCCCAGGGGTCGGTTCGGGAGCGGTCGGGCAGGGCTGTGCGGAGGCCATGGGGCGAGGCGCTCGCAGCACAGTACACACCGTCATCGACCGATCTCGCACGGTCGATCGACACTTCGCTTCGAAAGTGCCGGACTCTGCTCGCTTCTGGGTCGACTGTCGGAATTGCCTTACAGAAAGCGGAAGTTGGGGCGATTGGGTGACTGCGGGAGTGCGTCCACCGGTATCGGGAGCTATGGCGTTCCCGTGCACGGCCCGTGTTTCGTCGATCACCTTGAGGACACGTAGGGTTTACCTCCGTTCGGCCCGTCGGACCGAACGGACTTGCTATGGTGCTACTCGCCGGTAGCAAGCCGTACGGCAGCCCTGGGATCGGCCGCCCGGCGCCACGGCTTCTCGGCGGGTCGTCGAGACGACAGGTCCGGCAAGGGGGCCGGACCGACCGAGGTGTCCGCGCGTCTCTCCGACGCGCCCCTCGAACTCCAGCTCCTCGTTCCTCGCCCACCGATCCAGACAGGTGAGACTCGCGACATGGTCCGATCCCTGGTCGATCTGCTGACCACGCACGCTGCGCACCATCCCGGCCGAACCGCCTACCGCTACCTCGTCACCGGCGACGTCGACGGTGAGACCCAGGAGATCTCCTACGGCCGTCTCGCCGACCGGTCCCGGGCCGTCGCCGCCTGGCTGCAGGAGCGCGGCCTGACCGGTGCCCGCGCCATGCTGCTGTACCCGCCCGGCCCGGAGTTCATCTGCGGCTACCTCGGCTGCCTGGCGGCCGGCGTGGTGGCCGTACCGGGCGTCCCCCCGCAGGGCCGCGGGCGCAACCACCGCGCCCTGACCAGGATGAAGCGCCTGATCGCGGACGCCGACGCCAAGGTGATCCTCGGCGGCCGCGAGGTGATCTCGGCCCTGTCCGGAATGGCGGAACTCCTGCCCGAACTCGCCGACATCCCTTGCATCGTCACCGAGGACATCCCCGACGAGGCGGCCGCCGCCTGGCGTGAACCCGACCTGACCGCCGACTCGGTCGCCTTCCTCCAGTACACCTCCGGCTCCACCTCCGCCCCGCGCGGCGTGATGGTCACCCACGGAAACCTGCTCGACAACGAGCGGGTCATCACCGAGCGCATGGGCCACACACCGGACGTCGTCGCGGAGCACGGCCACGAGATGTTCGTCAGCTGGCTGCCCGTCCACCACGACATGGGGCTCATAGGCCCCGTCCTCAACACCGTCTACCTGGGCGTGACCGCCACCCTCTTCTCCCCCCTGCACTTCCTGCAGCAGCCCGAGCGCTGGCTGACCGCGATCAGCCGCTACCGCCCGCACACCAGCGGCGGCCCCAACTTCGCCTACGAGCTGTGCCTCAAGCACGCCACGCCCGGGCTCCTCGACGACCTCGACCTCAGCGGCTGGAAGGTCGCCTTCAACGGCGCCGAGCCCGTCCGCGCCGCCACCCTGCGCCGCTTCGCCGACACCTTCGCCGCCGCCGGCTTCCGCCGTGAGGCCTTCTACCCCTGCTACGGCCTGGCCGAGGCCACCCTGATGGTCACCGGCAGCACGGTCCACACCCCGCCCATCGTGCTCCAGGCCGCCGAGTCCGGCCCGCACGCCGGCCACTGGGACGCGGCGGCCGTCGGCTGCGGCCGACCCGGCCCCGATGTCACCGTCGTCATCGCGGACCCCGAACGGCGCGAGGAACTGCCCGACGGCGAGGTCGGCGAGATCTGGGTGCGCGGCGCGAGCGTGGCCAAGGGCTACTGGCGCAACGCCCTCGCCACCCGCGAGACCTTCCGCGCCACCCTGGCCGGCCACGACGGCCGCTTCCTGCGCACCGGCGACCTCGGGTTCCTGTGTGACGGCGAACTGTTCGTCACCGGCCGTCTGAAGGACCTCATCGTCATCGACGGACGCAACCACTACCCGCAGGACCTGGAACTGACCGCCGAGACGGCCCACCCGGCCCTGCGTCCCGGCTGCACCGCGGCCTTCTCGGTCGACGGCGGGCAGGGCGGACAGGGGGAACAGCCCGTCGTCGTCGCCGAGATCGCCCCGGAAGCGGTGTCCGAGGCGGAGAAGATCATCGACGTCATCCGCAGGGGGATCGGCGATGCCCACGGCCTTTCGGTCCGGGACGTCGTGCTGGTCCAGCCCGGCACCATTTCCAAGACATCCAGCGGCAAGATCCAGCGCCACGCCTCCCGTGCGGCCTACCTGAACGGCACCCTCTCGGTGGTCACCGCGCCCGCCCCGAGCTGAGGAAGCGCCCCGCCCGCCGCCGTACATCACCCGGCCCGCCGCCGTACGTCGACGCTTGCGCCGTACGGCGGCCGCCGCAGCCGTACCTGCACAGACGAGCCGTGCGCGCCGTACCGCCACGGACCCCTCCCGAATCCACGAGGACACCTGTCTAGATGCCTGCGCACGAGTCCCCGAAGCAGTTCCCCGACCCGTCTCTCACCACAGCCGAGGGCGTGCGGGCCTGGTTGGAGTCGGCCGTCACCGAGGCGGCCGGGCTCGACTCGCTGCGCGTCGACGTGGGGCGCCCGATCGCGGAATACGGCCTGGGATCCCGGCAGTTGGTGGCGCTGGCCGCCGAGCTGTCCGCACTGACCGGCCGGACCCTGGACCCGTCCCTCGTCTTCGACCACCCCACGATCGCGGCTCTCGCCGAGGCGGTGTTCGACGACGGGCCGGCAGCGACACGCACGACGCCCGCCGCCCCCGCGCCGGGCGACGCGCATGTGCGCCAGGACGACGGCATCGCGATCATCTCGATGGCCTGCCACTTCCCCGGCGGCGCCGACAGCCCCGAGGAGCTGTGGCGACTGCTGGCCGCGGGCGAGGACGCCATCACCGAGGTTCCGGCGGGGCGTTGGGACACACAGGGGCTGTACGACCCCGACCCGGAGGCCGCCGGCAAGGCGTACTCCCTGCGCGGCGGCTACCTCTTGGGGATCGACCGCTTCGACGCGGGATTCTTCGGGATCTCGCCGCGCGAGGCCGCCGCCATGGACCCCCAGCAGCGGCTGCTGCTGCAGACCGCCTGGGAGACGATCGAACGCGCCGGGATCGTCCCGCAGACTCTGAACGGCAGTGCCACGGGCGTCTACATCGGCCTGTACGACAGCGGTTACCTGGCCTCGGCCGCCCTGGACCAGCTCGACGGGCACGTCGGCACCGGCTCGGCATCCAGCGTGGCGTCCGGCCGCATCGCCTACACCCTCGGCCTCCAGGGCCCGGCGGTCACCGTCGACACCGCCTGCTCCTCCTCCCTGGTCGCCCTGCATCTGGCGGCCCGGGCGCTGGCGGGCGGAGAGTGCGACCTCGCGCTGGCGGGCGGCGCGTCGCTGCTGGTGACGCCGCGTGGGCACGTCGAGTTCAGCAGGCTGCGGGGGCTGTCGCCGTCCGGGCGGTGCAGGCCGTTCTCGGCGGACGCCGACGGTGTGGTGTGGGCCGAGGGCTGCGGCGTCGTGCTGCTCAAGCGGCTCGCGGACGCGCGTCGCGACGGCGACCGGATCCTCGCCGTCGTCAGGGGCTCGGCGATCAACCAGGACGGCCGAAGCCAGGGCCTCAGCGCTCCCAACGGCCCCGCCCAGGAACGGGTGCTGCGTGCCGCCCTCGATGCCGCGGGGCTCCGGCCGCACGAGCTGGACCACATCGAGGCACACGGCACCGGCACCCGACTCGGCGATCCCATCGAGGGCAGGGCCCTGGCCGCGGTCTTCGGGCCCGAGCGTCCCGCCGAACGCCCCCTCGGGGTCGGCTCCCTGAAGTCCAACATCGGTCACACCCAGGCCGCCGCCGGCATCGCCGGAGTCATCAAGACCGTGCTGGCCCTCCACCACGAACGCATGCCGGCGTCCCTGCACGCCGAGACCCCGACGGGGCACATCGACTGGGCGCACAGCGGACTGCGCGTACTCGGCGAGGCCCGGACCTGGCCACGGGATCCCGAGCGGATTCGGCGTGCCGGGGTGAGCGCGTTCGGGATCAGCGGCACCAACGCCCATGTGGTGATCGAGGAAGCTCCCGAGGGGCCGACGCAGGGCATCGAGGAGCCGACGCAAGGTGCCGGCGTCCTCCCGGGCAGCCCCGGCCCGGGCGGCCCCGGCAGCATCCTCTTCCCGCTCTCCGCCCGCACGCTCCCCGCACTCCGGGGTCAGGCCGCCCGCCTCCTCGAAACCCTTGAACACAAGCCCCGGTTGCCGCTCCCGGCCGTGGCCGCGACGCTCGCCCACCACCGCACCCACTTCGAGCACCGAGCCGTCGTCCAGGCCGCCGACCGCGACGCACTGCTCACCGCCCTGCGCGCACTCACCGAGGACCGGCCCGACACCGGCCTGACCACCGGGCCCCAACATGTCCTTCCCGCAGGCAAATTGGCTTTCGTCTTCCCGGGGCAGGGAGCCCAGTGGACGGGCATGGCGCGCGATCTGCTCGCTCGCGACCCGGTGTTCGCCGACGAACTCGACCGCTGCGACGCGGCCCTGCGGCCGTTCACCGACTGGTCGGTGACGTCCGTGGTGCGCGGCGACGCGGGCGCGCCGACCCTGGAGCGCGTCGACGTCGTCCAGCCCGTCCTCTTCGCCGTGATGGTGTCGCTCGCCGCGGTGTGGCGGGCTCGCGGCGTACGGCCGGACGCGGTCGTCGGACACAGCCAGGGCGAGGTGGCCGCCGCCTGTGTCGCCGGGGCGCTCAGCCTCAACGACGCCGCGGCGGTGGTCGCCCTGCGCAGCCGGGCCCTGACCGAACTGTCCGGCACCGGTGCCATGGCCGTCGTCGCCCTGCCGCACACCGAGGTCGAGGCACGGCTCGCCGACCATGGCGGCGAGATCGGCGTCGCCGCCGTCAACAGCGGTCGCTCCACCGTCGTCGCCGGTGCCGTGGATGCGGTGGAGGCGCTGCTCGCCGACCTCGAGCGGCGGCAGGTCTTCGTCCGCCGCCTCGATGTCGACTACGCCTCGCACAGTGACCGGATCGAGCCGGTGCGCACGACGATCCTCGACGAACTCGACGGAGTGACCACCTGCCCCACCTCCGTCGCCTGGTACTCCACGGTCACGGGCGAACCGGTCACGGTGGAGCTCGAAGCCGACTACTGGTACACCAACCTGCGCGAACCCGTCCGTTTCGCGCCCACCGTCGAGCGCATGACCGCCGACGGCTACCGCTGCTTCGTCGAACTCGGCCCGCACCCGTCACTGCTCACCGCCCTGCACACCGTCGACGAGAGCCTCGTCGCCGTCGCCTCCCTGCACCGCGACGAGGACGGCCCCGCCTGCCTGGACCGTGCGGCGGCCGAACTCCACGTCCACGGACGGCCGATCGACTGGCGCCGACTGGTCCCGCCCACCGCTCCCACCGCCCCCGCCGACCTGCCGACCTACGCCTGGGACACGCAGCGCCACTGGATCGAGCCGGCCGCCTCCGCTTCGGCACCGGGCCTCTTCGACCGCGCCGCCCACCCGTTGCTGGGCGTCCAGCTCCAGTCGGCGGACGAGACCCGCTGGACCTTCCAGGGCGAGTGGTCCCCGGCCACCGCCGACTGGCTGCCCGACCACACCGTGTTCGGCCGGACCGTGGTCTCGGGCACCACCCTGCTCGAACTCTGCCGAGCCGCTCTCGCCGTGGCCCGCCCGGACACCCCGTCCGACGTCACCGACCTGCTCCTCCTGGCACCGCTCACCCTGCCCGAGACGGGCACGGTCGAGGTGTCCGTCGAGGTGGTCACCGCCGCGGCCGTACCGGAGATCACGGTCCACAGCCGTCCGCGCGGCCAGGAAGGCACGGACTGGACCCTGCACGCCACCGCCTCCGCCGCCGAGTCCGCCGCGGAGCCGGCCGGCGAACCACCGACGTGGCCCGAGACCGCCGAACCGGCCTGGGGCGCGCAGACCTACGAACGACTGACCTCTCTCGGCCTCGGCCACGGCCCCGCCTTCCAGGGCGTACGACAGGCCGCCGCGACCGGCGACGGGACCGTGCTCGCCCGCCTCTCGCTGCCGCCCGTGGCCCGTGACACGGCCGACCCCTACCCGGTGCATCCCGCGCTCCTGGACGCCGCCCTCCAGGTGGCCGCCGCCCTCGACCCTGCCGACCAGCGGGTTCTGCTGCCGGTGGCGGTGTCCCGCTGTGTGCTGCCGCCCGGGGGCGCAACGGACCTCACCGCCTCCGTGCGCCGGGCCGGCGGCGACTGCGGCACGGACGTCACCCTGGACGTCGGCCTGTGGGATGCCGACGGCTTCCCGGCGGGCCGTCTGGAGGGCGTACGCCTGCGCGCCGTGAAGCCGGCCGACCTGAACGGCGGCTCGGAGAACGCGCGGCACCTGTACGAGGTGGCGTGGACGGCCGTACCGGACATGCCGGCCGACGCACCCGGCGACGCGTGGACCGTCCACGGCGACCCCTCGGACCCGGCGGTCGTGTCGGCCGTGCGTGCGCTGCGCGCGGCGGGCGTCCGGGTCATCGACGGGGGCGGCGCCGAGACGGTCGTACGGTTCTGGCCCCGCCCGACCGCCGACACCGAACCGGTCGCCGCCGCCCACGAGCTGGCGGCCACGGCCCTGGCCGAACTGCGTGCGCTGATCGCCCTCCCGCCGGACGAGGCACCCACGCGCACCGTCTGGGTGACCCGCGGAGCGGTCGCAGCCGCCGACGGCGACGCGGTTGCCGGGTTCGCCCAGTCGGTACTGTGGGGACTCGTCCGCGGCGCCCGCAGCGAACACCCGGATCTCGGAATCGCCCTCCTGGACCTCGACGGCGACGACGAACCCTCACTGCTCTCCGCCGCCGCGCACACCGGCGAGCCGGAACTCGCCCTGCGGGGCGGTGAGTTGCTGGCGCCGCGTCTGGTACGTGCCGGTCCGGCGGCATCCGACCGGCCGGCTCCGCTCCCCGGCGCCGGGACCGTATTGATCACCGGAGGCCTCGGCGCGGTAGGCCGCCACATCGCCCGTCTGCTCGCCCAGAACGGCGTCCCCCGCCTGCTGCTCACATCCCGCCAGGGACCCGCCGACGCCCGCGCGGCCGACGTCACCGCCGAACTGACCGCCCTCGGCGCCGAAGTCGAGATCGCCGCGTGCGACGTCGCCGACGCGGCGGCCCTGGCGGACGTACTGGCCCGCATCGGCGACGAGTCGCCCCTGCGCGGCGTCGTCCACTGCGCCGGAGTCCTCGCCGACGGCGTGGTGGCCGAGCTGACCCCCGAACGTCTCGGGCAGGTGCTGCGCCCCAAGGTCGACGGCGCCGTCCAGCTGCACCGGCTCACCGCCGACCACCCGCTCGACCTGTTCCTCCTGGTCTCCTCGGCCGCCGGAGTCGCCGGCAGCGCGGGCCAGGCCAACTACGCGGCCGCCAACGCCTTCCTCGACCAACTCGCCCACCGCCGACGCGCCTTGGGCCTGCCCGGCGTCTCGGTCTCCTTCGGCGCCTGGGCGGAAGAGGGGCTCGCCGCCGTCCACGCCGACCTGGAGCGGATGGCCCGCCTCGGTCACCGTGCCCTCACCGCCGACCAGGGCCGGGAGCTGACCGGACTGGCCCTGCGGCGCGGCGCCCCGCACCTGGTCGCCTGGGCCTTGGACCTGCCCCGGCTGCGAGCCGCCGCACCGACGGGCGCCCTGTGGCGCGCCCTGCTCCCGGCACCCCGGCCCGCCCACACGGCCGGCCGCACCCTCGCCGACCGACTGGCCCGGCTGCCGGAGCCCGAGCGCGCCGCCCGCGTCCTCGCCTTGGTCCGCGAGGAGGCCGCGCACGCCCTCGGTCTGCGCTCGGCGCAGTCCGTACCTCCGGACCAGCCGCTGCGCGACCTCGGCATGGACTCGGTGACCGCGGTCGACCTGCGCAATCGCGTCAGCGCCCGCCTCGGCACCAAGCTCCCGGCCACCCTGCTCTTCGACCATCCGACGCCGGGCCGTCTCGCCGAGTACCTGCTGAGCGGCGCCGTGGCGGCAACGGGGCCCACGAGCCGCGAGGCCGCCGCCCGCTCTTCGCGCGAGGCAGCGGCCGCTGCCACCCGCGCCTCCGACGAGCCGGTGGCCATCGTCGCCATGGCCTGCCGACTGCCCGGCGGCGTGACCGACCCGGAGGGTCTGTGGCGCCTGGTCGCGGAGGGACGGGACGCGGTCGGACCGTTCCCGGCGGGGCGGTGGGACGTCGAGTCGCTGTACGACCCCGACCCGGACGCCCCCGGCAAGACCTACGCCCGCGAGGGCGGCTTCCTCGACGACATCGACTCCTTCGACGCCGGATTCTTCGGCATCACCCCGAAGGAGGCGGCGGCCATGGATCCGCAGCAGCGACTGCTCCTGGAGACCGCCTGGGAATCGCTGGAGCGCGCCGGAATCGTGCCCGCCGACCTGGCCGGCAGCACCACCGGCGTGTACGTCGGCATGTTCGGCAGCGACTACCTGTCCGGCACCCGGCTCGACCAACTCGACGGCTACGTCGGCACCGGTTCCGCCCTGAGCGTCGCCTCGGGACGGCTCGCCTACACACTGGGGCTGAACGGCCCCGCCCTCACGGTCGACACCGCCTGCTCGTCCTCGCTGGTGGCCGTGCATCTCGCGGCGCAGGCGCTGCGCGCGGGCGAGTGCGATCTGGCGCTCGCCGGGGGCGTCACCCTGATGGTCACGCCGCAGACCTTCGTCGAGTTCAGCCGGCTGCGCGGCCTGTCGCCCACCGGCCGCTGCCGCTCCTTCTCCGACGCCGCCGACGGCGCCGTCTGGGCCGAGGGCGCCGGCATGGTCGTACTCAAACGACTGGGCGACGCCCGGCGCGACGGTGACCCGATCCTCGCCGTGCTGCGCGGCACCGCCGTCAACCAGGACGGCCGCAGCCAGGGCCTGTCCGCGCCGAACGGCCCCGCGCAGGAACAGGTGATCCGGCGCGCCCTGGAGCAGTCCGGGCTGCGGCCCGCCGACCTCGACCACGTCGAGGCCCACGGCACCGGCACGACCCTGGGCGACCCGATCGAGGCCAACGCCCTCGCGGCGGTCTTCGGCGCCTCGCGCCCCGAAGGGCGTCCGCTCCACCTGGGCTCGCTGAAGTCCAACGTCGGGCACACACAGGCGGCTTCGGGCGTCCTCGGCCTCATCAAGGTCGTGCAGTCACTGCACAACGCGATCCTGCCGCGCAGTCTGCACGCCGACACGCCCAGCCGCCATGTCGACTGGGCGGACGGCGGACTGCGTCTGCTGCGGGAGGAGGTGCCCTGGCCCGCGTCGGCGGAGCGGGTGCGGCGTGCGGGGGTGAGCGCCTTCGGGATCAGCGGCACCAACGCCCATGTGATCGTGGAGGAGGCCGAATCCCGGGCCGAATCCCAGGCCGAGCCCGAGGCTGCCGAACTCCCGCACGGAAAGCACCTGTTCGTCCTGTCGGGCCGCAGCGAGGCGGGCCTGCGAGGACAGGCCGCCGCGCTGGCCCGCCACCTGGCGGCCGACCCGGTCGGGCTGCCGCATGTGGCCCACACCCTGGCCCGGCACCGCAGCCACTTCGAGCGGCGTACGGCGATCGTGGCCGAGGAGCGTGGTGAACTGCGCTCCGTTCTCGACGAGTTGGCGGCCGGACGGATGCCGTTGCCGCCGCACCGGGAGGAGCGGACGGGGAAGGTCGCCTTCGTCTACGCCGGACATGGTGGTCAGTGGCCCGGGATGGGCCTGGACCTCATGGCCGAGTCGGAGGCGTTCCGCGAGGAGCTGACCCGGATCGACGCGGCGGTGGAGCGGGCCGCCGGATGGTCGGTGCTCAACGCGCTGCGGGCGCCCGAGGAGTTCTCCCCGCTCGAGCGGACGGAGTATCTCCAGCCGACGCTGTTCGCGGTGAACGCGGCGCTGACGGTCGCCTGGCGCTCGCTCGGCATCACCCCGGACGCCGTGACCGGCCACAGCCTGGGCGAGATCGCCGCCGCGTACGGCGCGGGCGCCCTCAGCCTGGACGACGCCGTGACCGTGGTGACCGGGCGGGCCCGGACGGTCGTACCGGTCGTGGGCAAGGGCGGCATGCTGTCCCTGGACCTGCCGCGCCCGCGTGTGGAGGAACTGCTCGCCCCTTACACCGGCCGGCTGTTCGTCGCCGCGGTCAACAGCCCGCACTCCACGGCCGTCTCCGGCGACGGCGACGCCCTGGCCGAGCTGCGCGGCGTCCTCGACGAGCGGGGTGTCAGGGTCCGGTCGCTCTCGACGCCGTTCGCCTCGCACACCCCGCTGATGTCCCCGCTGCGCGCGGACCTGCTCGACCGCCTCGCGGGCATCCGGAGCAGACGCGCCCGGACCCCGCTGTACTCGACGGTGCTGGCGGAACCCGTGGCCGCAGACCGGCTCGACCCCGGTTACTGGTACGCCAACCTCAGCGAGCAGGTCCGCTTCGCGGACACGGTCCGCCGCATGCTGGACGACGGCCACCGGTACTTCGTCGAGCTGAGCCCGCACCCCTCGCTGGGCTCGTCCATCGAGGCGGTGGCGGCCGAGGCCGGCATCGACGCGGTGAGCGTCGGCTCGCTGCGCCGGCAGCGGGGCGGACGGGACGCGCTGCTGCGCGGGCTGGGGGACCTGTACGCCGCCGGCCACACGCCCGACTGGTCCACGCTCTTCCCGGCCGGCCGCCGCGTCGACCTGCCGACCTACGCCTTCGCCCGCGAACGCCACTGGCTCGCCCCCGCTCCGGCCACCGCGACCGGTGCCTCTCCGCTCCTCGGCACCCACGTCGAGGCAAGCGACGAGGCCGACCGGCACCTCTTCCAGAGCGAGGTGGACCTGCGCGACAGCCGCTTCGCCTATCTGACCGACCACAAGGTCACCGGCGAGGTGTGGCTGCCCGCCGCCGCCTTCCTCGCCATGGCGCTGGAGGCCGCGTCCGCCGTACAGGACGGCGCCGGTGTACGGCTCGCCGACGTCAGGTTCGTCCGGCCGCTGCGCCTCGACGAGTCCCGGCCGACCCGGCTGCAACTTGTCCTGAGCCCCGCCGCCGACGGTTTCCGGGACTTCACCATCGCCGCGTCACCCGCCGGGCACGGACAGCGCCCACGCTGGGAACGCCAGGTCGGCGGACGCGTCGCCGTCACCCCGGCAGAGCCCGACACCGTCTGCGCCGAATCGCTTGCAGTTCTGCGCACACAGTGCACGGAGCAGGTCGACCTGCCCGCCGTGTACGGCGCCCTCGCCACCCTCGGTATCGAGTACGGCCCGGCCTTCCGAGGCCTGGAGTCCGGCCGGCGCACCCACTCCGCGAGCCTCGCCCGACTGGCCGGCAAACCCACCGCCGGTCATCTGCTGCACCCGGCCGTCCTGGACGCCGCCTTCCACGCGGCCGCGCTGCCCGGTGACGCGCCCGAGGGGCGGGCGTTCGTACCGGCCGGCGTCGGACGCCTCCGCCACACCGGACTGCGCGGCACGCCGGTTTGGGTGGCCTGCGAACTGCGGTCGGTGTCCGGCGACACCGCCACGCTGGACCTTCGGCTCTACGACGAGAACGACCAACTCCTCCTGGCGGCCGAGGACTTCGAGCTGTCCGCGCTCTCGCCGCTGGACGGGGCGCTGTTCGAGACCCGCTGGCAGCCCCGTTCGCCCGCCAACGAGCCGGCCGAGCAGGGCAGTTGGCTGATCCTGGCCGACGAGTCGGGCGTGACCGGCGAACTCGTCGAACGGCTGGGCGACTCCGTGCCGTATGTGATCGCCCGCAGGGGCGCCGAGTTCGCCGCCGAGGGTTTCGGTCGCTACGTCCTCGATCCGGCCGACCAGGGGCACCTGACCCGCCTCCTGGGCGAGGCCTTCGCGAGCGAACCGCCCGAGCGAGTCGTGCAGTTGTCCGCCCTTGACGCTCCCGCGATCGTGGACGCGGACACGGCCGAGGAGGCCGCCCGGCTGTGCTGCCTCAGCACCCTTCACCTGGTGCGCGCGCTCGCCGACCGCACGCAGGGCCCGGCGCCCCGCCTCTTCGTCCTCGTACGGGGCAGCCAGGCGGCCGGCGACAGCACGCGGGTGACGCACCCTCAGCAGGCCCTCGCCTGGGGCTTCGCGCTTGCGGTGGCGCAGGAGCACCCGGAGCTGCGGACCACGCTCGTCGACCTCCCGCCGACGGACGGCGTCGACTCCCTGTGGACACAGCTGCGCCACGCCGACGACGAACGGCTCGTCGCGCTGCACGCATCCGGACGGCTGGTACCCCGTCTGACCCGCACCCGACCGGACGACGGCGGTCACGGGGCCGGCACCGCGGACGGTGTGCAGCTGATCACCGGTGGCCTGGGCGGTCTCGGACGTGTCGTCGCCGAGCGGCTGGTCCGCCGCGGCGCCCGTCGCCTGGCCCTGATGAGCCGGAGCGCACCGTCATCGGACGCCCTGCGCTGGATCCGGGGTCTCGAAGAGCGGGGGGTGACCGTGCACGTGGCCCGCGCGGACGTCGCCGACCGCGACGGCCTCACCGCCGCCCTGCACGCCGTACGCCACGCACTCGGCCCGATCGCCGGCGTCGTCCACGCGGCCGGCGTCCTCGACGACGCCACGATCGCCAACCTGACCGACGAACGCGTCCGGCGCGTCCTCGCGCCCAAGGTCCTCGGCACCGCCCTGCTGACCGAACTCACCCCGGACGCCGAGGACTTCGTCCTCTTCTCCTCGGCGGCCGGTCTGCTCGGCTCGGCCGGACAGAGCCCGTACTCGGCGGCCAACGCCTTCCTCGACGCCTGGGCCCACCACCTCTCCCGCACCGACCGTCGGGCGCTCAGCCTGGACTGGGGCGCCTGGTCGGGCGTGGGCATGGTGTCCGGATCCGGCGCACGAGAGGCCGAGACGGCCCGCTCGGGCCTCGTCGCCTTCTCCGCGCGGGACGGCGGCGAACTCTTCGACCGGGTCCTGACCACCGCCCGCCGCCAGCTCGCCCCCCTGGCCCTCGACTGGGATCTGCTGGCCCTCGATCCCGACGCCGCCCGCACCCGCCCGATCCTTGCCGACCTGGTCACCGCCCCCACGGGCACGCCCGACACGCACGACCTCGTCACGAAGGTGTACGCAGCGACGAACGGCACCGAACGGACCCTGCGGCTGGAGGCATACGTACGCGCCCGAGTCGGCGCGGTCTGCGGCAGTGCCGTCCGGGTCTCCGCGACCACGGCCCTGAAGGAACTCGGCCTCGACTCCCTCATGCTCGTGCGGCTGCGCAACGCCTTCGCCCGCGACCTGGGCGTGGAACTCCCCGCGGCCACCGTCTTCTCGGCCGCCGACATCCGCGGCCTCGCCCAGGCCCTGAGCACGGCACTGCCCGAAACGCCCCTGTCCGAACGGGAGGCCACAGCACAGGAGGAGCCGCAGCGCCCGACGGAGGTGCCGGCCACCGAACTCCTCCCCGCGACCCGAGACGTCGTACGCCTGTTGCGCAGCGCCCGGCCCGGCATGCCGGAGGCCGCCCACGCCGTCGGTCTGGCCGTCCGCCTCGCCACACCGACCACCCGCGACACCCTCACCGGCATCCTCACCCGCCTCACCGCCCGGCACGCTGCCCTGCGCACCGCCGTCGTCACCGCCGAGGCCGGCGGCCGGCAACTGCGGGTCGACCGCGAACTGCCGGAATCCTTGCTGCGATGGACACCCCTGCCGGAGGGCACGGCCGTTGACGCCGCCGACCGGCTGCGCGAGCTCCTGGAGCCACCCTTCGACCTGGCTGTGGCGCCCTTGTGGCGTTTCGAGTTGCTGGACGCCGGCGAGCACGGTCAGATCCTCCTCCACGGCGCCCACCACGCCGTGAGCGATCTGCAGTCCCTGCTGCTGGTGGCGGGCGAGATCGACGCCGAGCTCTCCGGCGACGTGCTCGGCGACACCGTCACCAACCGCGACGTCCACCTGCTGATCGAGGCCCAGCGGACCGACGATCACCCGGGCGGTGGCACCGACGCGAGTGAATGGCGCGAGGCCTTCCAAGGCAGCGCACGCCTCGAGCTGACCCTGAGCCGTCCGCGTCCGCAGACCCGCTCGTACCGGGCCGGCAGCGTCACCGTGCCGATCCCCGACGGGCTCATGGACCGGATCTCGGCGGCCGCGAGCCGCCTGGCGGTGACCCCCGCCGCGTTCTGCCTCGGCACCCTCACCGTTCTGCTGGCCAGAAAGCGCGAGCGTGAGCGCTTCGTCCTCGCCGTGCCCGTCGACACCCGCGTCCACGCCGACGCCTACGACGCCGTGGGCTTCTTCGGCGTACCGGTGCCGTTCCCCGCCGAGGCGAACGCGGGGGAGCGGATCGAGGAGGTGCTGCACCGCACCGACAGGCGGCTGCAACGGGTGCTGGCCAAGGGCGCGATGTTCTCCGACGTGCTGCCGGTGCTGGCCCGGCAGGGCCTGTACCGGGCCAACGCGCCGCTGGTCGAGGTGTACTTCAACTACGTGCGGGCCGCGGGCCGGCCGGGCGGCCTCGAGGTGCTGCCGGCGGGTACCGGCTACTCCGACCTCGACCTGATGATCACCATGACGCCGGACGCCGGCCGCATCCGCCTGGACCACAGCCTCGACATCCTGGACGCGTCGACGGTCACCGAACTCGGGGAGGAACTGCTGCGGCTGCTCGCGGAGACGGCCGGGGACCCGACACGCCGGGTTCGTACGGTGCCGACGACGACCGAGGCCCCGCCGGCGAGGCCCTCCACCGCACCGGCCGAGGTGCTCGCCCTCGCCGCCACTTTCGCCCTCGGCAACCTGCCCCTGATGTGCGAGACGGCGATCGACGAAGCGTGCGGCGACGGCGACAGGGGCGGCGGATCGGTAGGGGACGGCAGCGTGACGACCGTCGCCGAGGCGCCGTACCACCACGTCCTGGCGAGCCTGCGCGACCCGTCCGGCGTGTTCGCCGACCCGGCCGCCACCGCGGGCGTCGTACTGCTGCGGGCGGCGGACCTGCGCCGGTTCGGCCCGGTCGACGACGCGCTGCTCGCCGAGCTGCGCACCGCCTACCCCGCCGCGTTGCGCGCGGTGGCCGAGCGCACCCGCAAGCCGCTGATCGTCGGCTTCCTGCCCACCGCACGGCCCGAGGACCGTCTCGACCGATGGGAACGGGAGATCGCCGACGAGCTGGCCGAGCTGCCCGGCATCGCCGTGCTCGGCCCCGACGACTGGACCCGCCACCACCCGGTGGAGGAGCGCTTCGACGAGCGGACCGAACGGCTGGCCCACCTCCCGTTCACCCCGCACTTCCAGGCGGCCGTGGCGCTGCGCCTGGCCGAGGTGGTCCGGGCGGTACGGCGCCCGGCACCGAAGGTGATCGCGGTCGACGGCGACGAGACCCTGTGGGGCGGCGTGGCCGGGGAGATCGGTCCCGAGGCCGTCGACCTGACGGGTCCGCGAGCCCTGCTCGCCCGCAGGCTGCTGGCGTGGCGGGCGGCCGGCGCGCTGCTGGTGCTGGTCAGCAACAACGACGAGGACACCGTCCGCGCCGTACTCGACCGGCCGGACAGCCCCCTGAAGGCGGAGCACTTCAGCGTGCTCTGCGCGGCCTGGGGCCCGAAACCGGCCCGCCTGGCCGAGGCGGCGCGCACCCTGAACCTCGGTCCGGACAGCTTCCTGTTCCTCGACGACAACCCGGCCGAGATCGCCAGGATGCGCGCCGCGCTGCCACAGGTCCTGTCCGTGACCTGCCCGCCCGAGGCCGAACTGCCCGAGTTCCTGGACCGGTTGTGGCCCCTGGTGCCGGCCGCGGCGACCGCCGAGGACGGACTGCGGGCGCGGTTCTACGAGCACGAGCGGGAGCGTGACGCCGCGCGCGAACAGGCCGGGTTCGAGGAGTTCCTGGACCGGCTGGAGCTGGAGGTCGACATCCGGGCGCTGACCGACGCCGACGTGCGGCGCGCCGAGCAACTCGTGGCCCGCACCAACCAGTTCACCCTCCGCGCCCGCACCGCCGACGGCGGCGACGTCGCGCGCTGGCGAGAGCACGGCGAGGTCTGGACCGCCGCGGCCCGCGACCGCTTCGGCGACTACGGCCAGATCGGCCTCCTCGCCGTGCGCCGCGAGGGCGACCAACTCGACGTCCTCGCCTGGCTGATGAGCTGCCGCGCCCTCGGCCGGGGCGTCGAGGAACGCCTGCTGCGCTGGCTGGCCGACCGCGCCGAAGACCTGGACTGCGCCAAGATCCGCCTGACCGCGGAACGCACCCCGCGCAACGCTCCCGCCCGCCGCCTGCTCGCGGCGCTGGGCGGCGGCGACCAGGACGACGAGCGCCTGGAGACCGTGGTCACGCCGGAACACCTGCGGACGTTCCGTTCCTGGCGGGAGCAGTGACGACACCGTTCAGGGGGCGGCTGAGAGCCACCCGGACGGCACCGACGAAGGGGCAGGGCAACACCGTGAAGGACTCTCATGCGTGAGGTGAACGAGAACGTGCCGTCGGCCGCAGACCAGCGGGCGACCGCGGAGGCGATAGAGCGGGGTGGTGCCGGCCTGACCGTGCCCGACCTGCTGGCCAAGGTCACTGCACCGGCGGCGGCCACGCGGGCCGATGCGGAACCACCGCGGGACCTGGCCGCACTCGCCGCCACCATCGCAGGCATGGCGGGCCGTTACCTTCCGGCCGGCCGCCTTTCCCCCGACGCCGACTTCTTCGACGCGGGGGGCACCTCCGTGAGCGCCGTGGAACTTGTAGCGGCGCTGGAGGACGAGCTGGGCATGCAGCTCGACCTGGACGAGGTGTTCGCCGACGCCAGGCCGGTCAGCCTGGCGAAGCGCCTGATGGAGAGCACCGTCGCCGCAACTGCCGTACCGCAAGCGGCCGAACCGGCGGCGATCGAGGCGGTCCGGTCCCCGGTGGTCGCCACGCCACGGCCCCGTGTCACCGCCCCGTCGCACTCCACGGCCCGCCCCGACGACCTCACCCGGATTCTCGCCGACCTGTCCCTCGCCGACCGCCTCCCCTTCACGGCCTCGCCCGAACCCGTGCCACCTCGCCGCATTCTCCTGACCGGAGCCACCGGCTTCCTCGGCAGCCACATCCTCCTGGACCTGCTGCGGCACAGCGACGCCCATGTCCACTGCCTGGTCCGCGCCGCCGACGAGAACGCGGCCGTCACCCGGCTCGGCGAGGCACTCAAGAGCTACGCCCTGCCCTGGTCGTCGGAGGTCCGACGCCGTATCACCGTGCTACCCGGCGACATCCGGCAACCCCACCTGGGCCTGCCCGACGACCACTGGAACACGCTCGCCCGCGAACTGGACGGCATCGTCGGGGTCGCGGCCGCCGTGGACTTCCTGCGCGGCTACCGGTCACTGCGCACCAGCAACGTCCTCGGCGCCCTCACCCTCGCCGAACTCGCCGCGACCGGGCGCCCCAAGCCCCTGCACCACATCTCCTCGATCGCCGTGTTCAACGAGGTCGGCATCCCGTCCATGGGCGAGGACGACCCCCTCGCCCACATCGATCGCCTCGTCGCCGGCTACGACCAGACCAAGTGGGCCGCGGAAGTCGCCCTGCGCCGGGCCCGTGACCACGGCTTGGTCGTCACCGCCCTGCGCCCCGGCGGCATCGGCGGCCACACCAGGACCGGCGCCTACAACCCCCAGGACCTCAGCAGCGGCCTGATCTCGGCCTTCGGCCGCTTCCGCACCGTCCCGGCCTTCCGCCACCTCAACGCCGCCCCCGTCGACTGGGTCAGCCGCGTCGCGGTCGCCGCCATCTGCGAACCCGATGCCTGGGGTTTCGACTACAACCTCACCGGCGTCCCCAACACCCTCGACGACGTCGTACGGGACATGGCGCTCGGCGGGATGCACGTCCGCGTACAGGACTGGGACGAGTGGCGCGCCGACACCCTGGCCCGGCTGGAGGCGGAGCCCGTCCCCGAACTGGCCTTCCTGACCCGCGTGTTGCAGAGCCCCACCGCCCTGAAGCTGTGCGAGGCGACCCTCGAGGGCCCGGCCGCCACAGCCGACCGCACCACCGCACTCGTCGAGGCCCTCGGCCTGCCGACCGCCGCCCGCTACGACGCGCGCGCCCAGCTGAAGACGTTCGAGCGACTCGCCGCCGACGGCCTGGCCCGCCTCCCGCAGAAGGACGACCAGCCCTATCTGTGGTTCACCGAGACCACCGAAGGCCGCGTCGGCCCGGTCGGAGCCACCCCCGACACCCCCTGCGCGATGTCCCTCACCCTGTCCATCGCGAGCATGCACCAGCTGGTCACCGACCGCCGCGTCGACGTCCGAGGCGAACTCACCTGCCCCGCCCTGCACCCCGTACCGCTGACCGTGGCACGCGGCGACATCTGGATCCGCCCCGAGGACGGCATCCCGCACGCCCACGGTCTGCGCCACCAACTCCTGCGCTACCGACTCGAGCTGACCGACGCCGACGGAGGCCGCTGGTGGCTGGAGGGCCACAAGTACGCCCGCGCCCGCCGCGACCTGTGGCGCCAGACCCGCGCCCTGACCGTCGAACTCGGCCGAGAGGGCGAACCCGCGAGCCTGGCCGGCGAGGTCGTCGTCCCCGCCGACTCCTACGTACGCGACCAGATCGACGGCATCAGGGTCGACCCGCGCCTGACCAGCCAGGAGAAGCGTGCCGCCAAGCTGACCTGGCTCGCCTGGTTCGGCCTGGAGATGGGGCGCGGCCTGCTCGGCCCCTTCGCCCGGGCCGCAGCGGACCTGCTCGACCTGCGCCGCACCCCGACCTCCACGGAGCAGCACCGATGATCTTCCGCACGACGACCCCCAGGACCACCAGGCCGGCCCTGCGCAAGGTCAGGACCACCACGACCCTGCGCCCCCTCCACCACCGACTCGACCCGGCACGGGTCGAGGAGATCCCGCTCCACGCCCCGGACGGCGTCCGCCTCGGCCTGACCCGCATCGACCCCGGCGACGCCGACCGCCCCGCCGTGCTGGTCCTGCACGGCCACACCGCGTCCGCCGACATGTTCCTGCTGCCCGAGACCCGCAACCTGGTCGACGTCCTCCTCGACGAGGGCTACGAACCCTGGCTGCTCGACTGGCGGGGCAGCTGCCGGCTCCCGTACAACGAGACGGGCCGCCGCTACACCTACGACGACGTCGCCCTCCACGACATCCCCGAGGCCGTACGCCACATCCGCACCCGCATCGGCGAGCGCCCCCTGTCCGTCGTGGCCCACTGCATCGGCTCCCTCGCCCTGTCCCTGAGCATGACGGCGGGCCTGGTACCCGGTCTGGCGGGCGTGGTGTCCCAGGGCGTGTTCCTGACCCCGAAGCTCGCGGGCCGCACCTCCCTGCGCATGAGCCTGGCCGGGGAACTGCTGAAGTCCCATATCGACCACATCCCCGTCGACTTCCGCAAGGTCGGCCTGTGGTCCAGGTACACCCCGCTGTTCGCCCTGGCCTCACGCAAGGCGACCTGCCCGGACCCCACCTGCCAGATCCTGCACAACTCGGCCTGGGGCACCGGCGCCTCCCTCTTCGTCCACGAGCACCTGACCGACACCACCCACCAGCGCCTCGCCGAACTCCTCGGCCCCGCCCCACTGTGGATCCTGCCGCACCTGCGCCGCATCGAACTGGCCCGCACCGTGGTCCGCTGGCACGACACCGACCACCGCTACCGGGCCCTCCCGCAGAACGCGCTCGATGCCGCCGCCCGCATCGACACCCCCGTCCTGCTCCTGGCGGGCAGTGAGAACGGCCTGTGGCTGGACTCCCAGAAGCTCTGCCGCGACGTCCTCGCCCACCGCCAACCGCAACTGGACGTGAGATCCCCGGCTACGGCCACCTGGACACGTTCCTCGGCAGGGGAGCGGCCCTCGACGTCTTCGGGCACATCCTCGATTTCCTGGGCGAACGCCGGTGACGGCGGCGGGCACGGCCGGTTACCGTACTGGTCAGTAACCGGAATCGCTCCCAGGAGGCCACCCATGCCGCAGCTCGAAGTCGACGGCGCAGCGCTGACGTACGACGACGAGGGCCCGCGCGACGGCGACGGTGTGCCCCTGGTGTTCGTCCACGGCTGGACGGCGAACCGGCACCGCTGGGACCACCAGCTCGCCCACTTCTGCGAGCGGCGGCGGGTGGTCCGGCTCGACCTGCGCGGGCACGGCGAGAGCAGCGGGGCGGGGGTGCCCTCGATCGACGTCCTGGCGAAGGACGTCCTCGCCCTCCTCGACCATCTGAAGATCGAGCGGTTCGCGATCATCGGTCACTCCATGGGCGGGATGATCGCCCAGACCATCGCGCTGTCCCACCCCGAGCGGGTCGAGCGCATGGTGCTGGTGAACTCCATCGGCAGGATGACCTACAGCAGGGGCCGCGCCCTGCTGATGGCCGCCTCGACGCTCGCCCCCTTCAAGGTGTTCCTCGCCGCCAACATCCAGCGCGCCTTCGCCCCCGGCCACCCGCGCGAGGAGATCCGCGAGTACATCCGCGCCTCCGCCGAGACACCCCGGGAGGTCGTCATGACGCTGTACGGCGCCATGCGCGCCTTCGACGTGCTCGACCGGGTCGGCGAGATCCGGACGCCCACCCTGATGGTGCACGGATACCACGACATCCAACTGCCCGTCTCCCAGATGCTGCGGATGGCCAAGGCCTACCCGGACGCGGTGATCCGCATCGTGGACGCCGGTCATGAACTCCCGGTCGAGAAGCCGGCCGAACTGACGAAGGCACTCGACTCGTTCCTCGGCGACCGAGGCTAGGAGTACGGGCCGCGACCAGCGGCCCAAGCCGAGACGAGCGGCAAAGGCCGAGACGAGCGGGCGCGTTCCGAGGCCGGCGGGCCCGTGCCGCGCCCGCGCCCGACGGACCGGCCACCCATGGGCTTTATTTAAGCCTTTCCTTATATAAGCGTGGGCTGGCATAGTGAGGGCCGTGCACGCCTTCGATGTGCTGGGTGATCCGGTTCGCCGCCGGATATTGGAGCTGCTCGCGGTCGGTGAGCAGGCATCGGGCGACA
Organism: Streptomyces sp. NPDC051243; assembly: GCF_044455405.1. Taxonomy (NCBI): domain Bacteria; kingdom Bacillati; phylum Actinomycetota; class Actinomycetes; order Kitasatosporales; family Streptomycetaceae; genus Streptomyces; species Streptomyces sp. NPDC051243. Next base: position 154,801 of record NZ_JBITES010000017.1, on the reverse strand, counting down.
TCAGTGCCGTGATCCAGGACGAATTCGGAATCTCCCAACCCGCCGTGTCGCAGCATCTCCGGGTGCTGCGCGAGAGCGGCTTCGCCTCCGTGCGGGCGGAGGGCACCCGGCGGCTGTACGCCGTCGACGCCGCTCCGCTGCGCGAGGTGGACGCATGGCTGGAGAGGTTCCGGGGTTTCTGGGAGCAGCGGCTCGACGCCCTCGAAACGGAACTCGCGCGAGGAAAGCGCGAACGCAGACTGAGAAAGGAAGCGAGCGGGGATGAGTGAGATCGTCGACGAGCTGAACCGCCTGCACCGGCAGGTCGGGGTACGGCAGGTCGAGGCGGGCGAGGCCCGCACGGTGCTGATGCGGCGTACGTTCGACGCGGAGCTCGCCGATGTGTGGGACGCCGTGACGTCGCCGGAGCGAATCGGCCGCTGGTTCCTGCCGGTCAGCGGGGAGTTCAGGGTCGGCGGCCGGTACCAGCTGCAGGGCCAGGCCGGCGGCGAGATCCTGCAGTGCGAGGAGCCGACGCGGCTGCGGGTCAGCTGGTTGTACGGGCCCGACCCGGGCTTCAGCGAGGTCGAGGTGCGCCTCACGCCGGACGGTGAGGAGCGGACGGTGCTGGAGCTGGAGCACGTGGCCGTGGTGCCGCCCGTCTTCTGGGACCGGTTCGGGCCCGGAGCCGTCGGTGTCGGCTGGGACGGGGCGCTGCTGGGGCTCGGCATGCATCTCGCCGGCGGTGGGATGAGCAGGGAGGAGGCCGAGGCCTGGCAGGTATCGGACGAGGGCAAGGCGTTCTACACGCGGTCCGGCGAGCTGTGGGGGCAGGCCTACGCGGTGTCGGGGGCCGAGGAGGAGGCCGTGGCGGCGACGACGGCGGCGACGGTCGCGTTCTACACCGGGGCCGAGTCGTAGGCGGGACGTGTCCGGCGCGGCACCTGCTGCGCTCGCGCCGGACATGCCTGCACCGGCCGCTCAACTGAGGCGCAGGGTCCGCTTGGCGAGTTCGTAGGCCGGCAGCATCTCCCGGTGCTCCTCGGTGTCCATTCCGCCGAGGTGTATGACGACCGGGCCCCGCTCGGTGACGACGGCCAGCGCGGACTCCTCCTTCGTCTCCTCCAGCAGCTTGCTCGTGAAGAGGTACTTCACCTCGGCACCGGAGAGGCCGCCCGCCTTGAACGCGCTGTACCTGGCCTTGCTCGTGTCGTTCTCCGCCGCGACGAAGGCCTCCAGCACGGCGCGTGGGTCGTCGTCGCCCGGCTTGCCCGTCCAGACGCGGAGGAAGCCGATGTTCCCCGCCGGCTTGGCGTCGACCTCACACGCGGCCGCCACCGGCCCCTGGCGCAGGATCGCGTCGGCGATCTCCTGGGCCAGCTCGGCCTCCTCGGGGTCGGCGGAGGCACCGTCGGCCGCCTTCTCCCCGGCCGCCCCGGCGTCGATGGCCTCCGCCTCCCAGTCCTCGGCGATGTCGAAGGCGACGGGCAGCTCACAGGCCGATCCGGCGGGGCCGACGGTGCCGCCGCTCTTCACCGCCGTACCGCTCTCGCTCTGCGTGTCGGCCGCCGCCGAGGCACTGGCCGACGTCCTCGTGTCGTCCTCCGCCGCCCCCGCACAACCCGTCAGCACCCCGGCCAGCAAAGCCGCCTGGGCCAGTCCTCGCCGTACGTTCCCCGCCCCCACCGGCATCGTGATCTCTCCCCACCCGATCCTGCTTCCGATCTTGCTCAGGCGGCCCACAGTATCCGAGCCCACTGACAGGGAGGATCGCTGCCCTGCGGCATCATGAGGCGATGACCTCGCTGACCTTCGACCGCTACTGCGACGAGATCGTCGACCAGACCGAACGGCTCACCGGTCATGTACGGGGCGCGGACCTGAGCGCGCCGGTGCTCTCCTGCCCCGGCTGGAACCTCGGCCAACTGGTGCGGCACGTGGGCGGCGACCACCGCTGGGCCGAGGAAATCGTACGAACCCGCGCCACCGGCCCCATCCCCGACGGCCTGGTGAACGACCTGTCCGGGTACGCCCGCGAGGACGAGGCGTTCCTGATTCCGTGGCTCATCGAGGGCGCCGCGCGGCTCAGCGCCGCACTGCGCGCCGCCGGTCCCGACGCCCAGGCCTGGAACCCCTCCGCGGAGCGGTCCGCGCCGGTGGAGTTCTGGGCCCGGCGCATGACCCACGAGACCGTCGTGCACCGCGCCGACGCGGCCCGGACGGCCGGGGCCGAGTTCGCCCTGGACGCCGACCTGGCCGTCGACGCGGTCGAGGAATGGCTGGAGTACTCGACCTTCCCCGAGGCGTTCGAGCCCGCGCCGGACCTGCCCGACCTGCTCGGCCCCGACCGCACGCTCCACTTCGACGCGACCGACGCCGGGGAATGGGTCGTCGACCTGACCGGCGAGCGCCCCGTCTGGCGCACCGGGGCCGACAAGGCCACGGCGACTGCGTGCGGGCCGGTGACCGATCTGCTCCTGTACTTCTACAAGCGGCCCGCGCCCACGATCGTGACGCAGGGCGACACGGCGCTGCTCGATCTCTGGCGGACCCGCGCCGGCTTCTGGCTGGAGGCGCCCGGCGAGTGAACTAGCCGGCGGCGCGCGCGACCACGTTGATGTTGAACGCGTGAGCGCCCAGCCCGTCGGCGATCCCCATGAAGAGGAACGCGAAGTGCTCCTGCCCGCGCGCCGTGGTGATGCCCCCGATGTCCAGCTGGGACGACGGCGGCCAGCCGAGGTCGGCGAGCAGCCGGCCGGTGGTCCGCTTGGCCTCGGTGTCGTCGCCGGAGAGGAACACGGTGCTCGGACCCTCCAGACTGCCCGGCGCGATCATCACCGTGGAGTCCATGGTGCACAGCGTCTTGACGACGGGGGTCTGGGGAAAGGCCTGCTGGATCTGTTCGCCCAGGCTGCTGTTGGGGTGTGAGAGCTGGGTGTAGTCGGGGGAGAGGCCGACCGCGACGTCGATCAGGAGGGTGCCGGTCAGGGCCGGTGCCCCGATGGAGCGCAGCACTTCCACGGAGACGTCCCCCGGGGTGGCGTTGACCAGTACCTCCGCGTGAGCCGCCGTGGCGCTCAGGTCTGCCACGGGCAGACCGAGATCCGTGCGGTCCTGCGGGCTGCGTGAACCGAGGAGCACGTCGTGCCCCGCGGCGCTCCACCCACGGGCCAGTGCTCGTGCGACATTGCCGGTGCCGAGAAGTCCAATTCGCATGCCGTGACGCTAACCGCCCACCGCCGCCCGCCGGATCGGACCGCGGGCCCAGGTGAACCCGCTCCAAGGTCGTAGTCCTCTGGTCGCCCGCCCGCCCGCCCGTCGGCACGGCGCGCGAGGTCGGCCAGGGGGCGCCTTTGCCGAACCGGCAAGAACCTTTGGCCACCTCCGGTGCGTACCGCAGGCTTCTTGAGGTGGACCGGCAGCACGCGTTCGGCCGAGTCCCTGCGCACCATCACACCCTCGCATCCCAGGAGGCACCATGACCGAGACCCCCGCCACGAGGGCAGCCGAGTTCTGGGAGGCCCGCTACCGGGACGGCGGGCCTCTGTGGAGCGGCCGCCCCAACGCGCTGCTCGTCCGCGAGGCCGGCGACCTCCCGCCGGGCAGCGCGCTCGACCTCGGCTGCGGCGAAGGGGCCGACGCGGTGTGGCTCGCCTCGCGCGGCTGGCGGGTCACGGGCGTCGACATCTCGCACACCGCTCTGGAACGTGCCGGCGTGCACGCGGCGGAGGCCGGAGTCGGCGACCGTACGGCGTGGGAACGGCACGTGCTGGGGGAGTCGTTCCCCGAGGGGTCCTTCGACCTGGTGAACGCTCAGTATCTGCAGTCGCCGATCCCGTTGGACCAGCGCCGGATTCTGCGCCGGGCGGCGGACGCGGTCGCCCCGGGCGGCACCCTGCTCATCGTCATGCACGCCGGCTGGCCGTCCTGGCAGACCGAGCCACCCTTCGAGGCGGAGTTCCCTACGCCGATGGGCGTCCTCGACGAACTCGCACTGAAGGCGGCCGACTGGACCGTGGAGACGCTGGACACGGTGCGCAGGGCGAGCGTGTCACCCGAGGGCGAGGAGGGCTACCGGGACGACCACGTGTGGCGGATCCGGCGCACGGACACCTGACCGAACCCCGCGGTCCGCCAAGCGCTGCGAGCCTCCGCACCACGCGGTCCTCTGCACCCGGCCGTCATCCGCACCCCGCGGTCCTCTGCACCCGGCCGTCATCCGCACCTCGCGGTCCTCCACACCCGGCGGCCCTCCGCACCACGCAGTCCCCCACACCCCACAGATCCCGACACCCGCAGCCCCCCTCACTCTGCGGCCCGCTACATCTCACCCACCCCTGCCGACACCTCGTCAAGCACGCGGCGTGCGGCGTCCAACGCGGCCGCGCGGTCGGCGGGCACCAGTCCGATGCGGGTGCGCCGGTCCAGCAGGTCGGCCTCGTCCAGGGCCCCTTCGTGGCGTACCGCCCACAGCAGTTCGGCGCCGGTGACGGGATGACCGGGCAGTACCGGTTCGTCGAGCCGGGGATCGTGCGCGCCGAGCGCCCGGACGGCCGCTGCCTCGGTGCCGTAGCGCTGGACGAGGCGGCGCGGTGCCCGGACGGAGCCGAGGGCGTCCGGCGACGCGGCGCCGACGAGGGGCAGGGAGGCGGTGGGGGAGGGGCCGGCGGTGAGTCGGCGGGTGGCGACGGCGGCGTCGACGGCGTCCTCGGCCATGCGCCGGTAGGTGGTGAGCTTGCCCCCGACCACGGTGATCACGCCCTCCGGCGAGGTGAGGACCGCGTGGCGACGGGAGATGTCGGAAGTGCGCGGAGCCGCGCCCGAACCGGCCGACGGTGTGGTGTCGAGCAGCGGGCGCAGTCCCGCGAACGCGCCGACCACGTCGTCGCGTTGGACCGGTACGTCCAGGACCGAGCCGAGGACGTCGAGAAGGAACCCGATGTCCGTCTCGGGAGCTTCCGGGACGTCGGGGATGTCACCTTCGACGGGCTCGTCGGTGAGCCCGACGTAGACGCGGCCGTCGCCCTGGGGCAGGACGAGGACGAAGCGGTTCGTCTCCCCGGGGACCGGCACGTGCAGCCCCGCGGGCAGCGGGCCGAGGTGGTCGGAGCGCAGGACGAGGTGGGTGCCGCGTGAGGGGCGGATCCGGATGCCCTCGACCAGACCGCCCGCCCAGACGCCGGAGGCGTTGATCACGGCGCGGGCCCTGATCTCGCCCTCCTCGCCGGTGAGTTCGTCACGGATCACGGCGCCGGACGCGGTGAGCCGCAGGGCCCTGACCCGGGTAAGGATCCGGGCGCCGTGGGCGGCGGCGGTGCGGGCGATCGCGGTCACCAGGCGGGCGTCGTCGGTGAGCCGGCCGTCCCAGGACAGCAGGCCGCCGCGCAGGCCCTGGGTGCGCAGAGCGGGCGCCAGGTGCCGCGTCTCCACGGTGGAGAGGCGGCGCGGGGCGGGCAGGGTGGCTCGGGCCGTGCGGGCCGCGAGGCGCAGGGTGTCGCCGGCCCGGAATCCGGCCCGGGCGAGGGCGGACTGGCCACGGGATACCAGCGGCGTCAACGGCAGTACGAACGGCTGGGCCCGCACCAGGTGCGGTGCCGTGCGCTCCATCAGCACCCCGCGCTCGACGGCGCTCTCGTGGGCCACGTCGAGCTGCGCCGAGGCGAGATAGCGCAGCCCGCCGTGGATGAGCTTGCTGCTGAAGCGGGACGTGCCGAAGGCCAGGTCGTGGGCGTCGACGGCGGCCACCGTCAGTCCACGGGCCGCGGCGTCGAGGGCCGCCCCGGCGCCGGTCGCGCCCAGCCCGACGACCAGGACGTCCACGGCCGGACCCCCGACGGTCTCGGTCAGTTCGCGCGAGCGCCGCGCGGCCGACAGTGAGGAACCGGGCAGTGGGGGAGTGGCAGTGCTCATGGGGTGAGGGTCCTCTCCAGAAGGCCGCGCAGCTCCGCGAGGAAGGCCTCGCTGTTCAGGTCGGTGTCGTCCTCGTCGGTCATGGTGCGCAGGGAAAGCGTGAAGGACTGGACGACCAGCAGCAGGGCCCGCGCCTGGCGTTCGGCATGCCCGGCGCGCACCGACCCGTCGGCGTGGCCCTCCCGTACGGCATCGCCCAGCAGCGCGAGGAGGGCCTCCTGGCTCGCGCCCCGGCGGTCGAGGACATAGGGCAGCAGCAGTTCGGGATCGACGTCGACGATCTTCCGGAACAGCGGATGGGCCCGGAACGCCGCCACCCCCGCCACCAGGCCGTCGACGATCAAGGTGCGCGCGTCGGCCCCGGGTCGCGGCTCGGGCAGGGCCCCGGTGGCCACCGCGACCCACTCGCGGGTCATCAAGTCCCCCACCAGCGAGCGCACATCGGGCCAGCGCCGGTACAGCGTCATCCGGGAGACCCCCGCGCGGCGGGCCACGTCGGTCAGCGTCGTACGGCGGACACCGACGGCCAGGACACAGTCGCGCACCGCGTCGAGCACCGCGTCGCCGTCCGAGTGGTTGTGACGAATAGGCGTCATGTGTCACAGTGTAACGCCTGCGAGGCCGTCCGGGACACGGCATCGCTCGAACCGACCGGTGAGGACGACCGCCATGGACATGTTGTGGAGCGGCTGGGGCGACCCGGCCAAGGCGGCGCCGCTGCCCGAGACCGTGACGGGGCTGCTGCGCGATCTGCTCGGCGTGAAGCCGCGCACCGCCGGGCCGGTCGCCCTGGAGGACATCGCCGTACCCGAGTCGCGGCTCGAAACCGCCGCGCGCCAGGCCCTGTCCGCTGCCGTGGGGAGCGAGGAGTACGTCCTCCTCGACGCGGAGGCCCGCATCCGCCACACCCGCGGCAAGTCCACCCCCGACCTGCTGCGAATCCGTGAGGGCGACGTCGACGACATCCCCGCCGCCGTCGTACTCCCCGCCGACCACGACGAGGTGGCCGCCGTGCTGCGCGCCTGCGCCGAACACGGCCTGTCCGTGGTCCCGTTCGGCGGCGGCACCTCCGTCGTCGGCGGCCTCGCCCCGACCCGGCGCGGCCCCTTCGTCGCCCTGGACCTGCGCCGCATGGACCGGCTCCTCGCCCTCGACCCGGTCTCGCGCACCGCCACCCTTCAACCGGGCCTGCGCGCGCCGCAGGCCGAGGCACTGCTCGCCGAACAGGGCTTCACTCTCGGCCACTTCCCGCAGTCCTTCGAATGGGCCACCATCGGCGGATTCGCCGCCGCCCGTTCCAGCGGCCAGGCGTCCGCCGGTTACGGCCGCTTCGACGAGATGGTCCTGGGCCTGACCCTCGCCACCCCCGAGGGCACCATCGACACGGGCAGGGCACCGCGCTCGGCGGCCGGCCCCGACCTCCGCCAGCTCTTCCTCGGCTCGGAAGGCGCGTTCGGCGTCATCACGTCGGTCACCGTGCGGATCCGCCCCGTCCCCCGGACGCGGGTGTACGAGGGCTGGCGCTTCACCTCCTTCGAGGAGGGCGCCGCCGCCCTGCGCCGCCTCGCCCAGGACGGGCCCCGGCCGACGGTGCTGCGGCTGTCCGACGAGACCGAGACACTGATCGGCCTCGCCCAGCCCGACGCGATCGGCGCCGCCCTCGCCGGGCAGCAGCCCACCGGTTGCATGGCGATCACCGGCTACGAGGGCACGGACGAGGACACCGCATACCGCCGCGAGCAGGCCGCCGCCGTCCTGCGTGAGTGCGGCGGAACCCCCCTCGGTGAGGAACCGGGGCGGCGCTGGGCGCACGGCCGCTACTCGGCGCCCTACCTGCGGGACTCCCTGCTGGACGCCGGGGCGTTCGCCGAGACGCTGGAGACGGCGGCCTTCTGGTCACGTGTCCCGCAGCTGTACGCGTCCGTCCGCGAGGCCCTCACCAGCACGCTCACCGAGTCCGGCACCCCGCCCCTGATCATGTGTCACATCTCCCACGTCTACGAGAACGGCGCCTCGCTGTACTTCACCGTGGTCTGCGCACAGGGCGACGACCCGGTGCCGCACTGGGAGAAGGCCAAGCGCGCCGCCAACGAGGCGATCCTCGACGCGGGCGGCACCATCAGCCACCACCACGGCGTGGGCACCGACCACCGGGACTGGTACGTCCGCGAGGCGGGCCCGCTGGGCATCGAGGCGTTGAGCGCCGTGAAGCGCCGACTGGACCCGGCCGGCCTGCTCAACCCCGGTGTCCTGCTGCCCCTCGACTGACCTGCCGTCAGTCCGCCGTATCCGCTCACCCACCTCCCGCCTCCCGACCCTCCCGCCTCCGGCAGCACCCGCCCGTCGGCCCGAAAGGCACCCCCGATGCGACAGTTCACCGCCATCGTCAACCCCACGGCCGGCGGATCCGCCTCAGCGGCCGCGCTGCTGCAGGTGGCCCGGCAGCTGCGGGAGGCCGGGGCCGGCCTGGAGACCGAGTACAGCCGCAGCCTGGCCCACGCCCGGGAGCTGGCCCTGGACGCCGGGAAGCGGGGCCGGGTGGTGCTCGCGGTCGGCGGCGACGGCATCGCCGGCGGCATCGGCGGAGCCCTCAGCGGCACCGACGCCCTGCTCGGCCTGGTCCCGGCAGGCCGCGGCAACGACTTCGCCCGGGCACTGAACCTGCCCGCCGACCCGACAGAACTCGCGCGGGTACTGCTCCACCACGAGCCCCGGAAGGTCGACACTATCGAGGTCGAGTCGGCCGTCCATCACCGCACGGTGGTCCTCGGCAGCGTGTACGCGGGCGTCGACGCACTCGCCAACCGGCACGCCAACAACGCCACACTGCTGCGCGGCGCGGCCTCCTACTACGCCGGCGGACTGCGCGCCGTCACCACCTGGCGCCCGGCCCGCTACCGGGTCACCGTCGACGGCGAGGAACACCTCCACACCGGCTACACGGTCGTCGCCGCCAACTCCGGCTACTACGGCTCCGGCCGCCTCATCGCCCCCGACGCCCGCCTGGACGACGGCCTGCTGGACGTGGTGATGATCCGCGAGGCACCGCGCCAGCTGTTCTTCGCCTTGATGAACGACCTCAAGACCGGCGCCCACATCCACCGCCCCCAGGTGCGCATCCTGCGGGGCAGGGAGATCCGTATCGAGGCCGATCGCGCGGTCCCCTACGGCGCGGACGGTGAGGTGGAGGCGAACCTTCCGGTCACGGTCAGGGTCCTGCCCGGAGCGCTGCGCGTGCTGTGCTGAGCCCTCGTCAGGGGCGGCACGTGTTCGGACCGGTCCGGTGGCCGCTCATCCGCCGTCCACCGGCATGCGCTGACGCGCGGCTCTCAGCTGATCGGAGTTCGCGCTGCGATCGGCCTCGTCCTGGACGAGCAGCGAGAGCAGTGCGGCGACCGGCAGTCCGGCTTCGGCGGGGTGACGCAGCACCTTGTCGGGCTCGATCTGGTAGGTGTTGGTGCGTCCCTCACGGACATGGGACAGATAGCCGTCCCGCTCCAGATCCGAAATGATCTTCTGGACGGCGCGTTCGGTGAGCCGGCAGCGCGCCGCGATATGTCGAATGCGGACGCTCGGATTGTCCGCGATGGCCGCCAGGACACGGGCGTGATTGGTCAGGAATGTCCATCCGGTGTGCGACTCAGGGCCTCCGTCCATGCCCCAAGACTACGACAGCGCGTTCACGTATACAAAAACACGTACTGCGTTTCATGTATCTATTGACGTGTACGACAGTTCCGGTTCAGTCTGGTACGGAGACGGGGAGCACCTGAGGGAGAGGCAGGTCATGCCGGAGCTCGCGTTCTGTGCGCAATCCCCTACCGGGGGCGCCGCTGACCGGGTGGACACCACGGGCGCACCGGCGGCCGGCCGACCACGCGCGCTGGTCACGCACCTGCGCCCTGACGGTGATCGGATCACCGTGAAGGTCCGCGGGGAGATCGACCTCGACACCAGCGAACAGTTCCGCACCGACCTGCGCCACGCACTCAACCGATCGGTCCGCGGCATAGACCTGGACCTGGAGGGCGTCACTTTCTGCGACTGCTCAGCCCTCAACATCCTCCTCACCCTGCGCCACCGGGCCCTGGAGCAGGCCAAGACGGTCGCTGTCCAGTCCACGAGTACGGCAGTCGATCGCCTCCTGACCCTGACCGCCACCCGGTCGCTGTTCACTCGCCCGCCTGGACTGACCACCGCGGCCGACCCCGCACAGGACACCGACATGACCGACGAGCCCGACCAGGACCTGCGGATCGAAGTCGCCCAGCTGCGCCGGGCCATGCAGACCCGGCCGACCATCGATCTGGCCCGGGGCATCCTGATGGCCTCGTTCAACCTCACCTCCGAGGAGGCCTGGACGGTGCTCGTCGCGGCCTCCCAGAACACCAACACCAAACTGCACTCGCTGGCCGGGGACCTGGTCCACGCGATCAAGGGCGACGCACTGCCCGAGGCGATCCAGGAACAGCTGTCGTCCGCGGTCGCCAGGGTCAACTCCTCCTCGGGAGTCACGGGTGGCGGGGCGGAGGACGAGGACCCCGACGCCGCCCAAGCCGCCAACTGAACCGTCGCGGTTGCGCGGATCCGCGGCGCGGCGGCAGGGTTCGGGTGTGCCTACCTTGCTGATCGTGCATCACACCCCCTCGCCCAACTGCCAGGCCATGCTCGAAGCCGTGATCTCCGGAGCCACGGCGCCGGAGATCGAGAACGTCGACGTCGTACGACGACCGGCGCTGTCGGCCACGGCGGCCGACGTACTCGACGCCGACGCCTACCTGCTGGGCACCCCGGCGAACCTCGGCTACATCTCCGGGGCCCTCAAGCATTTCTTCGACCAGGTCTACTACCCGTGCCTGGACGCCACCCGAGGCCGGCCCTTCGGCTACTACGTGCACGGCGGCAGCGACGTCACCGGAGCGGTCCGGGCGATCGACTCCATCACGACCGGGCTCGCCTGGCGACGCGCCGCGCAACCCGTGACGGTGACGGGCGAGCCGGGCAAGAACGACACCGAGGCCTGCTGGGAACTGGGGGCGACGCTCGCCGCCGGACTCATGAACTGACCCCGGCCGGCCCCTCGTTCCAAGAGATTTCTGTGAATTTCCGAGGCGGTTGAACACGACGCGGCGCGTCTGCGTATGGGACCGGGGGATTTTCATGCCCTGAACCGACCACGAGGCGTAGGAGTACTTCCTTGGGACGCAGCACGCGAAGACGCCCCACGGGCGCACGGCGCGCGACCTTTGCAGCGGTCGCGCTGATGTTGGGCGGCGGCGGCCTGGTTGGGGCCAACGTCTACGCCTCGGCCACCGAGGACGGCGCAACGGAGCAGGCCCGGACGCTGTCCTCCCCGGCGGGCACGATCGACTGCCCGGATGTCGGCAGCAAACTGACGGCCGTACCGGACGGCGCGACGGAGGACGTCGCCAAGGAACTCGCCCTCCTGGACCAGCAGATCGCCGACGCCTACCAGCGCCTGCAGGAGTCGGCCCAGGCCGTCCAGCAGGACGCGGGCTTCGCCGACAGCGCGATCATGACTCCGCTGAAGGACAAGCGCACGGCGACGATCGAGCGCATCGCCATCGCCATCGAGCGCCTGGGGGACCGGCCACAGGGCCTGGAGTCCCTCGCCCCCTGCACCCTGCGCGCCGCCGACAGCGGTGACGGCGACGCCGGCCAGAACGAGGGCGGCGACAACCAGGCGGGCGCCGACCAGGGCGGCCAACAGCCGGAGAACGGCGGCCAGACCGGTGACGCGGGCCAGCCGGGCAACGGCGGCCAGGCCGGAAACGGCCCCGTCGCCGCCGACTTCACGGACATCACCGCCGTACAGCCCAACGTCACCGCCCCGGCCGTGCAGCAGGGAGCCTCCCGAGGCACGTTCGCCACCAGCTGCGGCGTGAACGAGAACGGCCTGTTCAACTCCGACAACGTGATCGTGGCCCCCGGCGTCTCCAACGGCGCCCACCACTTCCACGACTACATCGGCAACCAGTCCAACGACGCCTTCGCCAGCGACGAGGACCTGGCGAACGCCGCGACGACCTGTGTCGACCAGGGCGACAAGTCCACGTACTACTGGCCCGTGCTGCGCCTGCAGAACGGCACCCAGGAACAGGACGCCAACAAGCCCGGCGGCGGCATCGAGGGCAACGCCGGCGAGATCGTCACGCCCAAGGACGTGACGCTGACGTTCGTGGGCAACCCGCGCGGCAAGGTCACCGAGATGCCGCGGCTGCTGCGCATCATCACCGGCGACGCCAAGGCGTTCGTCAACGGCACCGCCAACGCCAACGCCTCCTGGAGCTGCACCGGCTTCGAGGACCGGCAGCTCAAGGACAAGTACCCGCTGTGCCCGCAGGGCAGCGACGTGGTGCGCACCTTCAAGTTCCAGAGCTGCTGGGACGGACAGAACATCGACAGCGCCAACCACCGCACCCACGTGGCGTTCGCCGCGGCCGACGGCAGCTGCCCGAACGGCTTCACGGCCATCCCGCAGCTGGTGCAGCGGATCGTCTACGACGTCGACGCGCCGAGCCTCCAGGACGGCGGGCGCACGACCCCGCTGTTCGCGGTGGACTCCTTCCCCGAGCAGCTGCACAAGCCCGTCACCGACCACGGCGACTTCATCAACGTCTTCGACGAGGACCTGATGGGACAGATGGTCGACTGCATCAACGAGGGCCGATCGTGCGGCGTCGGTGCCGACGACCCGGGCCAGGAGGAGCCGACCGAGGCCCCCACCACCCCGCCGGCCGGGAACGACGACCCGAAGCCCGGTGACGGCGGCAATGGCGACGGCGGCGGCGAGCAGACGGATCCCCCGGCGACCGAGGAACCGGCGACCGAGGAACCGGCGACCGATGAACCGGCCACCGAGGAACCGGCCGGCGAGGCGCCCGCGACGGAGGAGCCCGGGCAGGACGAACCCGGCAACGAGGCGCCCGCCACGGAACCGGCTCCGGACGACGAGCCCACCGTGTCCAGCACGGTCGCGCCCAAGTCGTACGGCACGCCGTCGGCCGACGCGGACAACGATCAGGCACAGGGCGGATCCGGCGACGGAGACGACGACGCGAACGCGTCGGGCGGCGCGGCGCAGACGCAGCCGGCCGGCGTCGGTGACGACACCGAGGACAGCCTGGGGACGAAGCCGCAGGCCGTCGGGGGCAATCTGGCCGAGACGGGCACGACGCTGTGGCCGGCCGCGGCGGGGGCCGTGCTCCTCATCGGCGGCTTCCTGGTGCTGATCCGAGCCAGGCGCAGCGCCCGATGAGGCCGACCACGCAATGGAGCGGCGCATGACGTGCTGACGTCGCACAGGGGCCCGGACCGGCCTTCCCGGTCCGGGCCCCTGGCGTACGCCCTCCTGCGCCGCCTCCCCGGGCCACCGGGTCCCGCACCGCACCGTCTCCCGGGGCCGCCGCGTCCTAGGTCGTGTCCGCGTCGCGGGGCAGGCGGGACTTTGCGGACACGGCCTAGTCCACGATGGCGCCGCAGGAGATGTTCACGTCCGTCGCGGTGAGCGTGCGGGCCCGGTCGGAGGCGACGAAGGCGGCCACGTCGCCGACGTCCGCGAGCGTCGCGGCACGGCCGAGCTGCGTCGCTCCGACCAGGCTGTCCACGATCGCGTCCCGGCCGGGAAACCCCTCGGGCAGGGTCTCCGGCACCCCGCCCGACTTCAGCGTCACCACACGGATGCCGTGCGGGCCCAGCTCGATGGCCCACTGGCGGCGCAGTCCCTCCAGCGCGTCCAGCGCGATCTTGAAACCGCCGAGGCCCGGCAGCGTCTGCGGGCCACCGCCGCCGAAGGCCAGGATCACCCCCGTACGGCGGGGAATCATGTGCCGGGCCGCCGCCCGCGTCGTCAGGAACTGCGAGCGCGTCGCGGTCACGATGGGCTGGAGGAAGTCCGCCTCCGAGATCTCCATCAGCGGCTTCTGGACATCCCCGTATCCGATGGCGTTGAACGAGATGTCGATCCGTCCGGCCTGCGCTGCGACGCCGTCGACGAACGCGTCCACCGCCGCCCCCTCCCGCGCGTCGACCACGGCGGACTCGGCCGTCCCGCCCGCGGCTCGGATGTCCTCGGCCGGCTTGTCCAGCGGCGCTGCGTCACGGCCCGCGAGAAAGACCCGCGCGCCCTCGCGGGCGAAGGCGCGCGCCGCCGCCCCGCCGATGGGACCGCTCGCCCCGTACACCACCGCGACCTTGTCCTCGAGCAACATGATCTCGATCTCCGTCCCGATCGGGGGCTGCCGAACGTCCGGCCGCGCGACGCGGCCCAGCCCTCATCCGATACGTCGGTGCCGGGACCCGGGATTCGACACGCCCGCGCGGATCACGGCGTGGGGATGCCCGCGGGTCGCGCCGGACGGCCCAGTAGGACCGGCACGCCGGGGGAGTACAGGACGCTGGCGGGCGCGCCGCTCGGGGCGGGCAGACCGGCCGCGGTGACCAGGTTCTCCTCACAGGTCAGCAGCTCGGCCCGGTACAGCGGCCACCGGGGGTGGTGGTTCGGCAGGTACGCCAGCGGCTCGGGACCGCCGAAGAAGGCGTTGTGCATGCCCCAGCGCGCGGTGAGGAAGTGCTCCAGCTCGGTGGGTTCCGAGATGCGTTCACCCCTCCGCACGGTGATACGGCTGTACGCGCCCCGTGGGCCGGGCCAGCGCCGGGAACTGGTGTAGGTGACCGTGTCGCCGGCCGTGCGGACAGCCATCCGGGACCACAGGTACGGCAGCCGGAAGCCGACGCGTCCCATCACGACCGGGATGAGCCGCGCGGCGTCCATCGACCGGAACACGACACCACGCCGCCCGTGCGCGTCCACCGAGTACAGGCGCACATTGGTCTCGGGAAACGTCCCCAGATACGGCACCCCGGGCAGCCGCAGCCAGCCGACCCGGTGCATCCGGAACGCGACCAGGCCGACGTAGGTGAGGCCGTCGTGCGTGTCCGGAACCGTCCCCTCGGGCAGCAGTCCGGCCACCACGTCCGGTGCGACGGCCCAGTGGACGAAGGTGAGGTCGAGCCACTCCTGGGTGAGCAGCGGCGTGCGTATGCGGGCGGGCGCGTCCGGGGTGACGGGAGTGGGTTTCGGCACGACGACAGAATGACAGAGCCGCTGTCCGCCCGACGGCGACGGCCCGCGTCAGCGATAGCGCGCGGCGACACCTCCGAGGTGGGCGCGCAGCATCGACTTGGCCTCGTCCAGGAGGCCGGGATCGCCCTCGGGGTCCCGGCGGAACGCCTCCTGGGCGAGGGCGTCGGCGGCGAGGACCGCGGCGTGCGCGGCGCGGGCGAGTGCCTCGTCGTCGCGGGCGAGGTCCAAAGCGAGCAGGACGCGCCGGACGCCGTCGGCCATCCGCCGCTTGTGCGCGCGGTCCGCCGCGCGGGTCTGCTCGGTGAGGCTGCTGCCGAACCACAGGGCCCGGAAGCCGTGCTCGGTGCGGTAGATCGCGGCATAGGCGTCGATCAGCACGCCGACGGGATCCTCCCACTGCTCGGCCGCCGCGGCGCGGACCAGATCGTCCATCGCCGACTCCAGCCGGACGAAGTAGCCGGCCGCGAGGGCGTCGATGACGGCGTCCCGGTCGGGCAGGTACTGATACAGCGAGCCGACGGAGACCTTGGCCTCGGCCGCGATCCGGGTGGTCGTCAGCGCCCGCACGCCCTCACGGACCAGGACCCGCTCGGCGGCCTGGAGGACCCGGGCCAGCCGGGCCTTGCTGCGCGCCTGCTGCGGAGTGCGGCGCAGGGGGACCTGCCAGGTGCCGCCGGGCTCCGGGACCGGATCTCCCATGCACGGCCTCCGAACATGAAGATGAACGTGAATGTGAACATGACATTGTTTCATGTTTAGGCTAGCGTCGCGCACATGACAGGCTCAAGGCCGGTGCTTGGTCCAGAACGCGCCGCCGTGGCCGAGGCGTGCCGTCGGCTGGGCGCCGAGGGCCTGCTCATCGGGACGGCCGGCAACGTCAGCGTGCGAGTGGAGGACCGCGTCGCGATCACGGCGACCGGTGCGGTACTCGCCGAACTGACCGACGACCAGGTGACCGTGGTGGACCTCGACGGAAACATAGTGTCGGGAACGCTCGAGCCCACCTCGGAACTCGACCTGCACCTGGGTGTCTACCACCGCTACGGCACCGGCGCGGTCGTCCACACCCACGCCCCCATGGCGACCGCGCTGTCCTGCGTCCTCGACGAACTGCCCTGCATCCACTACCAGTTGCTCACCCTCGGTGGCTCGGTGCGCGTGGCACCGTACGCCACGTTCGGCACCCCGGAACTCGCCGAGTCGGTCCTCACGGCACTGGAGGGCCGCAGCGCCGCGCTCATGGCCAGCCACGGCGCCCTCACCCACGCACCCGCCCTGGCCAAGGCCGTCGAGCACGCGCTGCTGCTGGAGTGGGCGTGCGGCGTCTACCAGCACGCCGCCGCCCTCGGCACGCCCCGTGTCCTGGACGAACACCAGCAACTCGCGGTGATCGAGGCCGCGATCGCCCGGAACTACGGCACCACCCACCCCGTACCGCCTGTGCAGGAGGGAAACCGATGAAGGTCATCACGATGGGTGTGCACGTGCTGGACGTGCTGGTGCGGCCGGTGGAGGCGATACCCGAGGGCCAGGGCGCGACGCTGGTGGAGGACATCAGAATGACCGCCGCCGGGACCGCCGGCGGAACGGCACTCACCCTCGCCAAACTCGGCGCCGCCGTACACAGCGCCGGGGCCATCGGCTCCGACCCCACCGGCGACATGCTGATCCAGCTCCTCGGCGCGGCCGGCATCGACACCCGGTACCTCGTCCGCCGCACGGACACCCCCACCTCGGCGAGCGTCCTGCCCATCCGGCCCAACGGCGACCGGCCGTCGTTGCACCTCCTCGGCGCCAACATCACCTACGGCCCCGACGACGTCCCCTGGGACGCCATCACCGAGGCGACCCACCTCCACCTCGGCGGCCCCGAACTCATCGGCGTCGACACCGCCACGCGCATCCTGTCGCACGCCAAGGACCATGGCGTGGTCACCTCGGTGGACCTGCTCGCCCCCGGCGCGCTGGGCAGTTTCGAACAGCTCGAGCCCGCCCTGCCGTACGTCGACCACATGCTGCCCAACGAGGACCAGGTCCTCGGCTTCACCGGTGAGAGCGACCTGACCGCGGGCGCGCACAAACTCCTCGACGCCGGAGCCGGCCTGGTGGCGGTCACCCGCGGCGGCGACGGCGCACTCCTCGTCACACCGGAGGGCACCGAGCAGGTCCCCGCCTTCGCGGTCGACGTGGTGGACACCACCGGCTGCGGCGACGCCTTCTCGGCCGGCTTCGTGCGCGGCATGAGCCTGGGCCGCACACCGTACGACTCCGCCGTCCTCGGCTGCGCGGCCGCCGCACTGGTCGCCCAGGGCCTCGGCAGCGATCACGGAGACTTCGACCTCGCGGCGGCCGACGCCTTCGCCGCGACACACAAGCCCCGCTCATGACGACACGCGAGGGGGCAGCCGGCACATAGGCCGCGCGGAGCGTACGTGTACAGCCGTCACGCGGGTGCACTGTGTTGCGGCCGGAATCGGGTCCGTCGGCGCGCTGGTGGCTGGGTAGCGCGTCTCCTCGACGTGCCCGACGGAGACATCGGTGTCCTACCGCTCCCTGCTGCGTGTGGCAGGCGCGGGCTTCTTCCCGCTGGGGTTCCTGGCCCGCCTGCCCTACGCGTCCTCAGCCCTGGCCACGCTCATCCTGCTTCAGTCGTCGACCCACAGCTACGCCTTCGCCGGCCTCGCCGGTGCGGCACAGAGCACCGCCATGGCGGTGAGCGGCCCCGTGGTCGGGGCCCTGGCCGACCGCCACGGTCACCGGACCGTCGGAGCCGTCGCCGCACTGGCCAACTTCGCCGCCTGGGCCGGGCTGCTGGCGGCGAGTCACGGCACCCGGACGGGCATGCTGATCGCGGCCACCCTCGTAGGGCTCACCCAGCCCCAGGTCGGTCCCCTCGTGCGGGCGCACTGGTCACGGCTGCTCAATGCGCGCGGCGAGCGACAGCTGCTGTCGGCGGCCCTGTCGTACGAGGCGTCCGCCGACGAGGTGAGCTTCGTCGCCGGACCGGCGGTCGTCGGGCTGCTGGCGTCGGTCGGCCCTCTCGCCCCCGCGGCACTGACCATGGTCCTGATCGCGGCCGCCACCCTGCCGTTCGCCCTGCTGCACGCCCACCGCGCCATCCCCCGGCAACCCTCGGCAGGACACCGCGAACCGCCGCTGCCCGGTTGCCCGTTGGCCGTCATGGTGCTGGCGATGGTCGCGATGGGAGGGGTCTTCGGTGCCGTCCAGACGGCCGTCACGGTGTACGCCGACACCATCGGCGAGCCCGGCGCGGCGGGGGTCGTCTACGCGGAGTTCGGCATCGGAAGCGCCCTCGCCGGGGCCGCCTGTGCCTGGCTGCCGCAGCGGTTCTCCCCGCGCGCCCGGTACCTCACGTTCGCCGGGCTGCTCTTCGCGGGCACGCTCGTGCTGTTCGCCGGGGCGCGGACGGTGTCCATGCCCGCCGCTGTCGCCGTGGCAGGCTGCACCGTCGCGCCGTACATGATCAGCCTGTACGCCCTGACCGCACGCCTTGCCCCCGAACGGCGGGCCGCTGCCGCGATGACGATCCTGTGCGCCGGCGGCCCGCTCGGCACAGCCGCCGGGCAGGCCCTGTCGGGCTCCCTCGCGGAGACCCACGGCACCGAGGGCGCACTCGCGGTGGCGGTCGCGGGCGGTGCCTTCCTGCTTGCTCCCTCAGTGGTCATGGCCGATCGGGGCCGCGAGGTCTGGATCATCGACAGCGTTCCTGTGCGGCAGCACAAGGCGGCGCCGGGGCCGGGAGGGTCCGCACGGGGCCGCGACGTGGGCTGACGGGCGCGTGCCTAGCCGTGCAGTTCGCGGTAGGCGGCGACCGCCCCCTGGTGCAGCGGCACGACGCCCGTGGAGATCAGGCTACGGACGTCGAGGAACTGGGTGCCGAGGGCCGTGGCCGGGACGAGGTGGGTGGCCCGGCGCACCAGGACGTCGGTGAGGGCGGCCGCGACGGGCGGGGGCAGGTCGGGGCGGCACAGCAGGAGGTTGGCCACGCCGATGGTGGCCACCTCGCGCGTTCCCCGGTACGCGCCGGCCGGCACCGTCACCGCCTCGAGGCCCGACCCGGAGATTTCCGTGCCGGCGCGCAGTCGGGGCAACAGGCCGGCCAGTGGGAGGAGGCGGATGCCGAGCCGGGACAGGACCGGCAGCGGTACGCCGCCCGACACCAGCAGGGCGTCGACGGCGCCGTCCCGCATCGCGTCGGCCGCCTGCGGGAGCAGCAGGTGACGTACGTGGACATCGGTGCCCGGAGTCAGGCCCGCCGCACGGAGCAGGCGGTCGCCGAGGACGGCACCGCCGGACGCGGGCGCACCCAGCGAGACGGTGCGCCCCGCCAGGTCGGCGACGGTGCGGATCGGCGCGTCGGCGCGTACGGCCAGCTGGAGGTAGTTCTCGTAGACACGACCGATCGCACGCAGCGGGACTGGGCGGGCGAACGGCGCCGAACCGGCGTACCCGGCCCACGCGACGTCGGCC
This sequence comes from Streptomyces sp. NPDC051243, assembly GCF_044455405.1. Lineage (NCBI taxonomy): Bacteria > Bacillati > Actinomycetota > Actinomycetes > Kitasatosporales > Streptomycetaceae > Streptomyces > Streptomyces sp. NPDC051243. The sequence goes on along the minus strand of NZ_JBITES010000017.1, from coordinate 135,315 downwards.
AGTGCCAGCGCCACCTCGGCCCGTCCCGCCTGCAGCAGTCGTATGTTGGCCACGCTGGCCTCGCTGTGGACCACCTCGCAGGACAGCCGCGGGTAGGCCAGCCGCACCTGGTCGGCAAGCAGCTCGCCGAAGGCCGCGTAGAAGTTGCCGGACTCGCCGGTCGCGATCCGCAGCCTGCCCTGCGGGCCGCGGTCCGTGTGCCGGGCGTCGGCTGCCGCGGCGGCCGCGAGCAGCCCGGTGCACGCCGTGCCGAGAGCGGCGTGCAGAACGGTGCGGCGGGCGGGTCCGGTCATGGCGTACGGTCCTTCGGTCCCGAAGTGCCGTGCCGGGCCCGGGGGAGTACGACCCGGACGCGCAGCCCGTGCGGGTCGGCCGTGGCGAACTCGACGCGCCCGCCACGCCCGGCCACCAACTGCTGGGCGATCGCCAGCCCCAGGCCGCTGCCGCGTACGTCCCGGTGGCGCTCGGAGCGCCAGAAGCGGGTGCCGGCCCGGGGGAGCTCGCCGGCGGCGAGGCCCGGGCCGTCGTCCCGTACCTCGAACACCGAGTCAGGGCCCTCGGTGAAGCAGCGTGCCTCGACGTGGGCACCGTCCCCGGCGTACTTGATCGCGTTGTCGAGCAGGATGTCGGCCACCTGGGCCAGTTCGCCCTCCGCGCAGGTCATGAGGACGGCGCGGCCGGGCTCGAACTCCAGGCGGACTCCGGCCCGTTCGGCCACCGGCCGCCACAGCTGAGCCTGTGCGGCGGCGACCGCCGTGGCGTCGCACCACGCTTCCCGCGTGCCCGTCACCGCCAGCTCCCCGGCGCGGTGCTCGGCGTTGGCGAGGGCGAGCAGGTCGTCGAGGAGGTGCTCCATGCGTTCGAGTTCGGCGGTGACACCCGTGTACGTGCGGGTGGCGGACGCCGGCAGGCGGGGCTGGAGCGAGTCGATGCGCAGGCGCAGCGCGGCGAGCGGGTTGCGCAACTGGTGGGAGGTGTCGGCGACCAGGCGGCGCTGCTGTTCCTGAGCGGTGGTCACCGCGTCGGCCATACGGTTGAAGCCGGTGGCCAGCTGACGCAGCTCGGGCGGGCCGCCGGCCCGGGCGTGCTCGGCGGGCAGTCCCGCCGCGAGCGCGCCGACCGCGCGGTCCAGGTGGTGGAGTGGCCGTACGACCCAGCGTGTCGCGGCCCGCGCGAGCAACACGCACGCCACGGCGAACAGACCGGCGCCGGCCAGGACGAGGGCCCAGCGCAGGGCGATGTCGTCGGCGGCGTCCCGCACCGAGGCGCGCAGCACCACGGCGCCGGTCACGCGGGTGCCGGTGCCCACCGGGCGGGCGAGCAGCTTGTCGGCGCGGGACCACGGGCGCAGCGTGCCGCCGGGCGAGACGGGCTGGTTGCGCAGCGCCGCGTCGACGAGCCGGGCCACTGCCGGGTCGGCGGCGCGCAGGCCGCCCGTCTGCACCACCGGGGCGCGGCGGGTGTCGACGACCACGACCGCCTCGCCGTACAGCTCCGTGTACCGGGTGGTCTCGGCGGTCAACGCGCCGATGTCGCCGCTCTCGGCGGCCTGGTCGGCCAGTCCGGCGAAGCGGTCGAGGTCGGCGGTGCGGGCCGCGACGAGCTGCTCGGTGCGCTGGGTGGCGGTGACTCCGAGGAGCGGGACGGCGAACCCGGCCACCGCGAGCACGGCGAAGGCCAGGACGACGGTCAGTACCCGGGTGCGCATGGCCCGGTTCAGCCGCCGAACCGGTAGCCGTAGCCACGGATGGTGGTCAGCACCCCGGGCCGGCCCAGTTTGGCCCGAAGCTGGGTGAGATGGACGTCGAGCGAGCGGGACACCGCCAGATAGGCGTCGCCCCACACCTCGTCCATCAGCTGCTGACGGCTGACCGCGGTACCGGCCCTGGCGGCCAGTGCGGCAAGGACAGCGAACTCCTTGGTGGTGAGTCGCACCTCGGCACCGCCCACCGTCACCCGGCGCGCGTCGAGGTCGACCTCGACGTCAGCGGCGAGGACCGTGCGCGGCGCCGGAGCGGCGGGTGTCGTGGCGCGACGCGTCACCGCCTCCATGCGGGCCAGCAGCTCGGCCAGCCGCACCGGCTTGACCAGATAGTCGTCTGCCCCCAGCCGCAGACCGCGCACCACCGACCGCTCGTCGCCCCGCGCGGTGAGGACCACCACCGGCAGACCGCTCACCGCACGCAGCTTGCGCAGCACCTCCAGCCCGTCGAGGTCGGGCAGCCCGAGGTCGAGCAGCAGCAGGTCGGCCTGGCGGTGGCGGGCGAGGACCTCCTCGCCGCGCCGCACCCGGGTGGGCAGATGACCGTGCTCGTACAGGACCTCGGTCAGCGCACCCGCCACCCCGTCGTCGTCCTCGGCCAGCAGCACCCGCACGGTCGCCACCCTCCCGATCAGTCCCTTGCCTCGCTCTCCAGCGGCGATCCGTCCGACGTCTCGCGCATCCGAATGTAGACGAGCAGCGAGATCAGGACGCAGGCGGTGACGTAGTAGAAGTACCAGCTCTCGTGACCCGCGTTCTTGAACCACAGGGCGACGTACTCGGCGGTCCCGCCGAACAGGGCCACCGTCAGCGCGTACGGCAGGCCGACGCCCAGCGCCCGGATCGACGTCGGGAACAGCTCGGCCTTCACCACCGCGCTGATCGACGTGTACAGCGAGCTGACCGCCAGCGGCCCGACCATGAGCAGGAACGCGTACACGGGGTCGCTGGTGCGGGACAGCAGGGTGAGCGAGGGCACCACGACCAGGGCGCCCAGCGCGCCGAACGCGATCAGCATCGGACGCCGGCCCACCCGGTCCGACAGCATCCCCATGACCGGCTGCAGCGCCACGAACACGACCAGGGCGAAGAAGTTGATCCAGGCAGCCGTCGGCTTGGCGATGCCGCTGGTGTTGACCATGAACTTCTGCAGGTAGGTGGTGTACGTGTAGAAGAACAGCGTGCCGCCCATGGTCAGCCCGACGACGACCAGGCACTGCCGCGGGTAGGACAGCAGCATCCGCAGACTGCCGCGCGCCGGCCCGTGACCGTCCCCCTGTGCGCCCTCCTCGGCCGCCGCACGCTCGAAGCTCTCCGACTCGTCCATGCCGCGCCGCAGCCACAGCACGACGATCGCCCCCGCCGCGCCGACGACGAACGCGACCCGCCACCCCCACGCCTCCATCTGGGAGCCGCTGAGCACCTGCTGCAGGACGATCTGCAGACCGAGCGCCGTCAGCTGACCGGCGATGAGCGTGACGTACTGGAAGCTCGAGTAGTAGCCGCGCCGACCGGGCGAGGCCACCTCCGACATGTACGTGGCCGAGGTCGAGTACTCACCTCCGACGGACAGGCCCTGCAGCAGCCGCGCGGTCACCAGGAGCAGCGGCGCGGCGACCCCGATCGCCTCGTACGACGGCGTCAGCGCCACGATCAGCGAACCCGCCGCCATGAGCGTCACCGACAGCGTCAGCGCCGAGCGCCGCCCGCGCCGGTCGGCGTACCGCCCCAGCACCCAGCCGCCGATGGGCCGCATCAGGAAGCCGACGGCGAACACCGCGGCGGTGTTGAGCAGTTGGGCGGTCTGGTCGCCGGACGGAAAGAACGCCGCGGCGAAGTACACGCTGAACGCGGTGTACGCGTACCAGTCGTACCACTCGATCAGGTTGCCGATCGATCCACGCACGATGTTGCTGACGACCCTGCGCTCGCCGCGACGCGTCTGCCGCGCGCCCGCTGCCGTGGTCTGTGTGGCCATCGAGAACTCCCTTGTCTGCGGCCTGGGAGCTCACAGAGTCGACGGCACGACAGAGCCGTTCAACATCGCGAACCAAGTCCTAACAGTCCCTTAGGGCTGTGGCTGCGCGGGAGGCACCCGCGGGCACGTCCTCGGCCGCTCGGCCCAACGCGTCGCCTCGCGGACGGCAGGCCCCGCATGCGCGTGGGCGCCCCACGCCGCACTCTGGTGCCATGGCAAGCACGCAGCCCGTCGTCGTCTACCCGCCCGCCGAGGACGGGGGGCGGCGGGTGCGCGCGGACGAACACTTCCTGGGAATGGCGTACGGGCTGCTGGACGTGGCCGACTTCCTGCGCCGGACGGGAATCGAGGACGCTGATCCGGAGTACGTACGCCGGTCCGGGCTGATCGAGTGGCGCGGTGGCGGTCCGGACGTATGGGAGGGCTGAGCGCGGCGAGGGGTACCGCGGTCGTGCCTGCCGGGCCTCGGCTGGTGGGGTGCGAGGCCCGGCGGCGCGGAACCCCGGGCGGAATCAGGCTGCCGGGGTCAGTTCGGCCTTGCCGAACAGGAGGGCGAAGCCCGTGGGGAGCTGGGCGATGACGCGGCTCAGGAGGTCGGGGCCGGCGAGCCGGGCGACGACGGCGAGGACGGTGCCTGCGTCCCAGCGGGCGGTGGCCGGGGTGCCGCCGGTGTGGGCGGCGAGGTCCTTCACGAAGCCCCAGCCGGTGAGTTGTTCGGTGGCGGGGACCTGAGCCGTGAAGATCCGGGCCGCTTCGAGAGGAAGCCGGGCGGCGAGTTCGACGCGTTCGTCGCCGGTGAGCTGCCGGCCCAGTGCGGCGAGCACCTGGCGGACGACTTCCTCAGCCCGTTCACGGGTGGGGTACGCGCCTTCGTATCGCACCCTTTCCAGCAGCTGGTGGTACGACATGGCCGCTGTGGGGCGGGCCGGTTCGGACTGCGGGAACATCGAGGTCAGGGTTGCCTTTCCAGTGTCGGTGTGGTGGGTCAGGTGGTTCATGGGCGCCTGGTGCCTGCGTCTCACACCTGCTGAGGCGCGCCGAACAGCAGGTCGTATTCCGGGGGGAGCTGAAGCAGGATGCGGCGCATGAGGTCCGGGCCTGCCGCGTCGGCGACCACGCTGAGGACGGCGCCGACGTCCCATTTGGCGGTCTCCTCGGTGGCTCCTTCGATCCAGGCGGCGGTGGCTCTGACGAACCGCTCGGGGTCCAGCGGCTCGGCAGCCCGCAGCGGGTTGAGCAGGATGACGGCGTAGGTCTCCGGCAGCCGGGCGGCCACTTCGGCACGCTCCTCGCCCACGAGGTGGGCGCCCAGCAGGGCGAGGACGACGCGGGCCGCCCTGTCCGCCTCCTGCTGTGAGGGGTATTCGCCGCGTTCCTCGACCGCGTCCAGGAACGCGTCCCATCGCATGTGCACCACCGTGCTGCCCCCTTTCGACGGTCAGGCGCGCGGAGGGCGGCCGACGGGGACGGCCGAAGGGGAGGGGGACATTCCAGCCCTCCGCGCGCGGTCAGGAATTCTGCAGGCGCCGCTCAGCCGCTGATCTCCTTGCGCCCGGTGCCCCCGGCGCTGATCGAGATCTTGCGCGGCTTGGCGCGCTCGGCGATCGGAATCCGCAGGGTCAGGACGCCCGCGTCGTAGTCGGCCTTGATGTGGTCGACGTCCAGCGTGTCGGCCAGCATGACCTGGCGGGAGAAGACGCCGAGCGGACGCTCGGACAGCTCCATCTGCACGCTGTCGGCCTTGGCGACCGGGCGGCGTTCCGCCTTCACGGTCAGCATGTTCCGCTCGACGTCGATGTCGATCGCGTCCGGCGAGACACCCGGCAGATCCAGGGCGATCACATACTCGTCGCCCTCGCGGTACGCGTCCATCGGCATCGGGGCCGGCTGCGACCAGGTGCCGGACGTGCCGAAGAGCTGCTGGGTGAGACGGTCGAGCTCACGGAAGGGGTCGGTGCGCATCAACATCGGTGAACACCTCCAGTGCTTTTGGCAGTACCTGCCAATGCGCTTCACCTGACTCCGTTGTACCATGTCATCGAAACGATGACAAACCCAGATGTCGTCGAAAGGATGACGCGCCATCTCGGAGGAAAACTCGATGTCAGCAGCCGAGCCGGCCGGCCGGAAGACCCGTGGCCGGCCGCCCGAAGGAACCCAGGCCGGCCCCGCCTCGTTCCTCGCGGCAGCCGCCGCCCTGAGCGCCATCGACGAGGCGCTGCAGGCCGCCGACGCCCTGCACGACGACGAGCCGCCCGGAGCGGACCCCGGTCCCGAGCAGGTCCTGGCGGCGCTGATGCTGCTGCGCGAGGTGCGAGACCGGCTCGCGGGCTGGGAGACGGGCCTGATCGAGTCGGCCCGCGAAGCGGGAGCCAGCTGGGCCGATCTCGCCGGCCCGCTCGGCGTCGCCAGCCGTCAGGCGGCGGAGCGCCGCTATCTCCGGCTGCGCCCCGGGGCCACCGGCTCCACGGGCGAGCAGCGCGTGAAGGCCACCCGCGACCGCCGCGCCGCGGACCGCTCCGTCACCACCTGGGCCCGCGACAACGCCGCCGACCTGCGCCGCCTCGCCGGTCAGATCACAGCGCTCACAGACCTCCCCGTCGCCTCCCGCTCCTTGATCCACCGCATCGACGAGGCCCTCGCCGCCGATGACGCCGCCCGTCTCATCACCCCTCTGACCGAAGCCCGCCCCCACCTGACAACCGCCCACCCGGACCTCGCCGCCCGCATCGACGCCATCACCGGCCACGCCGAGCAACTGCGCCAGAACAGCGACGCGCGGCGCCGCAGCGGCTGACGGTGGTCAACGGCGGTTCGGCTCACGTGGGTTGCCGCGGCTCGTGGCACCCCACAGCCATGGGAGCGGCGCCAGCGGCGTGCGGCGGGACGGGTGTGGCGACGGGAGAGCCGCCGCCTCATGAGCGTGAGCGCGGGCGGCCCACGTGAGCACCCCCCTTACTGTGCCCTTTCGAGGATTTCTCGTGGACGGGGAGGATTCCTCACGGACGGGATGGAACGGGGGCGGTGGCCGACGCGGGGCCTGCCGGTGGCGGTGAGCCCGCTCGCCGCCCCGAATCGATTCCGGACCCGACAGCGGTATGAGTACAACCTCGGAGTCGGCTGACTGGTCTTTACCACCGTACGGACCAATCCGGCGTTCCAGTACAACTCGGTTCAACGGGGGAAACATGAGCCAGATCTGCGACCACCAACGCAACCAGAACCGCACCCGCACCCGCACCCGTCGCGCCGCGATCGCGGCCGTCACCGTCCTGATGGCGTGCGTCCTCGGGGCGGCAGGTGCCGGCACCGCGGGCGCCGGCACCGCGGCACCGCAGACGCGGCAGATCGCCTCGTCCGTCCTGGGCAGTGACTACAAGTTCACGCTGACGGCGGTGAGGTCGGACAGTGACGAGTACGCCGCATCCGTCCGGCTGCAGGTCTTCACGCAGACCGGGGGAGCGTGGAAGGAGTCCGACCGGGTCACGGTGGGCGACGTCGACGGGTGGTTCTGGTATCCGCTGACGGGCAGCGGTGCCGTCTGTGAGTTCGCGACCGCCGGCACGGAGCCCGCGCCGCTGACGGTGAGTCTGCTCGTCACGCCGTCCATCGGTTGCTCCGAGCCGGCGCACTACGTCGTGAAGGACGGCAGGGTTTTCGCCGGCTGACCGGCGGGGACCGGGCGGCGTCCGTACGGCCGGTTCACTGCCGGCCGTACGGACGGGTCGGCTGGTGTGCCGACCGGCGGTTACTGCTTCCAGGCCCAGTGCAGCCGGTCGAGCCCGCTGGGGTTGTTGACGGTGAGGCTGAGACGGGTGCCCGAGCCCTGGAGAGTGGTGAGGGAGTAGGTGTCACCGGTGCGCAGGCCGGGCCAGTAGACCGAGCCCAGGCCCATTTCCCGGATGGTGTCGGTCGCGGCCTGGATGTAGGCGATCTCGTTGGAGCCGTTGACCGGCCCGTTGTAGTCCAGGCCGGACGTCATGGTGGCCCCGAACTCGTCGAGGATGGTGCGGGAGGCGCAGGTGCCGATGCGTTCCTTGAAGTCCTGCTTCCACTGGTCGACGCTGGTCCAGTCGGTGTGCCAGAAGCCGTAGTTGTGCAGGGCGATCCGGGTGCCGTCGAGCCGGCTGTCGGCGCACACGGGCTTGACGTCCTCGCTGTACTTGATGCCTCCGATGAGGATCCGGTCGCGCGGGACGAAGCGGTGGGTGGCCAGCCAGTCTGCGGCCACGTCGCGCCACTCCTGGGAGGTGTAGCCGAACGGCTCGTTCATCGGCTCGAAGTACACCTTGGAGTTGCGGGCGTAGGCGGAGGTGATCCGCGCCCACATCTGGTCCCAGGCGGCCTGGTGGTCGATCTTGCCGTCCTTGGCGTTGTCGGCCTCCCAGTAGCCCAGGATGACCTTGAACCCCCGGGCTGTGGCGGCGTCGATCGCGCCCCGGTACGCCTTCCAGAAGGGGCCGTTCACGGAGGTGGGGTTGACCGGGAGGCGGACCGTGTTGGCGCCGAGCTCCGAGAAGCCGCCGATGATCGCCCTGGACTTGGCGTAGGCGGTGGCGTAGCTGTCGGAGGTGGACAGGCCCGAGGGCACGACCGCGTCGTCGGCGTAGTTGTCGCGCGGGTCGGCCCAGTTGACCCCGCGGAAGTCGCTGACGGGCGGCGGCGAGGCAGGACGGGAGGCTGCCTCGGGTGCGGCGGACGCGGGGGCTGCGCCGAATGCCGTGACGCCGGCCAGCAACACCCCCAGGAAGGCTGTCCTGCGGTGGTTCTCTCGTGTCACGGCATCCCTTTCCGGCTGGCTGCGTCCGCGCAACCTCGTCTGCAGGTCGGCGACTTGGTGGGCTCCCGCAAACTAGAAGAGACCTCGAACAGAGGTCAACATATCTGCACACCAAATTTCATCAAGAACGCAGAGTGCTGAACGGCCCGAGTCGCCGAGACGAGCCGTCGAAGAGTCGGCCGCACTGTTCGGTGCTGCGCCAAACGGGGCAGAACGGAACATCCTGATGCGGCTCGCATCGTTGAGCCAGGCATGAAGATCATCACCGTCGCCGCGCTCACCGGAGCGGCTCTCCTTGCAGCCGCCACCCCCGCCTCAGCAGACGAAGGGCCCATCGACTTCGGCATCTTCCAGGGCGTCAACGAGACCAAAGGCTCCGTCACCACGGACTCGACCTCGCCCTGGAAGCAGACCGACAGCGGGACGAACGGAACCGTCCCCAAGTCGGCGCTCGAAGTGCTGGTGGACAACTTGGCGTGGCCCGGCCAGAAGTGACCAGACATCGGAGCGGATGAGGAACGGCTGGTCATCGGAGCCGAGGAGAAGGCAGGGGAGGCGACCGCCGCTTCGGGAACGGGTGGGGCCTTGGACGCCGCATGCTGGAACGACGGCCGTGGCTCGTCCGGCGCCGGCCGCTCAACGACCCCCGGCGCGTGGAGCTGCCTGTCGAACACGCCGGACGAGATGACCCGCGCCATGCCCTCGCCCTCCAGCAGGCGGTGTCACGCCGTCAGCGCCGCCTCCACCTGCGCCAGCTCCTTCTCCGGGTCGGCCATCCGGGAAAGTACGTCGAGGTCGTCCCGGCTGTAGCGGGCGCGCACGTCCTCGTCCCAGCGTGCGACCGCGGTTCGCAGCGGCTCGACGGCTTCCGCGGGGCGGCCCAGCCGGTGCAGGACGAGTCCGTAGTACCCGGCGGCCTCCGTCCCGTACGCGGAGTCGCCGCCTTGTTCCCAGGCCGTCCGGAGAAAGGGCTCCGCCTCGGCGTACGCGCCGCGCTGGGCCTTCAGCTTGCCCGCCAACATGGCGTTCAGCGCAGACCCGTCACCGGCCGCGCGCACGTACCAGCGCTCGGCCTCCTGGTAGTCCCGGTGGTACTCGGAGAGCCACCCCATCTCGTTGCACGCGTCGTGGTGCCCCGCCTCGGCGGCCGTCCGGTACCAATGGTCGCGCAGCGTGGGCCTGCGCAGCTCGCCGTACAACTCTCCGAGGTCGTACGCCGCCTGGGGGTCCCCGGCCAGCGCGGCGGGTTCGATCCAGCGGACCAGGTGGCGGGCGTCCGCGCCGCCCCAGTCGCCGAGGATCCGCCCGTACGCGTACGAGGCCTGCACGTCGCCCGCCTCGGCTCGCTCGCGCAGTTCGGGCAGTCGGCGCAGGTCCTTGCCGGGGCCGACGCCGCCGCCCGCGCGGATGGCGGCGATCCGGGCGAGTTGCTCGACGACGTCCTCGTCGTCCTCGCCGACCTCCCGGAACCAGCGTTCGGCCTCCTCGTACCGCCGCTGCCGCTTGCAGAGGAGACCGAGGTTCCACTGAGCCGGCTGATGCCCGTGCGCGGCCGCGAGGCCGTACCAGTGCTCGGCGTCACCGAGGTCGCCGCGCCGCTCGTGCAGGACCCCGAGGACGTACGCCGCGCCTTCGTAGCCCTCGTCGTGCGCCTCGAGCAGCAGGCCGCGGGCCTCGGGCCAGGACGCCTCGCCGCCGGTCTCCGTCAGGAACACGGCGTGGTCCACGCGGGCGGAGGCGCTGAGCGCGGAAGCCCGGCGGTAGTAACCTGCGGCCTCGGTGGTCAGGCCCGGGTAGTCGCGGAAGTGCTTTTCCAGGTCGAAGAGCGGGCGCAGCGCCTCGGCGGCGGCGTCCCCGTCCCCGGCGGCCTCGGCGGCGTCGAGTTCCGCAGCCACGCGGTCGAAGTCCGCGCGGATCGACTCGAAGAGCTGCGCCCAGCGAAAGACCGCGATGTCGCCCAGCTCGATGTCGCTCATCAGGAACTTCGCCGCCTCGTCGAGCCGCCCCTCGGCCGCGAGCAGCTTGCCGAGCGCGATCTTGCAGTCGAGGTGGCGTCCGCCCTCCCAGCCACGGCGGAACCATTCGGCGGCCTCCGGATCACCGTCCTCGCGGAGCAGTACGCCGAGTCCGTAGGCGCATCCGGCGTGTCGGTCGGCGACGGCGCGGTAGAGCGCTTCCGCGGCCCGCCGATCACCGCGGATCTTCCGGTACCGGGCAAGGGTGTAGTGCGAGAAGGCGTCGCCGGCCGCCACGGCCTGCTCCCAGTAGGGGATGCCTTCGTCGACGTACTTGCGCAGTACGAAGAAGTCGGTATGCCGACGGGCGGTCTTGGCGTCGCCGGCGCGGGCGGCGGCGACGAGTGCCTCTCCCTGCGCCTGTATGTCCTGCGTCATGATCGCATCGTGCCAGGAAGCGCCAAGGACCGGCCAATTAGCGGCTGTTGCCGGGCGCGCATACGCAATGGAGGGAACGAAGCCGTTCACGCCGCTCCTGATGAAAGACGCAGCGCCGCAGTAGCAGGTGGCCCCGCGCCGGCGGGTTGGCGGCGCCGACAGGCGGACCGGCGCCCCCGTCTCGCCCGCCGTCGATGTGCAAGCGGCCACGGCCACCTTCTTCGAGCGCCTGACCAGCCGCAAACCGTACACCCGTGACCGTCGCGGCGAAGTCACGATGCAACACTGGGCAGGGCGGGGCGCTCGGCGCCCTTCGCTGAGGACGCGCAGGCGGCACCCGCACCTCGCCGCCCCGCAGTTCAGGTGCGCGGCGGCGTCTCGTCGGTCACGGACCAGCGTTGGTTCGCGCCCGAGGTGGGAGTCCAGGTCGTGACCCTGGAGCCGTCCGCCGTCGCGTGCCCGGCGACGTCGAGGAGCCGGCCGGTGGCGGCGTTGACGAACGTCCAGGTGCCGTCACCAGTCGTCGACATGATCCACTGAGCCGCTCGGTCGGCCGGCCCGGAGCCCGTGTCGTCCAGTACCGCTGCGCCGTCCCGCACGGCGAGCCGCTTGCCCGTCATGGAGTGGACGAGGGCGTAACGCTCGCGGTTGCCGTTGCCGTGGGTCAGCTTCCGTACGGACCACAGCTGGGCGTCCGCGGCGGTGTCGGAGGTGCGGATGACGAGCCCGGTGGCGTCGTCGTTCGGCGCCAGTGACTTGCCGCTCTGCACGCCCTGCAGCCGGTAGACGTGCCCGGGCTGCACGAGCGCGGCGTCCCGGGCGGTCCCACCGACACCCATGACCCGGAAGGTCGTGACCGACTCGGCCGGGACGGTCAGCGTGGCGGAACGGTCGGCCACCCCCACCGGCTCGCCCTCGACGAGCGCGCCGGAGGCGCTGGTCACCACCGGCGTGACGGAGGCCCAGGGGGCGACGTGCCCGAAGCGGGAGAGGTCCAGGGTCACCGTGCGTGCCGCCGTGCTGTCGTTGACGTGCACCACCGTGGCGCCCGTACCGGACTTCTTCACGGCGGCCACGCTGGACGCGTCGTCGGTCTTGACGAAGCGGTCCCCGGGGCGGATGTAGTGGGTGAAGTTCCGGATGGTGTGGACCTTGCTGTTGGCCCGGATCGGGCAGGTCTCGAGCGTGTCGGCGGCCGTGCAGTTGAACGGGACGTGGATGCTGCCCCAGTTCTTGCCGGCGGCCGCCTGGGGGAGGGAGTCCTCGATGGGCTGCCAGAACACCCAGGCGGACGGCTCGAGTTCACGGATGTCGCCGACCATGCGGGTGGCGATCCCCAGACCGGGCTCCATGCCGGTGAAGTCGGTCCCGTGCCCCAGGTGCCCTCGACCTCGCTCATCCACAGCTTCTTGCCCGCGCCCTTGGCGCCGTCACGGGCGCTGGTGCGCATGGACGTGCCGTACGTGTGAACGTTCAGCTGGTCGACGGCGGCCCGCGCCGTCGCGTCGTACGCGTTCCAGTTGTCCGTGAAGATCTTGGGATTGGTCTCGTCCATAGCGGACACCGTGGCCCGCGTCCTCGCGTCGCCGAGGGCGCGCCGCAGGGCGAGGACCACCTTCTGCTGGAACTCGGGGCCGGCGTGGGCACCCTCCTGGCGCCCGCCGGTGGGTTGCCCGTCGGCGCCCAACTGGGTGGCCCAGTACGTTACGGTCGGGTAACGGGGCGATCGGTAGATGACGAGGGGCGTCGCGGACTGTCAGGGGTGGCTGAAACCATCGCGGCGTGACGCTCGAAGAACCCTCGACCGCCAGTGACGCTCCCGCACCCTCCCGGAGGCCAGGCGGACTCACTTCTCTGACTGAGCGCTCTGGTCGCCCGACTGGTCGACCAGAGCGCCAAAGAAGGTGCTGTCGTCACGGTCGCCGGACGAGGCCTACCACCCTCCGGCGTCCGGTCAGTGGGAGGCGAGGAACTCGAGCGTGTCGATCACGCGGTTCGAGAAACCCCACTCGTTGTCGTACCACGCGACCACCTTGACGTGGCGGCCGTCGACGCGGGTGAGGGCCGAGTCGAAGATCGACGAGGCGGGATTGCCCACGATGTCGGACGACACCAGCGGGTCCTCCGAGTACTCGAGGATGCCGGCGAGCGGCCCCTCCGCTGCGGTGCGGTACGCCGCCAGCACGTCGTCGCGCGTCACGTCACGGGCGACGGTCGTGTTGAGCTCGACGATCGAGCCCACCGGCACCGGTACGCGGATCGAGTCACCCGACAACTTGCCGTCGAGGTTCGGCAGCACCAGGCCGATCGCCTTGGCGGCACCGGTCGTGGTCGGCACGATGTTGACGCCGGCGGCCCGGGCGCGGCGGGCGTCGCGGTGCGGACCGTCCTGCAGGTTCTGCTCCTGCGTGTAGGCGTGCACCGTCGTCATGAACCCGTGCTCGATACCGGCGAGTTCGTCGAGGACCGCGGCCAGCGGCGCGAGCGCGTTGGTGGTGCAGGAGGCGTTCGAGACGATCGTGTGCACGGCCGGGTCGTAGGCGTCGGTGTTGACCCCGAACGCGAGCGTGACGTCGGCACCGTCCGACGGCGCGCTGACGAGCACCTTCTTCGCCCCCGCGTCCAGGTGGGCACGAGCGGCCTTCGCCGAGGTGAAGCGGCCGGTGGCTTCCAGGACTATGTCGACGCCGAGATCGGCCCACGGCAACTGCGCCGGTTCACGCTCGGCCAGCACCGTGATCCGACGGCCGTCGACGACGAGGGCGTCCCCGTCGACGGTCACCGGGCGCCCGAGCCGGCCGGCCGCGCTGTTCGTAGGCGAGCAGCCGGGCGAGGGTGGCGGGCTCCGTCAGATCGTTGACGGCGACGATCTCGAGGGCGCTGTCGCGCTCCAGCAGCGCGCGCAGCACATTGCGTCCGATACGGCCGAATCCGTTGATGGCGATGCGAGTCATGAGTGATGTCCCTTCCCTTCCACACCAGGCTCGCCCGCGGCCGGCGCCGCGGACAGTGGCGCGATCGCCACGGTTCAAAAGGATCTCGCCATGCGGCGCCGGGCGGACTACCCGCTCCGGTCACTCGCCCCGGGTGAAGGTGCGCCGGTACTCGCTCGGGGAGGTGCCGAGGATGCGCTGGAAGTGCAGGCGCAGGTTCGCACCGGTACCGAGCCCGACGTCGGCGGCGATCTGCTCGACGCTGCGCTGCGAGCGCTCGAGCAGTTCGCGGGCCAGGTCGATGCGAGCGCGCATCACCCACTGCATCGGCGTGTACCCGGTCTCCGCGACGAAGCGCCGGGAGAACGTGCGCGGCGAAACCCCCGCCTGCCGCGCCAGTATGTCGAGGGTGAGGGGCTCGCCCAGCCGGTGCAGAGCCCACTCCCGCGTGGCGGCGAACCGCTCACCGAGCGGCTCGGGGACACTGCGCGGCACGTACTGGGCCTGACCGCCACTACGGTAGGGGGCCGCGACCAGGCGCCGCGCCGCGTGGTTGGACGCGGCCACTCCGAGGTCGCCCCGCAGGATGTGCAGGCAGAGGTCGATCCCGGAGGCGGCGCCGGCCGAGGTGAGCACGCTGCCCTCATCGACGAACAGCACGTTCTCGTCGACCTGGACGAGGGGATGCCGGGCCACGAGTGCCCGCGTGTAGTGCCAGTGCGTCGTGGCGCGCCTGCCGTCGAGCAGTCCCGTGGCGGCGAGCGCGAAGGCGCCCGTCGAGATGGCGGCGAGCCGCGCACCCCGGTCATGGGCGGCGATGAGCGCGTCGACGACGGCCTGCGGCGGGTCGTCGCGGTCCGGGAACCGGTAGCCGGGGACGAAGACGATGTCGGCCCACGCAAGAGCGTCGAGGCCATGGGCGACGTAGTAAGCGAGGCCGTCCCCGCCGGTCACAAGGCCGGGAGTCGCCCCGCACACCCGCACCTCGTACGGCATGCTCGCGCGGGTCGTGAAAACCTGCGCGGGAATCCCGACATCGAGCGGCTTCGCACCTTCGAGCACAAGGACGGCGACGCGATGCAGGCGGGAGGCTGGCACAGGGAGAGATTACGTGGGCGCGACTTCGATACGCCCACTGCAGGGGCCGGACGGACGACACACCGGCCGGGTTGTCCTCCACTTGCCTTTCACTGCCCGTCCCAGCCTTCACCTGTCTCCAGCCGATCTGAGACCGAACCCGCGTTCAGGAGGAACCACTTCCCTCCACGCTCTCCAAGGCCCCCTCTGTCCCTCATGGCCGCCCGCCACATGGCGCCGGCACGTCGGAATCCGTCCTCCGAGGAGCCGGAGGACTTCGCGGAGCTGCGGCAGCAGTCGAAGTCGAGGTGTGGGAGTTGAAAGCCGCCGACGCACTCCGACTTCGCTCACGCGGTCAGGCAGAACGGGGCGCCGGTGAGGCCCATGACCGGGTCGAGTGGCCGTCCGAGTTCGCGTACGAGTGTGCCGACGGGCTCGGCGTCGGCCCAGCTCAGCGGGCAGCCGGCAGTTCCCGCAGGGCGGTCGCCCGCGTGCGCAGGCCCATCGCTGACGCCTTCGCACCATACGCCGACAGCCAGGGTGTCGAGGGCAGCCTCTGTGGCGCCGAGGTCCTGCCGGACCAGCACGCGCGCCTCGGCGAAGTGCAGCAGCGTCAGTGCGACGTCGTCCCTGGTGCCCAGGTCGCTCGCCGACAGCCGCTCAGCCAGTGCACGCGCGTCCCCGTCGCATCGAGCAGCTCGCCGGGCCGTGCCGCCTCCCCGGCCAACAGCACGAGCACCAGGTTGTTGAGCGACCGCAGCAGCAGGGGGCCGTAAGCACCGAAGTCCGCGGCCGTGAGGCCGCGCCGGAGGGAAACCGCCTTCGTGAGGTGAAGTCGGTTGTGAAGGTACTCCCACTGGATTCCGGTGTGCAGCACGTACAGGCTCCCGCACAGCACCTACCGGTCCCGCAGCGGTTTCCGGCCCGGGTACGGAAAGCGCCGCTCACACCGCGGCAGCAGCGGCTCCAGGCGGTCCCAAAGCTCATCCGACACGATCGACGGCGAGGTCCCCACATATCACCGACCGCCCAACTGCCGTCCCGGACACGGCACTCAGCGACGATCCACCTCGTTCTGTCTGCCGCTGTCAGTGGTGTGGCGGGAATGACCGGATTCGTTGGCCCTCACCGGGTACAGGGCGGCACCGTCCAGCTCACCTCGGCGCTGGCGGTAACCATCAAGGGATGGATCACCTCCTGAGGCGTCTGCCCGACGGCTGCGGGTTCGTTGAGTTCGTAATCCCTGACGGCGACGCAGCAGCGGCTCGACCTGCTCGAGCCGTCGATGGTGGGGCAGAGGCCGAGTCCGAGCCGGTCCGCCAGAGGGGTTGGTGGGTGGCCGGCGGCGTTTCGGTAGGCGCGGCGGCCGATGGCCGCGTTGCACCTCGGGCAGGCCGCATGACGGTGCCCGGCCCTCAGGTGCTGGTCTCTTCACCGGAGCGGAACTGCGAGCGCCAGTCCCCCCGCTGGCTGGCTTGAGCCACGAGGCAGGCCCCATCAACTGCGCGGGGGCAAGGGCAAGTTCCAGGGATCGGCAGAGCGGTGCCTGCGCTCCTCCCGGTGACCGAGGGACGGCCAGAAGATCACAGCGGGGTCGCCAGTGCCGCCGCGAGGACCGGGGCGTCGGGCAGGAAGCGGGATGGCTCCAGCGCCCGAGCGGCAGCGCGCGGAGGGGCGGGACGTCCGTCCACACCGCGCGCTGCTGGGGCCATGACGGAGCACGACCATCACGGCTCGCCGATGAGAGACCCTACTGAGCTGTGATGCCTCAGAAGGCGAATACCGAAGCCCCCTGGTTCTCCTTGATGCAGGAATTGGCGAAGGTGTGCTCGTAGTTCACGCGCGTGCCCCGCCATACACCTTGTATGGTGACCACAATGGGACGGTATTCCTTCGTGCAGTGCTGGCCCGTCCCATTTCCGTGAAGTGTGGACAAGCGGTCTAGGTCCCCGTTCACGCGGTCCAGATCCGCACAGGCTTGTCGCGGATCCGGGTGAGTCCCCGAGGTGGTGTACGCACAGTTCAGCGTTACGGCGCGCTCCGGTGCTGTGGTGGCGGCTGTCTCGCCCTTGCCAGTGGTCATGACCAGGGCAGAGGGGGCATGCAGCGAGTCTGGGGCGCTGTGGGCGGGCGTGCTCAAAGGGCCGGCGAGGGCCGTGGTGAGCAGGGCTCCTGCCATGGCCCAGCGTGTCATTGGTCGCATGGTGTTTTTCCCTTCTTCTTGCGGTGTTCAATGCCTCGAAGTACCCGCTGTGTTGCTCATGCCTCAGAACGGAAGAGCTGAATTGCTTCCATCGCTGCAATTCAGACCAGATTGCCGATTCAATCAGTGGCTTGATTGGTTGAGCGGTCTTCATGGTTGGGGAGGTGAGCGGTCTTTCATCCCGTGCGCCGGGGGGAGCGTGGCCGATGTGCCCGGGGTGTGAAATGGCCTGAAGTCGGTGAGCGTGATGTGGGTACCAGGTCGTGCGGCAGCGTGCGACACATGGCCAGGAGGCCTTCCTTGGGACACAGCGTCAGCTGGCGGTTGGCAGGAGTCAGGAGCGGCAGCATCGGAGGCGCCGCGCTGGTGCTGTGGGAGACGGCTGCCGCGTGATGCCGACGCGGGAGCAAGACGCTCGGGGAACACCCAGCACTGCGGTCGGCCTCACCTTCCGCGACCACGCCGGTATCACCGCCTCACCGCTTCCCACCGGCCGGGTCGCCCAGGACCTGCGGGTCGGCGCCGCCGAGCCGGGGCGCGTGAGCATGGTGACCGCGGGAGCTCCGGCCGTCCTTGTCGACGCCGCCGGTGCCGGGCGTACCGGTGCCGAGTCGCTGGAGCGGATGAGCGCGGATGTCCCGTGGCTGCGCACCGTCCGTCATACCGCCGCACCCCTGATGGGGCTGCTCCGGCCGGGCGAGGAACCGGGCGACGCGGTGCCCAAGGTGGGCCTGGTCGGCCCGCCGGTGCCGTACACCACCACCCTCGGTGAGGCGATCGGTGCCGAGGACTACGACGTGTCGGTGCGCATGCTCAGCATGAACGCCCCGCACCCCGCGATCGGCCTGACCTCTGCCGCTGCCGTCGCGGCGGCCGGGCTGCTGGAGGGGTCCGTGGTCTCCAGGATCCGGGCGGCCCGACCGACGAGTGGTTGCGCCTCGGCACGCCCGCCGGCGTCGTCGCGGTCCGCTGCACCGATGTGAGGGACGGCCGCCAGGTGCTTGCGCACATCAGCGGGAAGATCCGCAAGAATTACATCAAGATCATGCTGGAGTCGGCGGCGGCGAGACCGGGTGCTGGTGAGCTCCCGCTGTACGACCTGACGCGCGGCCGGATCGTGTTCCGGTACGGAACTGGCGGCGGTCGGCACCTTCCGCGGTAGCTGATCCTTGGGCCCATGATGGCTCGCACGGTTGCGGCGGCCACCGCCTGCAGGTCTGGCGCGAGCCGACCCCAGTTCCAGGGGCAGCAGTTGCCGGGCGATGTCGTTTGAGCAGGACGTCCAGGATGCCCTGCGGACAGAGCCGGTCACCCACTGGCCTCGGCCCCGGTGCCCGCTTCGGCAAGGGCGGCAGCAGCGGCGCGATCGGCGCCCACAGGTCAAGCGCGTGGCGCCTTTGGCCCGGGTCGGCCTCTGACCCGGCGACAACACCACAGCGAGATCGATCGGGTACGGCGAGTAGGCGGTGTAGCGGCGCGAGGCCTCGAACCGGACCTGACCGGGATCACCCTCCGCGCTGCGGTACGCCCGTGCCGTGGACGTGGGTCTGTTTGTGGTGAAGCGGTGCAGGATCTGGGTACACGTGGGGGTTGGCAGGAGGATCTGAGCTGTGGAACTCACCGACTGGCTGCTGACCTCGGGCGAATGCGGCAACAGCGCCACACGGCTGGACAGCCGCCGATCGGATGGGGCGGCTTGGTCGCACGGCAATCTGGTGCGGCCTCTCATCCACGGCGCGAGGTACTTCCCGGCACTCCTGCGGGCGATCCGGGCGCAGCGCGCCGGAGACCTGCTCCTGTTCACAGACTGGCGGGGCGATCCCGACGAGCGCCTTGATGGCCCCGGGAGCGAAATCGGCACCGTCCTGGCCGAGGCAGCGAAGCGTGGAGTGATCGTCAAAGGGCTGCTCTGGCGCTCCCACTTGGACCGCTTCCAGTTCAGTGAGGCGGAGAACCGCCACCTGGGCGAGGAGGTCGAAGCGGCGGGCGGCGAGTGCCTGCTGGACATGCGGGTACGCCCCGGCGGCTCCCACCACCAAAAGCTCGTCGTGCTCCGGCATGCCGACCGCCCGGAACTTGACATCGCGTTCGTGGGCGGTATCGACCTGTGCCACAACCGTCACGACGACGCGACGCATCAGGGGGATGTGCAGTCACTCCCCATCGCCGCCGCGTACGGGCCGCACCCGCCGTGGCATGACATCCAGCTCGCGATACGCGGGCCGGCCGTCGGCGACATCGAGGCCGGCTTCCGCGAACGCTGGGACGATCCCGCGCCGCTCACCCGCAGCCCGCTCGTCCGCCTGCGGGAACTCGTTCACGGCGAGGACGTACGTGCCGACCCGCTACCACCCCAGGCACCGGATCCAGCGCCCTGCGGCATACACACCCTCCAGATCCTGCGCACCTACCCCAACCGGCTGCTGCATGGCTACGACTTCGCCCCTGACGGCGAGCGCAGTATCGCCCGCGGCTACCGCAAGGCGTTGCGGCGGGCCCGGGCCCTGATCTATCTCGAGGACCAGTACCTGTGGTCTCCGCACGTGGTGGAGTGCTTCGCCGAGGCACTGACCGCCAACCCCGGTCTACGCCTGACCGCGGTCATCCCCTCCGTTCCCGAACAGGACGGCCGGCTCACACTGCCGATGAATCTGATCGGCCGGATCACGGCCCTGGACCGCCTGCGTCGAGCCGGTGGGGGGCGCGTCGCGGTGTACGGGCTGGAGAACCACGCCGGGACACCGGTGTACGTCCACGCCAAGGTGTGCGTGATCGACGATGTGTGGGCCTCGGTCGGATCGGACAACATCAATCTCCGCTCCTGGACCCACGACTCCGAACTCACCTGTGCCGTCCTGGACGAGACCAGGGATCCACGCGAGCCGCGTGACCCTGGCGGCCTCGGGGACGGGGCGCGTAGTTTCGCCAGGGATCTGCGCCTGGAACTCTCGCGCGAGCACCTGGACCTGGAAGCGCCCGGGACCCCGCACGCGCCCGACCGGCTCTGTCATCCCCTGAACGCCTTCGACGCTTTCGCGGCGAGCGCTGCCGCACTGGACGCGTGGCACGACAACGGCCGCCGCGGCCCCAGGCCACCCGGGCGTTTGCGCACCTATCGCCCGCTGAGCCTTTCGGGTACGGCCAAGACGCTGTGCACGCCTCTGCATCGCCTTCTCGTCGACCCCGATGGCCGGCCGTTCAGGCTGCGGCGCCGCAACGAGTACTGATGACCGAGTCGACTGCCTGTTCAGCCTCGAAGCGACGCTGTTCCACTGCGAGTCGACCGACCAGCCGCCGCGCCGGCACACCCCGGACCGCGCCGATATGCGGGCCCAGGAGTGGGCCCGCCCCCCCGGTCAGGATGGCGGACACCATGCACCGATCTGCAGCAGATCGCCGGGACGCTGCGCGAGTTCGCTTTGCTGGTGGCCGCAGAGGACACGGCTGTGACCGTCGCCGAGGTCAAGCGGCGGCACACCGAACGCTACCGGCAGCGGCTGCTGGAGCGGCCGGCCGCCCGCCGCGGCCCGCAGCACCGGCACACTGTCCGCGACCGGCTGAGCAAACTCCGCGGCCTGTTCCGTCGCCTGGACGAGCGGGACGCCGCCGACCGGCCGCCCCGCCAGCTGGTGTTCGACAGCGACTTCCCGATCGCGGACGAACTCCCGCCGCGCTTCCTCTACGACGCCGCGGCCACCACGCTGCTGGACGAATGGCTGCTGCACCGTCCCGACTGCCTGCGCTCGAACCTGCTGTTCACCGACCACGGCAGCCCGGTCAACGCCTCCCGTATGCAGGCCGCGGTACGCAAGGCCGCCCCACAGGGGGTCTCGGCCGGGTCACCCCACACCAACTCCGCCATACCCCTGGCCGACCAGGCGATCAACCGGGGCATCCCCCTGGAGGTCATCGCCTCACTTCTCGGACACAAATCGTTGTCCATGACCCGCGTTTACGCGCGGCTGCCGACCGGACCGTCGCCGACGAGTACTTCGCCGTTTCTGAGAATGCCGAGGCACTCTACGACGTCCCGCGCCAACTACCGGCCGACGTCGAAGAGGTGGAGATGGCCAAGCTCCAGAGGGAGATGCACCGCCGAATGCTCGGCAACGGCTACTGCGCTCGCCCCGTCGAGATGGACTGCCACATCGAGTCGATCCTCTCCATGACCCGCGAACTCCTTCCGCTCTCGGGCCTGTTGGACGTCTACGAGATCCGGCGCGTCCTGGAGGCACCGGATCGCATCGGCTCACGATCGGCAGCGACGCCGGGCCGTTCACCGACCCGGACGGGTTCGCCTGGACGACTGCAGCGCAGGCCGCTTCGCTGTGAACCGTGCACTGTCGTGCGGGCGGCGCGTCGGGTCAGGTGACGGGTGGCATGTCCGTGGGGGTGGAGTCGAGTCCGGGCCGTTTGCCGGCCCAGGCGCCGCGGGTGAAGTCCGGGATGGGCACGGGGCGGCCGTTTCTTGCCAGGGATGCGGCGCTCAGCGGCACCGCCGCGCACCAGGCGGCCGAGTCGTACACGTCGATGTCGGGTACCAGCCCGGCGCGCATCAGCTGGACGGTGCGCCACTGCAGGACGTAGTCCATGCCGCCGTGGCCACCGTTGTTCGCGGCGTCATCGCCGACCTTCCGCCACAGCCAGTGGTCGTACTCCTTGCGGTAGTCGGCGAAGTCGCGCCAGGTGTGGCCGCCGTGGTCCGGTTCGAGGTAGACGCGTGCGCCGGTCGGGGCGGGCCCGGTGTAGTCCTCGACGATCCCGCGGCTGCCGGCGAGGGAGTTGATCCGGCTGTAGGGCCGGGGCGAACTCACCTCGTGCTCGGCCCGGATGACTCTGCCCTTGTCGGTCTCGATGAGACAGGTGACCAGGTCACCGTTGATGTACGTCTCCTTCCAGGACGGGTGGTCGCGGGGGACGAAGCGCTCGCGGTAGTCGGCCAGTCCCTTCGGAGCGGTCGCGGTGGCGCGCAGGGTGGTCATCCGGTCGCCGCGGTTGATGTCCATGGCTGCCGCGATCGGGGCCAGCCCGTGCATGGGGTAGAGGGACGCGGTGCTGCGGGTGTGCCAGAGCCGCCGCCAGGAGTCGGTGTAGTACGTGTCGGAGAAGAGGAGTTCACGCAGGTCGTGGAGGTAGCCGCCATGGCCGTTGGTGATGTCTCCGAACAAGCCGGCGTGCGCCATTCTCAGCATCGCCAGCTCGTTGCGGCCGTAAGAGCAGTTCTCGGCGAGGAGCAAGTGCCTGCGGGTGCGCTCGGAGGTGTCGACCAGGTCCCACAGCTGACGCAGTTCGGTCGCGATGGGGAGTTCCACCACGGCGTGCCTGCCGCTGAGCAGTGCGGCTCTGCCGTGCTCGTAGTGGAACTCCCACGGCGTGGCGACGTACACCAGGTCGATGTCGTCGCGCTGGAGCATCCGGGCGTAGGAGTCGGCCGATCCGCCGTGCTCGGCGGGGCGGGGCTCGCCTTTGCTCACCAACCGGTCGGCGGCGCGTCGCGCCCGGTCGGCGCGGATGTCGCAGACGGCGGTTACGGTGCAGCCGGGTACGGCCGCCCAGCCCGTGATCATGCCTCCACCGCGGTTGCCCAGGCCGATGACACCGACGCGGACGCTTCTGTGCGCCTCGAACGGCACTGCGATCATCGGCTTCTGGCCGGGACGGCGGCGGGGCGCCTGCTCGGCGGAGGCGGCCGGGGCCGCGGCGGTCATCCCGGCTGCGAGAGCGCCGGTGGCGACGGCTCCGCCGAGGAGCAGTCGGCGTGAGACAGCGGGTGTTTCGGACATGACGGCAACACTCCTCATGGGGTGGCTCGCATCACTGCCGGTGCACTGCGGGGACTGTCGGGGCATGACTCTGCGGGCTACGACGACCCATGTCAATACGTGCTCGATGGCCACCAGTTCCGAGCAGGATCAAGCATTGCGGCTGTCTTCGCCGAACGGGGTGCCCTGGTGCCCCGGTCGGGGCGCTATCTGAGACCGGCAGGCATGCGCTGTCCATGGCAGTTCGCCGGGCGGGGTCAAGTTGGTGATCCTGCCTGCGCTGTCGTAGGCGTACGTCGTCTTCAGTGCGTCGCGTAGGTGGGCGCACGGTTGCTGCTCGCAAAGGCGTCGTGGTCGCCGAGCTACTGGATCCCGATGAGGCTCGCCGGCTCCAGCAGAAGGCCTGCCGTGTCCGCCAGGGCTTCATGGATCCGAAGCAGAAGGCGGCGTTCGAGGAGTTCCTTACCCGGCAGGCATCCCTCGATGAGCAGTGACGCGCCGCCTCATTGCTGCGGCTTGACGACCGCCGTGGGGAAGCCGTTCAAGGTCCGGCGGCGAATGCGCTTCGAACTTGGTCAGCGATTTCGCAGTCCAGCGGACATGGCAGCGGCCTTCGTCTGATCCTGTGTCAGCGCCGCAGGGCATCCTGTGGAGGACTGGGGTACTGCAGACTCCTGGCCCAGGGCGCCGAGCGGCTTTCTGGTGCTGCAGAGGCTGCTTCCCCCTGGTGGAGGGTCGCCACGGGCATGCACCTGCTCGCGAGTTCTTCATGGAGGACCTGAAGTTCCCCTTCGCCGTTGCCGCTGCTGTCGGCCACATGGCTATGTCGCGATCTCCATCCCCGGCGGGCCGCCATCGCGTCGACTTCCCCCGGACCTTGACCGCAGACGTGTACGAACGCATGGGCTTCGCCATCCCTCCACCACGACAATCCCGAGGGTCCACGGTTCCCACCGGTTTCGCACGCGTATCCGCGCGGTGGCTGGGAACCAGCAGCGGTGGAAGCAGTACGACAAGTCACCGTGGCCGGCGGCGGGCGGGCCGGAGAAGGTGTGATGGCGACCGAATCGCATGGGGGCGGCAAAGCGTCTTCGGAAGACAACCAGGACTGGGAGGTCAGGTTTGACGGGGGATTTGGTGATGTGACGGGAGCCCGCCTCGGCGCGGAGGAGTTTCTGACCGCGCTTGCGCGGTCCTCGCCGCCGGCGACGCCCGAGTACCGGGACGACATCCTGCTGGTCGTCAGCGAGCTTGCCGCCAATGCCATCCAGTACGCCCCGGGGCCGTTCGGAGTGACGATGCGTAAGGGGTACGACGGTGTGCACGTGACAGTCAGTGACACGAGCACTACCGCACCGGCGCCGCGCCCCTTCCACCCGGGCAAGGGCGGTGGCGGCGGTATCGGCTGGTATCTGATCCACACGTTGTGCGACCAGGTCAACGTGGTGGTGCGTGAGGACGGCAAGGACGTGCACGTGGTCCTGCCGTGGTGAGTTGCCCGCCCCACGAGCGCACACTCACATCAGCGGCACCAGCACGCTCACCGTCTTGCCGCCCTTCCGGCGGCACTCGATGTGGATCTCGCGGGACAGACGGATGATCAGCGGCCATCCGTAGCCGCTGCCCTCGTGCGCGGGGGGCAGTGTGCCGGACCCGTAGGCGGCGGAGGGAACGCTGTCGCTGTAGTCGTGCACGCTCAGCCGCACACCCTCGGGAAGAAGGTCCACCTCGAACCCGGCGAGGCCGCCGCCGTGCCGTATGGCGTTGGTGACCAGTTCCGAGACGACCAGCAGGAGATCCATGACGGCTCGCTCACTCGCCGGGCCGGACGGTGCACACCAGTGGTCTCCCACGACCGCCCGCACATGACTGCGTGCCGTCGCCGCGCTGGTGATCGGGACCGACCGGGTACGCGCCGTTGCGCCGTCCCGGGGCGAACGGCGCTCCACCGGCTTCACAGCAGCTCGTGCGCCGGCGGCGGCACGCTCATCACTTCCCGAGCATCGCAGGCACACCCCAAAGGGACTTCGCGTTCCGTCACTTCACCATGTCCTCGCACGCTGTCGTCTCCGCTCCTCGTCGTCCGTCCGGGGCGCGCATGTGTCCTCTGCTACCCGCTCGCGCCCGAACCATGGGGCAGAGCGGCGTAATAGGCACCGACGGCGGACAGGTACTCGGGATCGAGCGTCTCGCGGTCCGTCCTGAAGCGGGGAGCCGCCTTGGCTTCCGCTCGGGTGCACGCCACCGTGATCGTCCGGGTCTCGAGGTCGATACCCGTGACCGTGCCCGCGGGGATGACCAGACTCCTGCCGAACACCCATGCGCCGGTGTCGACGATCAAGTGCCGCAGGGGAGTGTCGTCGGCCTGGCGGTCGACATGACCGATGACCCCGTCGGTCGCCTCGACCGCGAAGCCCGTGAGGGCCTGTCCCTCCTGGTGGCCGCTCCCAGGAGGGTACGACCAGATTCCGCCGGTGCTCACCTCGTCGCCTTCTTCCTTTCGCCGCCTCTTGCCTGTGCGTTCGCCCAGCTCAGCCGGCGATCGCCGACGACTCTGGGTCGTGCGAGGCGGCGAGCAGGCGGCGGGCCGTTTCCACAGCCCGGCCCACCTCCCGGGTTCCGGTCGACACGCACAGCGCGCAGGCCAGGTCCTGCGCCCACAGGTTGTCTCGGCCCGCACCGGCCTCCCCGTCGCCTTCTGGGGTCATGAGCGTCTGGTACTCCTCGACGAGCCTGCGCAGCATCGCCGGATGGGGCATCAGCATGTCGATCGGCTCCTGGAAAGTGGTCGTCGCGCCCGCCCTCCGAGCGAGGCGGCCGGGCCTGCGCAGGGGCCTTGGGAACGCGGCGGCTGCTGCGTCATCCGGCCCTGCCGTTGTCGCCGCGGTCCTCCGGCCCTGGCTGTTGGTCCAGTACCTCGTGCCGCACCCGCGCGCAGCACCGGCTGATGAGGCGGGAGACGTGCATCTGCGATATGCCCAGGCGGTCGGCGATACGGCTCTGGGTCATGTCCTCGAAGAAGCGCATGTACAGGATGGCGCGCTCACGTTCGGGCAGGCGCCGCAGGCCTTCCTTGGCCGCCTCCCGGTCGATGACGACGTCGTACGCCTCCTCGCAGGTGCCGATCGTGTCGGCGAGGCTGAAGCCGTCGTCGCTCGAGGACATCTCCGCGTCGAGGGACAGGGTGCTGAAGCTCTCTATGGCTTCCAAGCCCGCGTTGACCTCCTCCGCGGTGAGCCCCGTGTGGGCGGCGATCTCCGCGACCGAGGGGTCGGAGCCGCCGGGGGAGTCGGCGAGGTCGCGGCGCGCGATCCGCACCTTGTTGCGCACCTCCTGGACGCGACGGGGGACCCTGAGGGCCCACATCCGGTCGCGGAAGTGCCGCTTGATCTCCCCAGTGATGGTGGGTACGGCGTAGCTTTCGAAGGCCCCTCGTCCAGGCTCGTACCGGTCGATGGCCTTCACCAGTCCCAGGGCCGCCACTTGGCGCAGATCCTCGAGTGACTCACCGCGGTTGCGGAACTTGCCGGCAATGCGGTGGGCCATGGGCAGCCACGCCTCGGTCAGCCGGTCGCGTACCGCGTCCCGCTCGGGGCCATCGGGCAGAGCGGCCAGGTGGGCGAAGTCGGCCGCGGTGTCGGGGGCGTCGTCGTGGACGCGTCCGCCGGCCACGCGGGGACGGGCAGAGATGTCGGAACCATGTGCGGACGGTTCAACCAGCATGTGGGAACAGCTCCCGAAAATGCGCTCTCAGGGAATCTCCATGGGAAACGGTGCACGGGGCACTGGGCCCCGGAGCGGTCACACCTCACGCACCGGTGCGCCTCTGGTCCGAAGCACGAAAACCCGCATGCCCCGCGACCGGGCACGCAAACAGCCGCCGGCCCACGAGGGTTGACACCCGGCCCGGCGTCGGCCGGGATCTCCACCGACAACGTGTCCGGATCGAGCGCACCGAGGGGCGACTTCGCGCCAGAACTCATCACGGTGCTGTGTTCCGGCTCACAAAAGGGGAGTGAGCCGCGCGAGCAGGGGCACGCGGGGAAGGACGCAGGTTCCGGCGATCGGGAGGGCAGCATGGCAGCCGTGACGGTGGCGCAGGCAACGGCCACGGCACAGCAGACGGTCACGACGGACGGGGCGGCGCTGCCGCTGATCGAGGATCCGACGAGGGTGAGGCCCCAGGAGGCACGCGAGTTGTCGCGTCAGTTCTTCGACCGGCTGGTCATGCTGGAGGAGGGCACCCGCGAATTCCAGTACGTGCGCAACACGCTGATCGAGATGAACCTGTCGCTGGTGCGGTACGCGGCGTCGCGCTTCCGCGCCCGCGGGGACTCGCTGGAGGACATCGTCCAGGTCGGGACCATCGGGCTGATCAAGGCCATCGACCGCTTCGAGGTGTCCCGGGAGGTCGAGTTCACGACGTTCGCCGTCCCGTACATCGTCGGCGAGATCAAGCGCTTCTTCCGCGACACGAGCTGGGCGGTCCATGTGCCGCGCCGGCTGCAGGAGGCGCGGGTGGAGCTGGCCAGGGCCACGGAAGAACTCAGTTCTCGGCTGGGCCGTACACCGACCACGCGCGAGCTCTCGCAGCTGATGTCCCTGTCGGAGGACGAGGTGATCGAGGCTCGCAAGGCCTCCAACTGTTACCAGTGCTCTTCCTTGGACGCCGCCGTCGCGGGGGACGCGGAAAACGGCGATTCCGTCCTGGCCGACCTCCTCGGTGAGGAGGATCCGTCGCTCGAACTCGTCGAGGACTTCCACTCGTTGGCGCCCCTGATCGACGGGCTCGACGAGCGTGAACGCCGGATCATCCATCTGCGTTTCGTCGAGGAGCTCACCCAGGCGCAGATCGCCGATCGGATCGGCGTCTCCCAGATGCACGTCTCGCGGCTCATCAGCCGCATCATCAAGCAACTGCGTGCCGGGCTGTTGGAGCCCGAGGTCGCCTGAGCACGGCCGCCCAGCATGGCCGCGGCCGCCCAGCGAGGGCCGCGGCCGCCGGCCGTCGGCCCAGCGGCACGTCCGGGTCATCAGGTGCTGTCGACCGGGCGCCGGCACTCCGCCGAAAGGGAATCACCGCGCCGAAAGGGGAATCACCGCGGTGACGCGCTTGCCGCCGGCCGGAAGATCCGACACCAGCACATCGCGGGACAGCCTGCACACGATCGGCCATCCGCGGCCTGAGCAGCGCCGTCGTCCGTGACGGTCGACCGGGTCGAGAGCGACCGGCCGCCGCCGCTCCCGGTCACTGACGGACAGGTACAGGTTCTGACCCACCACCTCGGCGTCGAAGTCGGTGATGCCGCCGCCGTGCAGCATCGCGTTGGTCGTCAGTTCCGATGCCACCAGCAAAGCGTCCGAGAGCGTGTCCGATGGGCATGCGGTGCCCCGGGCCCGCGACTGTTCGGACAGCACCCGCCGCACGGCTCCGCGTGCCTCCGCCGGACTCCGCGGTCCGCGGCGCTCTCGGCCCGCTCCCGTCGAGCTCTTGGGGGCACCGGTCCGGTACGTCTCACTCATCCTTTCGCTCCCTGATGGAGGCGAGGGGACGAAGGACCCGCCGTGCGTCCATGACGGACCCTGAGGCAGGCCTGAGTTCCCTCCCCTCCTCCACATCCGTGATGCCTTCCTCCTTTCCGCGTGACCAGTCGGCGAGCCGCCAAACCGCCGCTCGAAGCCATGCGCACAAAAGCAGCCAAAGGCCCGACGGAGTGCCACTGCCTCGCACCACCCCCGTGTGCTGTGAGCATCCGGGGGTAGGCGGGCGAAGGCATCGACGGACGGTCAACAGCACGCGCGGGACAGGAGTGCCATGCCCGAAACCACCCATGACGGCCTCCAGGGGCCGGTCCTGGGGTGTCTCGGCGCCGCGATGCATGAAATCCGACCGTCGGGGCACCCGTACCGATCGCCGACGCCTGTGGGAGGTTTTTGTGTCCGTTGCCCAGAATCCCTTGTCGATCAACGTGGAGCTGCCCCGGGAGGACGCCGTGCTGCTCACGGTCGAGGGCGACCTGGACATGGATACAGCGACCGAGTTGCAGCACCATCTCGCCAACCAACTCCACCACGGCCGGCGCCACTTCCTGCTCGACATCGCCGGCGTTCCCTTCATGGACTCGTCCGGCATGAACATCGTCCTGCGCGCCTATCAGGAGGTGCGTGAGGTCTCGGGCGGTGTGTACGTCATCTCCCCAACGCCCGCCGTCCAGCGCATCCTGGATCTGACCGGGGTCAGCATCACCGTTCCGATCGTCGGCAGTGTCGAGGAGGCGCTCGCCACTGCGGACTCCCGGTCGGCGCACCCCGAGCCTGCGGCCTCGACGGACGAGTGAAAACACATTCTCCGAGAGGCAGTTCATCGATCGCGGGCCGCACAAGCAGCGCCGGCAGTTGCCGTGGGACGACCGCGGCGGTGAGGACGACAGCGTGAGCAGGGCGACGGACACCGGTGCTGTCGAGGTCCCGCTCCTCACAGGACCCCCCGGCAGCTCGGCGGCCACAGGTGAGAATGGCGTATCCGACTCGTGAGCAGATTCGTGGCAGCCGGGCACGCGCTCGGCTCCGCGGCCCCGCACCAACAGGTGGACAGGGTCCGCGAAGTACCGTGCGACGGCTGCGCGTCGAAGAGCGTTCGACCGCGCCCGGCGGACCACGGCTTCGCCACGCTCCATCCCGTTCACCCGGCTCCAAGCCCCACCGAGCCCGTGCCGGCGTACCGCAGCCCGGCCGGACGGGCTTCCGGAGGCCAGGACCCCGTCGTCGAGAAGCCGACCGACGGCCAGGCACGCCTGTGTGCGCCGGCGATGGTGCGCGGCGACCGGTTCGGCGTCCCGGCCGTCACGATGCCTTCCGCCGGCCCGGCCGGCCACACCCACCACCGCAAAGACGCCCACCTGTCCGTGCTCCTGCCCGACCTCGATCGGAACGGGGGCGGGCTTCCGGTCGTCGACGCCGGCTCTCCCCGGACGCTGCCGCCGTGCGGCCGAGGCCCCCCGGGTGCCGTCCTGAGAGAACGCCGGGTCACCGCGGTACGGCAGTGGCCGGCGACGACGCGCTCGTGGTCTGTGCCGACCGGTCGGGGCCACGGCAGGCGCCTTGACCGTACCGTCCGGCGCTCCCCGTACGGTCGGGGCAGCGCACACCGTATGAGGAGGGAAGCACGTGCCGGAGCCGCAGGCGGCAGAACATCAGACCAACCCGGTGGAGGAGGTCGAGGCCTTCCTCCGGCGACGGCGGGAGCAGATCGCCCAGCGCTGGGCCGACGCGACGCTGTTTCGCACCGTGTTCACCGTCTCCCGGGACGAGGCGGTGGAAGCCGGACGGACAGTGGTGGAGGCGTTGGCCGCGGTGGCCGCCTCGGGGCGGGTGGAGGACGCGGAGGCGGACGGGTTCGCGGTCGTGCGCGAGCAGTTGGCGCGTACGGCGCACTCCCGGGCCCGTGCCGGCGCCACCCTCGCGCAGATCTCGGCCGAGATGGACGCGTTGCGACCGCTCGTCACCGACCTCCTGCTCGACGAGCTCTCCGAAGCGCCCGCCGAGCACTTGAGGGAGTGCACGACGGCGCTGACCGTGCTCATGGGCACACTGCGCCTGGTCATGCTGGAGACGACGACGATCGCCGGGCAGGAACTCATCAGCCGTCAGCGGCTCGAACTGCTGGAGATCGCCACACCTGTGATCAAGCTGTGGGAAGGCATCGTCGCCGTCCCCCTGATCGGCACTCTGGACAGCGCCCGCAGCCAGGTGGTCATGGAGACGCTCCTGGACGCCGTCGTCGAAGAGCACGCCCGCATCGCGATCCTGGACATCACCGGAGTGCCGACCGTCGACTCCCTGGTGGCGCAGCACTTGATGAAGACCGTGGCGGCCGCCCGACTGATGGGAGCGGAGTGCATAGTGTCCGGGATCCGGCCCGCCATCGCTCAGACCATCGTCCACCTCGGCATCGACCTGAGCTCGGTGCTCACCCGCGCCAGCCTCGCCGACGCCCTGGCCTACGCACTGCAGCAGCAGGGGGCGCACATCGTGCCGAACCCCGCCTCGACCGTGGAGGCCCGGTGACCGGCGCCGCCACCTTCCCGCACGAAGGACACGTGCCGGTCCTCAGGCTCGGTGGGGTGCTCCTGGTCACCCTCCAGGGCGACCTGTACGACAGCACAGCGGAACAGCTCCAGCAGGACATCGGCGCGACCGTCGCCGACAGCGCGATCAACGGTGTCGTCATCGACCTCTCCGGTGTCGAGGTCGTCGACTCCTTCATGGGCCGCGTGCTCAGTGACGTCGCGGCCATGACCCGACTGCTGGCCGCTCAGACCGTGGTGGCGGGGATGCGCCCGGCGGTGGCCATCACCCTGGTGGAACTCGGCCTGACCCTGCCGGGGTTGCTTACGGCTCTGAACACCGAGGAGGCCCTGCGCCTGCTCGGGGCCGAGGTGTCGGCCCTGCCCCGGGCCGGGCGGGCCCACCGGGAGAGCCCGTGACCCACAGCACCGGCAGTGTCTCCGCCTGCCTGCCCATCCACTCGGACCTCGATCTGGTGCGAGTACGGCAGCATGTGCGGGAGATGACCGCCCAACTCGGGTTCCGTCTGGTCGAGCAGACGAAACTCGTCACCGCCGCCAGCGAGCTGGCGCGCAACGCCCTCGTCCACGGCGGCGGGGGCCAGCTGGAGTGCACACCTGTGAGCAGCGGCGGCATCCAGGGGCTGCGGCTCGTCTTCAGCGACCAGGGCCCCGGCATCGCCGACCTGGACCAGGCCCTGTCCGACGGCTACACCTCCGGCGAGGGGCTGGGGATGGGCCTGGGCGGCGCCCGGCGCCTGGTGCACGAATTCTCCATCGACAGCCGCCGCGGCATCGGCACCACCGTTACGGTGACGTCATGGACCGCCCGGCCACCCCGTCCGCGTGAGGCACCCTGATGCCACGCGTGTGGGAGGTGCCGGTGCACGACTCGACCCGCGTACGCGACGTCCGCGTGGCGGCCGGGGCCGCGTCCCGCCATGCCGGGCTGGCCGATGACAGGGTCGCCGCCGCCGAGCTCGTGGCCACGGAACTCGCCACCAATCTGCTGAAACACGCCGGCGGCGGGCAGATACTCCTCGACCTCGTGGGGCCGGTGGTTCCGGCCTACGGCGACGAGAGGATCGCAGTGGTGCAGATCGTGGCCGTCGACCACGGACCGGGCATGCCCGACACCGCCGTGGCGCTGCGCGACGGCTACTCCACCACCGCCTCCCTCGGCGCCGGCCTCGGCACGTGCCTGCGCACGGCCGGCGACTTCGCCCTGCACAGCACACCGGGGCGGGGCACGGTCGCCATGGCCAGGATCGCTCCCGGCCCGGACCGTGACGCCGCGGGCTGGTACCCCGCCCCTGTCCCGGTACGGGCCGGCGGCGTCAACATCCCCCTCGCGGGCGCGGAGTTCTCCGGCGACGCCTGGGCGTGCGTCCGGACGGGCGACCGCGTGACACTGCTGCTGGCCGACGGCCTGGGCCACGGCCCTCAGGCAGCCCGCGCCTCCTCCGCCGCGGTGGAGGCACTGCGCAGCGCGCCCCACCTGTCACCGGCGGACCTGCTGCGGCGGCTGCACGGAGCCCTGCGCGAGACCAGGGGTGCGGCCGTGGCCGTGGCGCAGATCGACGTCGCCGCAGGACAGCTGCACTTCGCCGGAGTGGGCAACGTGGGGGCCCGGCTGCGCCGAGGCGAGCGCTGGCAGGGGCTTGTCTCGCGCCCGGGCATCGTCGGTGCCCACCTACCGGCCCGGCTGCCGCAGTCCCAGGAGCTGTGGACGGACGACTGTCTCCTGGTCCTGCACACCGACGGCCTGCCGAGCCGCTGGAGTCCCGGACCGGCCGCACATGCCTCACCGTCACTCGACCCCGCCGTGATCGCCGCGTCGATCGTGCGGGACGCCAGCAGCCCCGCCCTGCCGGTGCGCGACGACACCGCCGTTGTCGTGCTGAGTCCCTTCCCCTCGGACGGCTCCTGATGACCCGCACCTGGTACGTACGCACCACCACCGACGCCGCGCAGGCCCGCATCGCCACCGCGCGGCTGGCCGCCGGGTGCGCAGTGGCCCCCGTCGAGCGGATGCGCCTGGTGGCTGCGCTCACCGCACAACTGCGCCAGTGCCTCACCAAAGGAGGTGACTGGCAGGTCGCCGCGGACGTGGCTCTGTCGCCCGGTGGCGGCGCCTTCCGCGTCGAGGTGGCGCCGGCGAAGCGCCGCCCGGAGGACCGGCAGCCTCCGTGGCGGGCGTCGGTCCCCTGCGCCGAGGACGTGGACGTCTCCGGCGCCGAGCAGGCGGCCGACGACCCGGCGACCCTGGCCGAGGCCCTGTTCGGCGCCGACGAGGACGCGGCCCTGCTGCTGGAGCGGCTCGACGAGCAGGAGGCACTGGTCGCGTTCCACCGCGAGGAACTCCACCAGACCAACCAGGGCGTCCTTGCGCTCCACGCTGAACTGGACGCCGCCGGCCGGGCCCAGCGGGAACTCTTCGCCGCCGAGCAGAAGGCCCGCAAGGAGGCGGAGAACGCCCGCGGCCGGCTCACCTTCCTGGCCGACGCCAGCGCCGCCCTGACGGCCTCCTTGAACCACGAGGCCATCGTTCGGCTGCTCCCTGCACTGCTGGTGCCGCGATACGCGCGCACCGTCGACGTCTGGCTGTTCGACGGTGCGGACGACGAGCTGGGCGGCGGCCCGCATCCGGCCGCCGCCGTCCTCGCGGCCCGCCGCGGCCGCCCGCAGTACGCCGCCGATCACCCCGGCGGGCTGCCCGGTGTCGACGACCAGCCGCCCTCGGCCCTCGACCCCGGCCGGCCCCTGCTGTGCATCCCCCTGCTCACCCGGCGGGCATCGCAGGGCGTCCTCACGCTGTCGCCGCCCGACGAACGCTGGGACCCGGACGACGCCGTCATGCTGATCGAGCTGACCCGACGGGCCAGCATCGCCCTGGAGAACGCCAGACGTTTCGAGCACAACCGGGACATCGCCGAGACCCTGCAACGCGCCCTGCTCACCGAACTGCCCACCACACCCGGCCTGAGCCTGGCCGCACGCTACCTGCCCGCCACCCGCGGCCTGAACATCGGCGGCGACTGGTACGACGCCTTCCGCCAGCCCGACGGCAGCCTGATCACCGTCATCGGAGACGTCACCGGACACGGACTGCACGCCGCGGTGATGATGAGTCAGCTGCGCACCGCCCTGCGCGCCTACGCCGTCGACGGCAGCAGCCCCGGCCAACTCCTGACACGGCTACATCAGTTCCTGCACCGCCTGCGCCTCGACCTCTACGCCACCGCGGCCATCGCACGCTTCCATCCCGACGAACCCACACTCACCTGGGCCGCCGCCGGTCACCCGCCACCGGTGCTGCGTACCCCCGACGGTCAGGTGCGCACCCTCGACGCCAAGCCCGGTGCCATGCTGGGCATCCCCCTGAAGCAGGAGATCCGCGACCACACCGTGCCGCTCCCGCCCGGATCGACGCTGGCGCTGTACACCGACGGCCTGGTGGAGCGCCGCTCCTGTGGGATAGACCCCGGTATCGGGCGCCTCGCCGAGGTGTTGGGCGGCTTGGGCCGGACCGGACTCGAAGAGAACCTGGAGGCGTCGGCCGACCGGCTCCTGCACCCGCTGCTGCATGACTCCGAACACGAGGACGACGTATGCCTGTTGCTGTGCCACGTGCACAGCAGCGCGCGACGGCAGCGCGCGCCGCAGTCCTGAGCGCCCAAATCCGCGAAACGGCCGCCGGCCACCCCGAGCAGGTGCAGTGCTTCGTCCATGACGATCAAGCCCGCTTCACACAAGCCCTCACCCGCGACTACCTCTACCCGGGATACGAAGACGTCGGCACCCGGACCACGGCCGACGCCGCCCAGCCGCCGGCGTCCGCAAGATCAGCACCTTCTTGGGAGCGCGATGGTGCGCTGCCCCATCTGTGTGCCGCGCGCGAGCACATCCCCCATCCGCATGCGCAGCAACCGCACCCCGTACTCGTCCAGCGCCATGGCCGCACCGTAACTCGAGCTGTCATGCGCCACGTTCACGCAACTCCCGAACCAGCAGGTCAGGACCTGGCGTGTGCCTGACGGCCACAAAGCAGCGCACGCCTTGCCGGCTCGTCTGCACCACCTCACCCGCAGCGACCACGCCCGCCAGGCAGCCCGCGAGGCCGGCCTCACCCTCACCGACCGCACGCTCAGGGCATGGCTGGACGGCAAGCGCAGCCCTTCGAGGAAGCATCTGCAGAACGTCGAGACCGCCTACCGCACGGTGCGCCGCGACAACGTCGCCAGGTACTTGCTCGCACGTCTCAGTCGTGAAGGTCGCGGCATCCGTGTTGTGTTCCACCCGGTCAACCAGTCCCAGATCGACCGGCCCCGCCAGCGCGTCGTGTCCTTCCGTACGTTCAACGTCCGTCGCTGGGACCGGATCGTCGAGGCGTGGGCCAACGAAGACGACGCCGCCTTGGACGACGCATGGATCAGCGACGCAACCGTGGACCTCGGCTCCGAATGGGGCCAGTACGAGTACGTCACCAACGTCGGCTTCGCGGCCGGATGCAGCAAGGGCGTCTTGCGGTCCGGCAAAGAGCCGCGTCGTGAGAGACGGGCCGCCCGCCGGAGCGGCCAGTCTTCTCCCGGTTGGAGGCCTGGTCAGCCTTCGCCGCGATGACCAACTTGATACCGCGGCGACGCGGATAGGCGCGCGGGAGGAGTACGTCTTGTCGCCGGCCACGGCGCCAATTCCTTCACCAGCCACTGCCGGATCCACTCGCCCCGGTATGCGCCCCGCCTTCCGAACAGCGATGCACCCTGGCTGAGCACGAGCAGGCCGGGCAACAGACGGTCCGGGACCCGGGTCAGGTCCAGGCGGCCCATGATGTCGCGCAGGCCCGTGGCCTCCACCCCGGCGGCCACGAGAGCCACCGCGACGGCGCCGACGGAGCGCTCGAAGGCATAGCCGCTCAGTCGCAGCTACATACAGCACACCCCCCGAATCGCCGACGGCTTGGAGGGCTTCCGGGAGTTCGTCGAAACCCTCAAGGCGGACTTCCCCTACCTCCGCGCCGAGGTGAAGCGGATCTTTGCCGAGGGCGACCACGTGATCGCCCACGTCCACGGCGTCCGGGTGCCGGGCGGCCCCGAAACGGCGATCGTCGACATCTTCCGCTTGGAGGATGGCCGGATCGCCGAACACTGGGACCTCAGGCAGCAGATCCCCGACGAGGCACGGAACCACAACGGCATGTTCCGACAACACACTGGCCCCGGCCGGGTGATCATGCGGCACCCCGGTCCTCGCCGGGCGCCTGCCCGACCGGCTGGATGCCCGGGGCGGGGAGCGTGTGCGCAGTGGGGGGAGGCGACGGTGGTGTTCGTGGTCCGCAGCGCTTCGCGGCCCTGCAGGCCTTGCTGGTGCAGGGCCGCCGCGGCCGGCGGCGGCCGCTGTGAATTGCGCTCGCGGGCGTGGTCGGCCGGGCCTGCTGTGGGGCGCCTGGTGACTGAGCGCGATCCGTGGCCCGGCGACGGCCTGCTGCGAGCGTCGGCCGTGAGCAGAGAGCCCTGACGCCTGGACGGCTGTCATTGGGGCTTGGCCTGGTTCGGGCCGGCCCTGGAGGTGCCGGGGTGAATCGAGCGTGCTCGTCTTCCCGCCATTTCGCATGGCGAGGTGAAGGACACGGGTCGACAGCCGTTCCTGAAGCGGGTGCCGGCCTCCAGGGCCCACCCCGGTGAGCCGGTGTCCCGCCCGCGGCTGCGGCCGGTTCGGGCGCAGGTGGTGCGGCTGACTGAGAGGGGCATGCGAACACGGCATGCCCGGGCGGGCAGTCCTGTGGCGGGTCGCACCCGGGCCGGGCCGGTCGCTGACCGTGGCCGCGGTGATGCCGGCCGCCGGCCCGGTCCGGGAACTGGAGGAGACTCAGCTGCGGGTTCCGCCCCCGACCCCCGCAGGCAACCCTCGCTGCACGCTGCAGGTCAGCCGAACGGCCGACGCGGTGGTGATCCCCATAGCCGTCATGGCATGATCCGGAACTTCTGAGTGCCCGAGCGGCTCTGCCGGTGCCGGCCCTGGGACGATCAGTCACAGCCGCCCGGCGGCGTCTGGCCGCCCTGACTCCCGGCGCCGCGAGACCGGCGCCGGCCGCTGCCGGGGTCCGGGTGCGGCGCCGGCAATGGCCGTACGATCACTTGGACCTCCCCCGAGGATGGGTTTTGCGTCTCGCGATCCGTGACTGGCTGTGGCACAGCAGCCTGCAGAAGGAAGGAGAGCCCAATGTCGAGCTCAGGGACGAAATCCATCGCGGTCCTCATCCGTCCTTCCGGCGCGATGAGCTCGAAGCCATGCTGATCTGCTCGATGAGTGTCTCGGTGGACGGCTTCATCACCGACCGCGAGGGTGGTTTGGGGTGGATGGCCCCTAGCGAGGAGTTGTTTCTACGAGTGCTGCAGGCGTGCCCCGCGACGAGTCCGCCGGACACAGCCGTCCGTCCCCGCGGTGTTGCCGGCTCCCCCTCCAGTCCGAGCGCGGTCGGTGCGGTGGGCTGCGAGCTGTCCCCGGCCCGGTTCCGACGTTCGGTCTCAACACCATCGATGAAGGCGTCCCGACGAGTCCCGATGAGCGAGAACCAACGCCTGGACGCACTCGGCCGACCGCTGACCGGCACCGACACACCCGTGCGACTGCGTGCCGCTTGCCGATAAGGGAGCCTCCTATGTCCGATATGTCAGACAGTGCCTCCGAGTCGCGTCCCGGCACCGCTGAGGCAGTCCCCCTGGGCATCGGTACGCGCCGATGGCTCTTCCGTCCGCCGCGGCGGCACGGCGAGGTCGACACGGCTCGCAGCGTCAGCTTCCTGGAGCTCTTCTACGACCTCGTCTACGTCGTCCTGATCGGGCAGGCGGCCCACACCCTCGCGGAGGACCTGTCCTGGCGGGGCACGGCCACTTTCGCCGTGGTCTTCGGGCTGATCTGGATCGCCTGGATGAACGGCACACTCTTCTACGAACTGCACGGCCGCGAAGACGGTCACACCCGTTCGCTGATCTTCGTGCAGATGCTGCTGCTGTCCCTCATGGCGGTCTACGTGGGCCATGCTGACGGCGACGACGGCCGCACCCTGGCCGCACTCTACGCACTGCTGCTGGCCCTGCTGAGCTATCAGTGGTACTCCGTGTACCGGCTGGATCTGCCGGAGCTGCGCAGGACGCCCCGACGCTATCTGATCGTCATGGTCGCGGGCATGTTCCTGATCGCGGCTTCGGTACCCCTTTCGGTCGACGCCCGCCTTGCCGTCTGGGCGGTGTTCGTCGTCGCGTGGTGCAGCGTGGAGTGCGTCGTTCTCATCTCCTGGCGCAGAAGGCCGAGTTACGACGTCGTGACCGACTCCATGGTCGAGCGCTTCGGGCTGTTCATCATTATCGTGCTCGGCGAGGTCGTCATCGGTGTCGTGAACGGCCTGACTGACGCCGAACGCAGTGCACTCGTCACGGCCACGGGACTGCTCGGGCTCGCCGTCGGCTTCGGCTTCTGGTGGAACTACGCCGACCTGGTGTCCCGACGGCTGCCCCGCGAGACCGGTTATTCCCTGGCGACGTGGATCTTCGTGCACCTGCCGCTGACCATGGCGGTGGCGGCAGCCGGTGCGGGAATGGTCGGGCTGGTGGAGCACGCCGCCGACCACCGGTCACCGGCGGCCGTGAGCTGGCTGATGGGTGGATCGGTAGCCGTCATGCTGATCACTACCGTGGTGCTTCTGCCCACTCTGGCGGACTACGACCGCCACCCCGCCTACAAGTCAGTGCAGGCCTTTCTCGTCATGGCAGCCGTCGTGGCCCTCCTCGCCGGCTGGTTCCGTCCAGCCCCCTGGCTCCTGGCTCTCATCCTGTTGCTCCTTCTCTTCGCGACCTGGGCTTTCGCGTTCGTTCGATGGCTGAGCCAAGGGTCTCTGATCAACGAGAGGTCAGCCGACTGACAAGCTCACTGGGGCCCAAGGGAGGAGACGTTCCTCATCTCACCGTCGCGAACGCTGCTCAGTCGAGACAGAACTCGTGCTGTTGTGGCTGGATGGCTGCGTGAAGGAGACCTCGTCGATGTACATCGACGTCACGCGCTACGGGACCGCACAACACGTACGTGCACCTCACCGACGCAGGCCGCGTCGCCGTGCGTGATCTGAAGAACCTGCAGAAGAACCGAGCCGCCCGGCTCCGCCACAGGATGGACGCCTTCCAGCCGTGGCTGTTCGCCACCGCCGGTGACCAGGCGCCCGCCAACCTCGCATTCTTCCTCGCAACTCCCGGGTAGTACTTCGCCGGAACCGACAGCTCTACCACGCTGGTGCTGTTCTCCATGGGCATCACCAAGGGCAAGTGGGGCACGCTGCTGGACGCCCTGATGGACTTCAAGGACCTCTACGACGGTGATGCCTTGCTGGACCGTGTGCTGCCCGCGCTGGTCGCCGAGCATCCTCGACGCTACGCCGGGCTGACGCTGCGCGACCTGTGCCAGGAGATGCACGAGCACCTGCGC
Source organism: Streptomyces sp. NPDC051243 (assembly GCF_044455405.1). Taxonomy (NCBI): domain Bacteria; kingdom Bacillati; phylum Actinomycetota; class Actinomycetes; order Kitasatosporales; family Streptomycetaceae; genus Streptomyces; species Streptomyces sp. NPDC051243. Next base: position 95,883 of record NZ_JBITES010000017.1, on the reverse strand, counting down.
GAGGCCCGCCTGGTCGAACTACTCGACACGGCCTTCCAGCAACTCCCGGAGCCGGTCGCCCCGCCCCAGCTGTGCTACCAGCGCCTGATCCGCGGCGGCACGGAACGGATCCGCCTGACGGAGGCACCGGGCCGGGTCGCCGCGGCGATGGTCACGGTGACGCCGCCCGGTATCCCGGTCCTCATGCCGGGCGAGAGCGTCGGGGAGGAAGACGGCCCTCTCCTGCGCTACCTCAGTGCCCTGGAGTCCTTCGACCGTCGCTTCCCCGGCTTCGGCAGCGAGACGCACGGGGTGACGCGTGCCCCCGACACCGGCGACTACCTGATCGAGTGCCTGCGTCTGGACGAGTTGGAGGGGCCCGCTGGTGCCATGACGCCGGCGCAACGGCGGGGGCGGAGGGCACCAGGTCGGCGGGTTGAGCCTGATCGGGCGCGGGTGGGATGACGGTTGCGACCGACGTGTTCAAGCGCGAAGACTTCGCCAGCCGTTTCGGCTGTCTATGACAGCGGTGGCATCTGTGACGCGAGCCGCGCGTGCAGCTTTGCGATATCGAGGCCGAGGCGTTCGGCGATCTCGGGGACGGAGGTCCGGGGGACGACAGATGCCAGTCGTATGGCGCCATCGTCCCATGCGCTCTCGAGCGTTGTGCCGGAGAGCAGGTAGCTTCCGGCCTGTGCGGCAGCGTCGTTGAGAACGATGGTCGATTCCTCCGGCGACGCCACATGGCTCAACCGCATCACTGGCGGCACCAACCTGCCCGAGGCCGACCTCACTCGCGTCGAGTTGGACAAGGCCGGTACAAACGTCCGCTTCAAGCTGTCGGTCGGCGATGCGAAGCGATTCGAGGATGCGGTCAACGCGGTACCTTCTCGCAGGGCGGCGCGGTCCGTGCTAATACCGGGCAGAGCAAAGATGGCGATGGTGTCGAGAACGGCGCCTTCCCGAACGCGATTCTTTCGTCGCCCATGATCAGGCAATGGCTACCGGTCAGCGGGAACTCTGTCACGATCAGGCAGAAGCTCTCGGCTTTCGGTAACCCCCAGAGGTTCCTCAGCGTCGTCGGAGCGTCGCTGATCGGCCCGTCCGAGAGCAACGAGACCCGGTTCAAGCGGCTGAACACCATCGATGGGGCACGCGCTCCAGAGTCTCGTCACGGGCGTATTTATCGTCGCCGAAGGTGACGAGGGACTGTCCGGCAGGCCCCTACCGGAGCCAGAGCCGGATTGCGGCGAGGCTTACCGTGCCCTGGAAGACGTACGCTCTGTTGTCGAATGCCGTGGGGCCGACGTCTCGTTCCGTCGGCCCCGGGAGCACATGCGGTGCGAAGCGCATCACTCTCGGTCAGGCGGGGACGCGGTCAGGACTGCAGGAACGCGAGGATGTCGGGATTGAGGACGTCCGGGTGGGTCGACAACATCCCGTGTGGAAGCCCCTCGTAGCTCTTGAGCGTGCCGTTCTTCAGGAGCTTGACCGTCAGCGGCGCCGAGTCCTCGTACGGAACGACCTGGTCGTCGGTTCCGTGAGCGACGAGGACGGGTACGTCGATCTGCTTGAGGTCCTCGGTGAAGTCGGTCTCGGAGAACGCCTTGATGCATTCGTAGTGAGCGTTGGCCGCGCCCATCATTCCCTGCCGCCACCAGTTGTCGATCAGTCCCTGCGACACTTGCGCGCCGGGGCGGTTGAAGCCGTAGAACGGCCCCGAGGGCACGTCGATGTAGAACTGCGCGCGGTTGGCGGCGAGAGCCTCGCGGAAGCCGTCGAAGGTCTCGATGGGCAGGCCGCCCGGATTGGTCTGCGACTTGACCATGACGGGCGGTACGGCGCCCACCAGCACCGCCTTCGCGACGCGGCCGGGCTCGGCACGTGCGACATAGCGTGCGACCTCGCCGCCGCCGGTGGAGTGGCCGACGTGGAATGCCTCGCGCAGATCGAGCGCGTCCGTGAGGGCAATCACGTCGGCGGCGTAGGTGTCCATGTCATGGCCGGTGGCCGTCTGGCTCGAGCGTCCGTGCCCCCGGCGGTCGTGGGCGATGACTCGGTAGCCGTGTGCCAGGAAGAACAACATCTGGTTGTCCCAGTCGTCGGCGCTCAGCGGCCACCCATGGTGGAAGACGATCGGCCGGCCGTTTCGTGGACCCCAGTCCTTGTAGAAGATGGTGGTGCCGTCGTCGGTGGTGACCGTGCCCATCGCTGACCCTCCGCTCACCCGGGCGAGCCCCGTCGACGCGGAGGCGTGGGGGCACGCGGGACCGACGATCACGCCCTGGGGCGTGGTCTGGGACGTACCCGGACCACATTACGCGCATGGGCCGTAGACGGCACATCCTTGGACGCCGCATCCTCAAATGGTCGGCCGCCCTGCCCATTTCGAGGCAACCTCCGCCGCCCCAGAGGCTCGTCCTCGGCCGTTTGGGACGATGAGAGCGTGCTGCGCGGGGAGTCCTGCCCCCCCCGGGGTATGGGCAGCGAGCACATCCGGCCGAGAGCGAGACGACTTCAGCGTCGTTCATGCCGAGAACATGGCCCGCTCCGCCGACGCATCACCAAGCCGGTGAACCTATGCAGTCACAGCACTAGTCCAGGACGTCGCACCGGTCCGTGCGTGGCATTGCCGTCACACCGGTGCCGGGAAACCGCGGATCATGTCTGCGGCCTTTTCCGCGATCAAGATCGTGGGAGCATTGGTGTTACCTCGCACCACGGTGGGCATCACCGAGGCGTCCACCACCCGCAGGCCGTTCACGCAGTGCACCCTGAGCCGGGAATTCACGACCGGGCCGATGGAACAAGTGCCCGCAGTGTGATGGAGGGTCTGCAGCTCACGCCGGGCGAAGTCGAGCAGGTCGGCGTCGTCCGTGGAGCGCGGTACGCGGAAGTCGGCCAGGCGGTGCTTGGCCAGGCTGGGCCGGTCGGCGATGTCGAGCAGCATCCGCAGTGCCCGGATCATCGTGGCGCAATCCTCTTCGGTGGTCAGTAGTTGTGCAGAATGTGCGGTTTGGTGCTGGGGAGCGCCGAGCGCAGGAAGATCCGGCCCTGACTCGTGGGGGCGAGCAGGACCGCCCCGAACATGAAGGCGTGGTCGGTCACGCGGCTGATGCCCTCTTCATGGAACATCACCGGTGTGGCATGCACCTGGATGTCGGGGGCGTCCAGTTCCTCACGAGTGCGGTGAAACCCGCCGGCCTCGCCGAGGTTCGAGGTGAGCGGGCCGCGGCCCTCGGTCTCCAGCAGGCGGAGGTCGTCCGGTGTTTCGGCGGTGAACAGCGATTCGGTGTCGGTGAGGTAGCACAGCCCGACATGGGGATGATCCTGCAGGTTCTTTTCGACGGGGAGGTCGACGCGGGGCGTGATGCCGCGGGCCGCCAGGTCGCCGCCCGGGCCGATGCCGGAGAGCATGAGCAGCTGCGGAGAGTTGTAGGCACCGGCCCGGGCGGCGACCTGGCGTTCGGCGCGCAGGCACATCAGTTCGCCGTCCCGGTCCACTTCGACGCCGGTCGCACTGTCGCTGCCGAGCAGCACGCGGGTGCACTGGGCGCCGGTCAGCACCTTGAGGTTCGGCCGGGACCGGGCCGGCCGCAGATATGCGTCGGCCGTGCTGCAGCGCAGACCTTCGCGCAGCGCACGGACGACGTCACCCTTCCTGTGCTCCGGTGCGAGGAACGCCGCTGACCACAAGGGGAACAGGGCGTGCGGCAGCGCGGCGCGGCCGGATCGCGCCGTTGATGAGCGACAGCTGTCGAACGGTGCTTGTCACTCGAGTGCGCGGCGCCATCATGACGACCGGCGACTTCACTGCCGCGGTCAGCGCGGTCGCGTCACAGAGACCTGCGGGCCACGGGCGGGGGGCCGCTGCCGCTCAGAAGTCCGTCGGCAGCCCGCTCGCCTCGGCGATGCCCCGCAGTTCCTGGTTCTCCCTGTGCTGTTCCTTGACGTAGTCGGCGATTTCGCGGAGGCGGACCGGGTCGGCAGCGGTGTTCGCGTCCGTGACGATCCTGATCGGGTCGGCCTCGTCGACGTCGATCTCGACCAGCTCGTTGTCCAGCCGGCCGGTCACTGCGGTGGCGATGACCAGGGCGGCCTCGTCTCGTACCTCTTGGGGCAGTTCGTCGTCGGAACCTGGGTCGAGCGTGAGGTCGACCCTGAAGAGGCGCTCCTCTTCGATCGCCTTCAGCACAGGTGCCACCGCGCGCAGCAGACGGCTGTAGTCCTCCGCGTCCATCTGCAAGCGGAGGAGGTCCAGGTACACGTCCACGGGCCGGCCGTCGCCATATGGAATCTCGGAGTCGTTCATCCCCTTCGGGTTTCCCGTAGGACGCGGTGCAGACCCGTTGCCAGCGGGCCATTGCGAAAGAGAACACAGGAGCCCGACCGGTCCCTGCCAATGTACTCGTGTCCATGTGGACCTCCCGGCAATCCGGATGCCCCGGCCCGGCCACCACACACGCTGCCTGCAGCCGGCCGGACCGTACCTCATACACGGGACGGCGCCGACATCACAGACCACCACCCGTGCTGCGCGCCGACCGCACTCATCCCCTCCCATGTGGCGCCCGGCACCGTCCTCATCGTGTGGTCACGTGCGCCGTGGCACCAGGCCGTGTGTAAGCCTGCCGCGCGGGGCGAGAGGCCCGTGGTCCGCCCGCGCAGACGACGACCGTCTCCAGCGGTTCACCACAGTCACGGTGACGGACTTCCAGGGGCGGCCCCTCCGGATCCGCCGTGTAGCGGTCGCCTCACTGCTTCGAGGCGAGCATCACGGCCACAAATCCCTGCCCTTACGGGTGAGCCGGTAGTCGTGACACGTGCGGTGGCCCGGCTCGCGGTACGGGACCGTATCCAGGACCCCGGCGGCGACCAGTTTTGCGCAGCCGATCCGCCAGCACCGCCTCAGACAGTCCCACGTGCCGGTGGAAGTCGTCGAAACCGGCCGTGCGCGCTGCGGGCAGGACGGGGCCATGCAGTACTTCTCCTGTCCCGGCGCCCGGCGGGCGGGCCTTGGCAGTGTGCCGGTACTGCCGGCTGGAGGAGAAGCTGCGCCTCGTCCTGGCGCTCCCGGCCGTACCTCGTCCCGTCCCCGCCCTCGCATGGAGGCCACCCCTCGGTCTGCATCACTCTTGTTCCGGAGGCCGAGCTGTGGCTGACTGGCAGCGGCGCCGAGGGGGAGTGGATGGGCAACTGGGTCGTGATCGCGCAGTACTACAGCGACGTGTACAGGACCGAGTTCATCGGCCGTGGGCTGGAAACGAAGGACCAGGCACTGAAGGCACTGCGCGCCGCCCTCCACACGTATGTGCCGAGTAAACACATCGTCGAGAAGCGGCGTCACGTGTACCGCTTCGCCGACCAGGAGTCGTACCTGGTGGTGATCAAAGGCAAGCTGACGCAGTGGGAGTGCACCTTGCGCATCACGGAGCTGGTCTCGGACTCGACCGACCCGGCCGTGACCGAGCGGGCGCAGATGGACGACGGCGCTGCAGAGGTGGCTGACGGGCCGCAGGACCGGATCCCGCCCGGCTACTGAGCGGCGGACCGGACTCCGCTCAAGCCAGTTGCCCTACTGAAACCGCGGCCCTTGTGTTCAGTCGGGTCACCCGCGGCGCTCAAGCGACCAACTCAAGCACTCAGCAGTCAGAGCAGCCGCTCAGCCACAGCGCACATGGGCGCAGGACTCAAGCGGCTTCCCAATGGAGAAGTCAAGCTGTGCCGGGGCGGCGGCCGCCACGTCGTGGTCCTCGCAACGACAGGCGACGGCGCGTCCGACAAGTCCACAGAGCACGCACAGAACAAGGTCATCGACAGGGAACTGTGCCCGCCCGGCGGGAAATAGCCAGGACCACGAGGACCACCCCGGACCGCGGGCTTCGTCCGCGCAGACAACTCCTGCGTGCAAGATATGGAACCCGGCACGCAGGAGTTGTCCGTGTACCAGCTCGCGTGCACGGTGAGAGGCGGCCGCCGCCACCTCTTCGGCATGGGCACCGACCAATGCCGAGGCGGCCGGATCCCGGAATGCACTGGGCGGCCAGCTGCCCGGCGGGCTGGACTGCGCAGAACGCGCCGCCCTCGTTAAAACACGCCCTGGGCATGCGCTGGCAGGGAGCCGACCGTGGTCATCCTTCACGTGAACCGGCATCAGGTTTCACTTGCCCGCCGAAGGCCACCGACCCAAGGGTATGGACAGTCACTCACCGAGCCGGTCTACATGTAGGGCCGGATGGCCACCGTGACATCCATGTCGAAGGCATTCGCCCCCGCCGCGGACGGCAGGCCCAGGGCCCGTTCGAGCACGCGACTCAGCGGGCCGCAACCACGAGTGCCCGGGGCAGCGAACTCCGCGTCCTGGGCACCGAAGGCGACGACCAGGGGGTCCCTGGATATCACCCGGGTGGGATCGGTGTTCTGCAGTACCAGGTGCACCGCGTCCTCATCGCTACCCACCGAGCAGCCCGACGACGGCCGGGCCGCCGACCCGTGCGCCGAGCCTATGGCGAACTTGATGTCGAACTCGCCGCGCCGGGTGTCGTCGGACAGGAAGTCCGCGTAGCCGCCGTACTGCGGAGTCAGGGTCAACGGGGTGCCCCCCACCCGGATAGGCGCAGCGGTCATCTCCCCGAAGACCTGGCGGAATTCACCGTCCACACGGCCTTCCGCAAAGGTGATCTTCATAGGTTCGGTGAGCGGCTCGTCGACGGCGCCCATGCGCAGATGCCCCGTGGCGTGCATGACCTCGCAGCGCCAGGTCCCGGGGTCCGCCCCCGCTGGTAGCTCACCGACGGTCGGACAGGCGGAGAAATCGAACTCGGGTAGATCCGCCGTCGGTTCAGTTCCATGCGCGGGTGCGGCACCCAGGGCGAGTCCGGCAAGTAGAGCCCCCGCGACAGTACTTGTGAAGCGGCGGACTGTGCGATTCAGGGTCACGCGGTTCGGCGTCATACACGACAGCATTGCAGAGGTTTCTCTGCATAGGAAGCTCTGCAGAGAAAATGCTGCTCTCCGGCTAGACTGCCGCCATGACGAAAGAGCGCAGAGCGGCGGCCGCAGGGCGGCGCACCGTCGACAGCCCCGAGGTGCTCAAAGCCCTCTCGCATCCCCTGCGCCTGCGTATCCTGCGCCAGCTCGGCACAGCGGGCCCGGCCACCTCAACCACCCTGTCCGCCGCCCTCGGCGAGAACACCGGCACGCTCAGCTACCACCTGCGCATGCTGGAGCGCAGCGGCCTCATCGAGGACATCCCCGAGCGCTCCACCGGGCGGGAGCGCTGGTGGCGCGGGGTGCGCGGCCTAGACATCCGCAGACCGCCGCAGGAGGAGCTGACGGAGGCCGAGCGCGCCATGTCGGCCGAACTGGACCGGATGAGGATGGAGGAGGACGTCGAGCTCGCCCGGCAGTTGACCGCCGGACAGGCGCACTCCGAAGGCTGGATGCGGGGCTCACGCAGCCTCATCCACCTCACGAAGGATGAGCTGGACGCGTTCCATGACGACTATCTGGCCCTGCTCGCGCGCTATGCCCGCGGGCCTGAGGACGCCCCGGCCGACGCACGACCCGTACTCCTGCGCTGGTTCGGCCTGCCCGCCGACTGACCGGTAGCCGGCCGACGAACCATCTGATCGGCCGATCGACCTACGGGTGAGCCGAAGCGCGAACTCAGCCCGGGCCGACGCCGAGGGGGCTCTATCGAACCGCTGCTGCCGACCCCGGCCCGCGAGAGCGCCCGGGGCAGCCGGTCGGAGAAGCATCCCCGCCGCGAGATCGTCGATGCGATCCGCTTACGTCGTGGACACCCCCGCGGGGATTCGCAGGCGTCGAATGCCGTGCAGCCACGCGAAACTCCGCTCGATCACCCAGGGGTAGGTGCCCCGGCCGGTGCCCTGTCGTGTGCCGCGGCGAGCGATCGGGGGCACGATGCCTCGGTCGCGCACCTGGTCGCGGTGGATGTCGCTGGATTCCGTTGTGCAACACGTACAGGATCACGGATAGCACGTCGTGGTCCGGCAGAGGTTTCCGGCCCGGGTACCGCAAGCGCCGCTCACGCCGCGGCAGCGGCGGCTCCGGGCGGTCCCACAGCTCATCCGACACCATCCACGACGAGGTCCCCACAGATCACCGAACGCTCAACTACCGTCCCGGACACGGCACTCGGCGACGATCCACCTCCCTCTGTCAGCCGCTGTTGGCGAGGTGGCGGAGATGAGCCGGATCCCTTGGCCCTCACCCGGTACAGGGCGACACCGTCCAGCTCACCGTCGGCACTGGCGGTAACCAGCAACGGTGAGAGCACCTCCTGAGGCGTCCTGCACGACGGCTGCGGGTTCGTGGACCAGAAGATCACAGCGGGGTCGCCAATGCCGCCGCGAGGACCGGGACATCGGGCAGGAAGCGGGGCGGCTCCAACTCGCGGGCGGCGGCGCGCTCAGCGATGGGACCTACCGGCCGCACCACACGTTGCGGGGGCCGTGACGCAGTACCACCATCACGGCCCGCGATGAGAGACCTTACTGAGCTGTGATACCTCAGAAGGCGAATACCGAAGCCCCCTGCGTCTCCTTGATGCAGGAATTGGCGAAGGTGTGCTCGTAGTTCACGCGTGTGCCCCGCCATACACCTTGTATGGTGACCACAATGGGACGGTATTCCTTCGTACAGGGCCGTTCCGTCTGTTCGGCGCGGAGGGTGGCCAGGCGGTTGAGATCCCCGTTCACGCGATCCAGGTCCGCACAGGCCTGCCGCGGATCGGGATGCGTCCCCGATGTGGCATACGCACAGTTCAGCGTTACTGCGCGCTCCGGTGCCGCTGCGGCACTCTCGCCTGGGCCCGTGGTCACAACCAGTGCCGAGGGGGCGTACAGCGAAGCGGGAGCGCTGTGGGCGGGCATGCTCAGGGGACCCGCGAGGGCCGTGGTGAGGAGGGCTCCTGTCATTGCCCAGCGTGCCATTGGTCGCATGGTGCAACTCCTTTTCTCTTTGCGGTTCTCAGTGCCTCGAAGTACCCGTCTTCTCGCTCCTGTCTCACGGTGTACAACTGAAGACTTTCCCATCATCGAAATCCAGACCCAATTGCCTATTCAATCAGTGGCTTGATTGGTTAAACGCTCATCGTGGTTGAGGAGGTGAGCGGTATTCCGCCCTGCCGCCGGTCGAAGGCCTGGCCGATGTGCCCCCGTTGTGAAATGGCTTGAACCTTGTGAGCGTGCTCGCGGCACCGAGTGGGCCCCACGCGACGGCGTACGGCACAGAGCCTGCAGTGGGGTGGGTTCCTCCCCTTGTCGGCGTCGCCGAGCCCCGCCCGGCGCGCACGGTAGGCCCTGCGCGAGCAAGTTCATGGACGAGGGCGCGCGGCCTTCTGGCACTTTGCCGGACGTTCCGCAGGACCCGGTCCGGCGTGTCCCGAGTCGCCGGGCGGCGTGTCAGCGTCGGTCACCGCGTCGATGTCCACGTCGTCGATCCCGCCGAACACTTCGCTGACACCGGCGTTTGGTAGCTGGTTCCGCCTCTGAGGAAATCTCTGCGAAGTCGAGTACCTGGGTGATCGCCGCTGGTGGGTCGGCCGGGAAGGGGAAGACCTGGACGTTGTCAGCCGGGGGGGAGAGAGAACAGGATGCCGACGCGGAGGGATGAGACGGCCATCGGTGGCCCGTGTCCGACCTTCGCCGCACATCGGGGCCGTTGGCGCGGTCGGGCGGGTATTGCTGGCTGGAGGGCAGAGGATGCGTCGGCTCTGCCTCACCCCAGGGGGCTCATGGGGCGGGGGTGGCTTTGAGGACGGCGCTGATGATGCGGTCGCCGGTGTGTGTGCTGACCTTCGGCCGGTGGGAGCCGGTGGTCGTTGGCGAGGCCGTGGGCCGTCGGTCCGGGCCGCACAGCCGTGAGGCGGCTATCGGTGGCGGTCGACGGCCAAATCCGCGAGCTGGGCGAGTCGCTCGGCGGACGGCAGTCCGTCAAGCGCCGCGCGTGCCTGGGCGGCGCAGTCATGCGCCTGCCGTGTCGCCTCGGCGATGGCGCCGGTCCGTGTCAGCACGTCGAGCAGGTCGCGGTGGGCGGTCGCGGGGTCGGCGTCGCCGTGGAAGACCCTGGTGAGCAGGCGGCGGTCATGGTCGTCTGCCGACTCGTAGGCGAGCAGGACGGGCAGGGTCGGCTGCCGGTTGGCGACGTCGCTGATGGCGTGCTTGCCGGTCATCTTGTCGTGGGCGGTGTAGGGCAGCAGGTCGTCTCGGATCTGGAAAGCGGTGCCGAGGAGCTCGCCGTACCGGCGCAAGTCCTCGGCTTGTCCGGGTGTCGCGGCGGCCAGGATCGCGCCGGCCTGGCAGGCGGCGCCGGTCAGCGCGGCGGTCTTGCCACGGATCACCTCCAGCACGGCTGATCGGCCGCAGGACAGGTCCTCGCGGATCGTGGTCTCGTGCATGCTGGCGCGGCACATGGCGTGCATCGCTTCAGCGACTGCGAGGGACGCTTGAAGGACGGACCCGGCCGGGCTGTTGCGGAGCATGGCCACCCATCCGGCGGTGAACAGCCCGTCTCCGGCCAGCAACGCCTCGGCGATGCCGAATCGCTCGGCGGTGGAGGCCCTCCCGCGGCGCATCGGGTCCTGGTCGACGATGTCGTCGTGAACGAGGCTGGCCACGTGCAGGCATTCGAGGGCTGATGCGAAGGAGAGCACCGACTCCGCTCGGCCGCCGACCGCCCGTGCCGATTCGATGCACAGCATGGGCCGCAGGAGCTTGCCGGTGGGGAACAGGGCGTCCAGGCAGGCCAGTTCCAGCAGATCGTCGCCGTTGCCCACGAGGCGGGCCAGTTCGGCTTCGATGAGCGGGATCAACGTGAGGGGTGACTGGGCGGCGGTGGCGGCCATGCAGGGCCTTTCGTGGCTAGCAGGGGATGGCAGCACGCCACTGGTTCTTCCACACCTCGACCAGCGCGGCGACGGGCGGGCGCACGGGATGGTGCAGCAGTTCGGCGCCGGCGGCGCGCACGAGGTCGACGAGGAGCGTGCAGTGGCAGCTCATGGCGCGGGCCCAGGAACCGGCGGGACTGGCCTCCAAGGCGGCGACCAGTTCCGGAAGCCGGCGCTGGACGCGATCGGCCTCGAACGCGATGAGTTCGGCGGCGGCAGGGCTCCAGCGCCTGGCCAGAAAGTCCGTGACACGGACCCCGAACAGATCGAAGTCTTCCGCCGGCAGCCACAGCCGCCCCTGGGCCAGGTCATCGGCCAGGTCGCAGAGTACGTCGGTCAGCTGGTACAGCTCGCCGAGCTCGCGGACCATGGGCTGCCATGGGCCGAGGGCGCCGGAATACAGGACCAGCGTCAGGACGATGGCCGGAGTCCCGGAGATCCCTGTGGCCCATCGCTGCCAGTCCTCGTAGGTGGCCGGCTGGGGCATGTCGATCTCGCTGCGCATGGCGGCGAAACCGTGTTCCAGCAGCGATCTGGGCAGGTCGAATGCGCGGTAGGTGTGTGCCATTGCGTGCAGGACCGGGTCGGCGCTGCCTGACTCGAGTGCCGCGAAACTCGCGTGACGGTACTCGTCGAGTCGACGCAGCCGCTCCTGGACTGGCCCGGTGTCGCAGTGCCTGTCGACCGTGCACCCGTGAGCGAACAGCGCCGCGGCGTACGGCCGCAGCGCCGCCGGAGCCGGCCGCAGCCCCCACCAGCCGGCCCGCCCGTCGTCGCAGGTGTGGAGCTGCCGGACGCACATCGTGTAGCACTGCCGCAGGACAGGATCGTGGATCCCGGCCTCGTCCAGCCACCGCCGTACCAGCACCTCAGGTTCCCCCCATCCCTCGTCTCTGTCCGGTCTGTCCGGTGTGGGCTGCTGCCCGATGGCTGCGACGCGGCGCTCTCGCTACGGACGGCCCAGCCGTGGAAAGGACGGCCCAGCCGTGGAACGCCGGCAGGGTCAAATGGTCGAGAAGCGCGGGAGAGACGGGGAACGCACGGCCGCGGGCATGTCGATCACGCGGCCAACCTATGCGCCCCAAGCCTGGCACTGGCGTGACTTCGTACCTAAACCCTCCCAACGAATGACACGCGCCAACACCTCACTGACGGGCAGTGACCTGCAGTTAGGCGAATCAGTTGTGGCTCTGGCATCGCTTCGGCACGGGAAGGGCGCCTTGGAAGTCAGAAACCTGCACCACTCCTACGGGCGCCGTAGCGTCCTGCGCGGCATCAACCTCGGGCTGCCCCCGGGAGCCGTAGCCGGGATCGTGGGGGAGAACGGAGCGGGCAAGACGACCCTGCTGAGAATTCTCGCGGGCGAACTGTCTCCCGATCGCGGCACGGTCCACCACAACGGAGGATTCGGATACTGCCCGCAGGCCGCTGTGCTCAATGACGCACTCACGATCCGTCAGCATCTGAACTACTTCAAAGTCGCCCACGGCCTCAGCGATCTGCGACGAGCCGAGGAAATCATGGAGGCGCTCCAGTTCAGCGAATACGCCGACGAACGGGCGGGAGTCCTCAGCGGCGGAACCCGGCAGAAGGTGAATCTCACCCTTGCGCTGATGCACGACCCGCAGACTCTCCTGCTCGACGAGCCCTACCAGGGGTTCGACTGGGAGACCTACCGGCGGTTCTGGGAGCTGACCGCCCGGTTGCGTGAAGCCGGCCGCGCCATCCTGGTCGTCTCCCACCTCGCCTACGACGCCGAACGCCTCGACGTGTTGTGGCGCCTGGAGGACGGCCTTCTGCACGACCGGGCCATGGAGAACACCGCATGAGCCCTTCCTCCAGCCTGCGCCGGCACTGCACCCTCTTTCTCACCGCAGTCCACTACGCCCTGATCGAGCACCTGCGTAACCGCTTCGCCATGGTCCTCATCGCCGTATTCATCCCTGTATGGAGCGTGCTGGCCTTCTTCTGTGTCTCTGACACCGTGGCGCCTTTCCTGCTTCACGCGACCGGGCAGCTGCTCACCCCGCATGGCAACCAGCTGACCGGGATCTCCGGGGCCCTCAACGCCGTGACCCTGATCGTCGGCTTCATGATGTTCGCGGTCTCCTTCAACGGCGGTCCGTTCGATCAGCGACTGGCCCTGGCCGGCTACCCCCGCGCCCATCTCGTTCTCGCCAAACTCACCTCCCTGGTGCTGGCTTCCGCTGTGGTGGCCGCCTATGCGACCGCTGCCACCTGTGCCTTTTGGATCCCCGAGCAGCCCGCACTGCTCGCCGCCGCTCTGTTTGGGGCCGGTATCACCTACGGCGCCCTGGGCGTCGCCTTCGGCTCGCTCTTGCGGCGGGAGGTGGAGGGAATGTTCGCCATCGTGATGACCAGCATCATCGACCTCGCCCTGCAAAATCCGCTCTGGAGCGTCAGCTCCAACAGCGGCGTCGTGCGCTATCTGCCCTCCTACGGCGCGATGCAGGCTGCCACGGGTGCCGGGTTCTCCAGTTCCCCCCTGCCCACGTACCTCTTGGTTCAGGCCGGATGGTTCGCCGGTAGCGCCGTCATCGGTTTCCTCACTTTCCACTACCGCACCCGCGGCGCCATCCGCCGCAAGGACAGCTTCCCGGCCACCCGACAACGTTCTCCTCTTCACCGGTCCACCCCAGGCAGGTCGTTGCCGCCCAGTAGGGCGGAAGTTCCAGAGCGGGGCCGTGAGGGCCGCGCGCGGCCTCTTATCACTGATGACAGCTGACCGCGGGCGTAGCCGGGCGTTGGAGCCCGGCGTCCGGCTCGGCACCGACCCGCATGGGCGAGCAGCCCAGGCGCCAAGGGGGCAGCGGCCAACCACTCCTGCGGCTTCAGCGGCCCCAACGTCATCCGGGCCCTCACACCAGCGCGACCACCCCGATCACTGCCTCCTCCTGTGGGACAGCCCGTCCCTGAGAGGAGGCCCTCAACACACCGAGGAAGGCGCACATGCCCACCAGGAACGCAGGGGCCACCGCAGCGGTACTGCGGCATCACTACGACGTGTCCAACCAGTTCTTCGAGCTCTGGCTCGACCCGAGGCTCACCTACAGCTGCGCCCTCTGGGAAGACGGCGACTCGCTGGCGACCGCCCAGCAACGAAAGATCGACTACCACGTCAGACAAGCCCGGGCTGCCGGAAGCGCCCGGGTGCTGGACATCGGTTGCGGCTGGGGAAGCGCCCTGCGCCGCCTTGTCGAGCACCACGGAGTTCAGCATGCCGTCGGGCTCACCCCCAGCCCCGCACAAACCGCCTGGGCGCGATCACCCCACCACCCGCAGATCGAAGTCCGCCAGGAGAGCTGGCAGACCCATACTCCTGATCAGGCCTACGACGCGATCATCTGCTTCGAAGCCCTCGAGCACTTCGCCAGAACAAGCCGGCCCCGGACAGCGAAGGTGCGCGCCTACCGCCACTTCCTGCGCCGCTGCCACTCCTGGCTGAAACCCGGCGGCCGTCTGTCCCTGCAGTTCATCGCTTGGGGCTCCGGCGTGCCGATGGACAGGCAAACTCTCAGCGACGGCAGTCATCTCGCTCGTATCTTGCCGCAGTCGAACCCCCCGTTCCTGTCGGAAGTCATGCATGCTGCGGAACGCTTGTTCCATGTGGAGGCGCTGCGTTCCGACGGCCACCACTACCAGCGCACATGCATGGAATGGCACAGGCGCCTGCGCCGTCAGCGCTCCGCGGCGGTCGCGCTGGTCAGCGAGGAGACGGTCGACAACTACGACCGCTACCTGGACGTGGCCACCCGCTTCTTCGAGAGCGAGTACGCCCACCTGTACCGTCTGACGCTTACCGCCGCCAAGCAGCCGACACGCCGCCTGCCCACCGTTGTGTTCAACGCAGGTTCGGGTCTGTCGGCCAAGGTCGGAGCCTGGCTCTGACTCACTGGTCGGTGGTGACCAGGTCGTCGAGCTGGTGGGTGGTGCTTTCGGTATCGATCTCGTGTGGCAGGGGGTTGTCCGGTCAGTTGTGGCTGGGTGAGCGGGCGGAGTGTCGGTGTCTGTTCGGTGTTGGGGTTGGTCGGTATCCGCGTAGTGCCTTCGCGGGTCCGGATGCGGGCGAGGGCAGTGGACGGGTTGCCGCCTGGGCCGTGCAGCAACTTTCTTGTACGTCAGTTCGGTCCTGGGGTGACGCTACTGACCCCGGGTTTGGCTTGGGTGCTGTGATTCTGGATGACCTGCACCTGCTGATCGCGCTGGGTACAGAGGCCACCATGGCCGGCTTTCGGTTTCGCTATGCCCTCGCCACCAAGCTGGTCAACGAACTGGTCGAAGCCACGGACGAGAAGATCCTGACCAAGACCATAGCCCGCTACGGACGCGTCGATCTCCTCTGCAGTGACGAACTCGGCTACATGGAGCTGGACCGCCGGGGCGCGGAACTGCTGAAACTGCTGTTTCAGGCTCTGACCGAGCGTGAAGAGAAGAACAGCGTCGCCATCGTCTCCAATGAGTCGTTCGGCGGGTGGACCAGGACGTTCACGGATTCATAGCTCTGCGCGGCCATCGTCGACCGCCTCACCTTCGGCGGGAACATCATCGAAACTGGCATCCAGTCGTACCGCATGGCCAGCACCCGGGCGGCCCGAGCCCAGGACGTCACCGCGAGCTGGTCAATCCTTGCTCTCCCTGCCGGCGGCTTCTGCTCTGTCAGGTGCCAGGTCGGATGTCGAGGAACTGAGCTCGTCGGTGGTGCGGGCCCTGCGGGCACGACAAACAGCCAGCGCGAGCGCTTGGATGACTGCTCCGGACAGTCCGATCCACAGGGCGCGAAGCGATAGCTGACCTGGTCGGCGAGTACGCCGCCAAGTGGTGCCCCCACCGCGACCATTCCCCAGTTCATCGCATTCGCCCACCCAGCCGGTCGGGCGTCACCGCCTGGCGGTAGCTCACCTCCACCGGGCTTTCGATGCCGATGGCCAGGGACACGAGGAAAAAGGCGAGCGACACGGAGGCGAGCGCCCATGGTCCACGCTCGGTCAGGACCAGGGGCAGCCAGCCGATAGCGGCGAGCAGGCGGAAGGCGATCAGGGTGACGCCGGCATCCAGCCTTTTGGCCACGCGTCCGGAGAGCGCACCGCCGAGGACTGCGCCGACACCGCCGAAGGCGTAGGTGGCGCCCAGGCCGAATTCCCCGATCTTGGGCTCGTGCAGGGCGAAGGCCACGAAGACCGTGCTCACCATGCTGTTGAAGTGGAGCATCGCGTGCGAGGTCAGGGCGATGGACGCCAGCGTGCGATGCCGGTATACCCAGGCGAGTCCCTCGCGCAGTTCGTTGGCCAGGCTGCGACGTGCGCCTCGATCGGGGACAGGGTCGGGTGCCTTCACCGAGGCGAGGAGCAGGCCGGATATGAGATAGGTGAGGGCGTCTACCAGTACGGCAAGCGGCGCACCCATGATTTTGATCAGTACCCCGGGCTCAAAGGGCCGGTCGAGCCGGCCACCGCACCGGCCTGTTCCACTCGGGCGTACCCCGCGTTGAGAAGCCCCTTTGGCACCAACTGCGGCACATACGACTGGTTCGCCGCCTCGAACAGCAACGACAGCACCCCGAACTGCGAAGACGAACAAGCACAGTGCCGGGATGCTGAGCTGATCCAGGGCATACAGCAGGGGAATCGCACCGAGCAGGACTGCCCTTGCGAGATCTGTGCCGACCATTATCGGCTTGCGCCGGCAGCGGTCCACGACGACGCCGGCCACGAGTCCGAAGAGCAGATACGGAACCCAGCGGGCGGCGTTGACGATGCCGACCTCCCTGGCGGACGCGCTCAGAGCCACGGCGGTGAGGATCTGCAAGGTCAGCCCCGTGACCTGAGAACCGAAAGCAGACACAGCCGAGGCGGTCCAGAAGCGTACGTACCCAGGAACTTCCACCAGGCGCGGCATGATCGGACCGTACCAACGAAGATCACCAACAGACGGTGTCGGAACAGGTCACCCCACGAGGCGACCATGCGCCAGCGTTGCCAGTTCTCATCGACATTTCCAAGCGGTCTGATCGCTAGGCGTGCCCAAAACCGTCGATAAACGTTGCCCGCTCTCGTCTACGAAACCACTGGGCGGTCCGGCCAGGGTCGGACACGCCCGGCGCCCCGGCCTCCCTCGGGCTCCAGCGGCCGCCATCGCCACCCCCTCGGGTCGAAGGTCGGCGAACCGCCGTAACTGCCGCCGCGGTTGCTGATGTACCTGCGCTTCACCCGGTCCCGCTGGACCTGCGAGCGGGAGGACTGCGGGGAGACCGGCACACGTCTATGACGTGTATCGAGTCACCTCGGTACCTCAACGTTCGGGAACGGCCGGTCCCCGGGGAAGCTGACCTTCAGCGCGTGTTCCAGTACGTCGCAGGCCTCCGCGTGGCTGCCCACCTCGCGCAGCAGTGCGGCCAGACGCCGGCACACAGCCACCACCTCGGGGCCCACCCTGTCGTGCACTGCGGCGAAGGCGGTCTCCAGCACCTCGATCGCCTCGCGGCTGTGGTCCAGTTCGGTGAGGATGTCGGCGAGTTCCAGTCGTACAGCGATGTCGTCACCGCCCTCGGTCACACCGGGCTGCCCGATGACAAGCCGGAGTACAGGCAGCGCGTCCCGAGTGCGGCCGATGGCACGCAGCCGCCGTGCGAGCCGCAGCCCGGTTGTCGTGATCGCCGAGGTGATCTGCTGGTCGAGCACCGGTCCGCCGACACCCTGGGGCGGCGCACAGGCCCGGTTGCGCGCGATCGGCAGTCGTCCCGAGGAGTTCTCGCAGGCACGGCGGGGTTCCGGCTTGCTCTTGGCCCGCAGCCGGGCCTTGAGCGTGCTGTACACGATCTCGAGGTCGAGCAGCTCGGGCCCGTCGGGAATGCCGCCGCGCAGCAGGTCCAACAGCTCGCCGGTGAAGGTCGTATAGATCTCGCCCTCAGGCGCGAGCGCGGGCCGATCTCCGGGCGAGGCGGCCAGTACGTACGCGCCGTCGACCATGGCCTGCATCGCCAGGTTCTGTCCGTTATCGCCCATGGCGCGGGCGGCGCGGCCGCTGAAGCAGCAGTCCAGGATCACGATCCGGCGCAGGGCCGGTGATGCTCGTACCACCGACCGCAGATGGTGATAGGCCACCGCGGACCAGCCACGCCCGTCCTGGGAGTCGTGGAGCGCCATGTACAGGTCGGGATCGTCCGGGTCGCGTAGTCCGTGCCCGCTGAAGTAGACCAGCAGGGTGTCAC
Organism: Streptomyces sp. NPDC051243; assembly: GCF_044455405.1. Taxonomy (NCBI): domain Bacteria; kingdom Bacillati; phylum Actinomycetota; class Actinomycetes; order Kitasatosporales; family Streptomycetaceae; genus Streptomyces; species Streptomyces sp. NPDC051243. The sequence goes on along the minus strand of NZ_JBITES010000017.1, from coordinate 77,764 downwards.
GCGCGTCGGATGCGGCGGCCGCGACCGGGTCCAGGAACTCGGCGGGGAACCGAGGATTCTCCACGACCGTGCAGTTGGACTCGGGGATGCCGCAGATTGTCGGATCCTGCAGAGCCGTGCTCAGGCTCCTCAGGTTTTGCGCGACCGGCGGGAGCGGGATCAGATGCCGGTACTCGCTGCCGCCGATCAGCACGGCACGGGAGGTGGCCGGGTCGGGCAGGTCATCGCTCACTGCTGGTGCCCGTCCGCGGTCCGCATGTCGTCCTCCCCATCGGTGCCGGCCACGGTCTCTTCCCCGTCGGTGCCAAGGTTCTCGTCGTTTCCGTCGTGGAACAGCATGCGGATGGCGGCCAGGGTCGCCTCGGGCGTGTCCGCCGGTAGCTCCACGACCACCCGGCCGCGAGTCATCCGCAGTCGAGCCGCGCCCCGGCGGGCGTCCAGCCAGGACGCGATCGACACGGCGAGAGCGCCCGTGGCCAGGCCCGAGTTGACCGCAAACTCCAGGATGTCGAAGCCCAGTCCCATGTGGTCTGGATTCGGCGGACCGGAGGCGCGGGGAGTTCCCGTGCAGGCGCCGGTGAGGGTCTCGTCCGCGCCGATCCAACGGTGTAGCGAGCGCAGTTCGTACTCCGCGTCCGCACCCAAGGCGCTGATCTCCACAAGAAGGGCCACGTCAGACTCCAGGGCGGCCCGGCGAGCAGGCATCGTTGATCATCGACAGGCGGTTCAAGGCTTCGGGCGCGACGCCAAGGCGGGCCAGGCAGACCGCGGCCCAGAAGTGGTTGACCAGGGTCGCGGGGTGCATCTCGCCGAGGTCGGCGGTGCGCTGCTGGATCAGATAGCCGTGCAGATCGAGCGCTTCGCTGTACTTGCCTCGGCTCACCATGTTTACGGCCTCGCGGTGCCTTGCCTCGATAGCTTCGGGGGAAAGCCCCTCACGCATCAGCGTGTGGGTGCGGTTTACGAGGGAGGGCTTGGAGGACTGCCATTCGTCGTCGAAGCCGTCGAGCGGCGGGAGATAGCTTGGGAGTTCCGAGGCGACGGGCGGCGAGATTGATGGAGGCGGACCGAAGCCGGGCGGCGGTGGGGGCGGAGGACTGAAGGCATTCGGCACAGGCCGCCGCGCCATCAGATGGAACGTCGTTGCCGTGGCCGGCTCGGGGGCAGTACGGGCCCACTCCTCCGCCGACTCGCGCAGATGGTCGGCGACCAGGGCGGCGACGACCTCCTCGACCCGCTCCGGAGTGCCGAGGTACAAGGCGACCTCTCCGGCGCCGGACGGCCGTGACTGCGGCTCGCGTCTCAGTAACCTGTCCACCATGCCTGCCAGTTCGGAGTCCACGCCCTCGCGGTCGCGCAGAGTGGGCGGCGGCTGGTTGACCTTGGCGAAGAGGATCCCATAGGTTGATCCGTCGCCGCCGGTGAAGGGCTCCTCACCGGAGAGCATCCGGTACATCAGACAGCCGAGGCCGTAGAGGTCGGCCGGCGGGCCCACCGTCAGCCCTCGCACTGCTTCCGGCGCCATGTAGGCGGGCGTTCCAGCAAGCATGTCTGTGGTGGTGAGCATCCCGGCCTCGACGAGACGCGCGATGCCGAAGTCCACCAGCACGACCCGCCCATCGCGGCAGAGGAAGACGTTTCCAGGCTTCACATCCCGGTGGACGATGCCGACGTCGTGTGCGGCCGCCAGACCGGCGCACATGCCCGAGACCACGGCCCGTACCACGGCTTCCGGCACCGGCCCCGCGGACGCGGCCAGGATCCGGTTGAGCGAAACGCCGTCGAGCCGCTCCATCACGAGATAAGGCTGGCCGCCCTCGACCCCGACGTCGTACACCGCCACGGCGTTACGACTGCTGATCCGAGCGGCCGCCTGCGCTTCCCGCCGGAACCGCTCGGCCGCGGACGGGCTCTCCGCCGCGTACCCCGACAGCAGCTTCACTGCGACCGGCCGGTCCAGCGCGGTGTCTCGGGCCTCGTACACCCGGCCCATACCGCCCTGCCCCAGAAACCGCTCCAGTTGATATCGCCCCGCCAATATCTGGACGTCCCCCATGGCCACCCCGCGCCCTCGGCTCTTTCGGCTCAGGCCCGATCATTCCGTTGGGCGTAGACGGACGCAACCGGTTCGCACACCGTGCAGCATCACGCCGTGCGGTACGGGCATCACGGCCGCCGCCGCGCTCGCCTTCCAGCAGTTGCCCGGTCCCGCGAATTTCTGACCTGCCCGGGGTCTGGGTCCGCTGCTGGCCCCGGAAGCCATTGACGAGGAATAGCCGACCCTGAGGCCCGTATCCCGCAAGCCCGGTATCACCAGAAGACCCCCTGCTCCGGGATCCTTGAGGTCGGCCCGGGCAGTGCGTAACTGATCAGTACCTGATGAGCCTTCTTTTCGGGTCGCCGGGGCGCGGTCGGCGTTGGCGGCGAGAAACGCCGGTGCCGGGCCGCTGTCGTACACCGTCCTTGAACGCCACCGGCGCGCCCCGCGCTGCCCGGTCCGAGTCGACGTCAGCGGCGTCGGTAGCGTGATCGCCGTGATGGTGGGGACTGAAGAAACCCGGCTGGTCGTCCTGCGCGGCAACAGCGCCTCGGGGAAATCGTCCGTCGCGGCCGGCCTGCGCGAGCGGTTCGGCCGCGGCCTGGCTCTGGTGGGCCAGGACAACCTCCGCCGCATCGTGCTGCGCGAGCGGGACCGGCCGGGAGCGGCGAACATCGGCCTGATCGACCTGACCGCCCGCTACGCCCTGGACGCCGGATTCCACGTCGTGGTCGAAGGCATCCTGTACGCCGACCGCTACGGCGACATGCTCGCGGCGCTGCGCGCCGACCACCGTGGCCCGACCCACGGCTACTACCTGGACGTGCCGTTCGGCGAAACCCTCGCTCGGCACGCCACCAAGTCGATCGCCGACGAGGTCAACGAGAGGCAGCTGCGCGACTGGTACCGGGAGCGTGATCTGCTGCCCGGCGGCATCGAGACCGTCATCGGCGCGGACAGCGCCCTGCACGAGACCGTCGACCGCATCATGCTCGACACCGGACTGGCCCACCTGCCCGCCGTGGATCGCTGACCGGAGCGCCGCCGCGACAGATGGTGCGCCTACGTGCCGTCATCAGTCGCGCCCCGCCCGGACCTGAGGCCGACCACATGTGCGGCCGGACTGCCCGACTTTGGCACCGATCCGCCAGGCGATATCGGTCGGGCCCCACCGGGCTCCGTTCCTGTCGAACATGCCCAGCCCACGACCAGGCGGGGGTGCTGTCGAAACTCGGGTTCTGGCACAGATTCCGTGATCTGGTTACTGAGCGTTCGGGCCCCCATGAAGTCGGGCTCGGAGAGACTGGGCTATTTGGTCTGCCTGGTCAGCCGATACCTGCTCCTGTTCAGGTCGCCGAAGCAGCTCGAAAATGCCCGGCCCACGATGCTCTGGTTGCAGATCTGCCATGCGCGGAACGATGTGGAAGTGCACGTGCGCGAAGCCTTCGGCTTCGGCGAATTGGACGACGTAGGTCTTGGCGCAACCAGTCATGCTGCGGAGGGCCCGGGAGAGCTGGACCTGCCACACCCCTAGGACAGATGCCTCAGCGTCGGTGAGGTCATGAACTGCGGCAACATGCCGCCGAGGCAGCAGCACCAGCCAGCCGGGCACTGCGGTGTTGAAGGCGTGGGCCACTCGCCAGTGCTGGTCATACGCCATGCACTCGCGTGATGGTAGGTCGTCGAACTCTGCTTCCTTACTGCATGCATAGCAGTCGGGAGTCGTCATGAACTGAGATCGTATGGCTAGGGCGGCGCTCTTCGGCTTCACCCGAGGCGTCTCCAACTGGCCCCGGTTTGGTGACGATTCGCGAAGATCAGGGTCGTGAAGAGGCCCCGGAGGGCGGCTTGTTCTGGGCCCAGGGGCTTCGTGGATGGACGCCGGTAAATGTGTCGCATGTTACTGAGCGTGTCGAGATACTGCCTCGGTGACCTATACCGCACTGCCTCAACCGCTTCGACCTCGTGCCCTGAGGCCCGGAGATCTCGTCGTTATCGCATCGCTGTCCGGGCCGCTCCATGCCACTTACGAGCCCGACCTTGAGAAGGCGGTGGTCGTGCTCGAGCGGATGGGATTCCGTGTCCGTCGATCACCGCTTCTCGAGACAGGGCGGCACCGTTGGTGGAGCGCGGCTCGGCCGGCGGAGATAGCCGAAGAGCTCAACGCTCTTCTGCGGGACCCCGAAGTGCGCGCGATCATCGCGCATGACGGCGGCCAGACGGCGCTCGGCTACCTCGACCTGATCGACTTCGAGGCGGTCACTGCCGACCCCAAGCCGATCCTCGGCTTCAGCGACATCTCACTGTTGCATCTGGTGTTCTACGTGCGCACGGGTCTGGTCGGCTTCCATACCGACCTGGCCACCCCTGGGCTCGGTGGGCACTGGCAGCGCGCGCCCGCAGCACACCAAGCGGAACTTGAGAAGCTCTACTCGACGCTGCTGACCGGTACGGGGCCGATCGGCACACTGCCGGCCACCCCGACGTGGGAATGCTGGCGCGCCGGTCGCACCGAAGGCCGCCTGATCGGCGGAGTGATCAACCGCATCGTGCTGGCGCAGGCGACGCCCTACGCGCTGCCGCTCGAATGGTTCGACGGCGCGGTGCTGTTCTGGGAGGAGACGGGAGGCCTGGCAGCGCATGTGTGGAACTATCTGCAGGTACTGCGGCACGCCGGCATCCTCGATCGGATCTCCGGCATGGTCGTGGGCATCCCGGACGGGATCGACGGACTCGACTCGCCCCACGCGTCCCCCACCTTGCGCGAGATCGTCCTCGACGTCCTCGGCGACCGTGACATCCCGGTCCTGGGCAACATTGAGTTCGGACACGCCGGCCCGAATCTGCCGATGCCGGTCGGCATCCGCGTCGCTCTCGACGCGCAGCAGCGGACGCTGTCGCTGCTCGAACCGGCAGTACGCCCCCTCACGAAGACCGGAGCGGGCGGCTGAGCAACGAGGATCAGTGAACCGACAGCCTCGGCGGACCACATCCACCGTCCCATCGCAAGGCCCACGGTGGGGCCGCTCCACCTCGCCACTACCCCCAAGTACCTCTGAAGGCCCCTCTCAGTGGGGCCAGTTGGAGCCGCCTCGGGTGGAGCCACATAGCGCCGCCCCAGCCAAGATCGTAGGGCTGTCTCTGCGAAAGGCCTGTCGGCCTCAGCCACCAGTCACGCGAGGAGAATCAATGCGGGTGCCGAGGTATACCAGTTCAGTGGGGGAGACCCTGAGAAGGGACCGAAGTGTCAGGCGCCCCCGGACACCCGCTCGAACAACTGCCTCGGCCGGGCTGGGAGGCGGATCGCGAGGTCGGGTACCTCGGTCAGCCGCTCCAACGGGCCTGGGATCTCCTCGGGCACGGTCCTGGGGTGCGAAGAGTTGGTCAAGAGGTAACTGGGATCGGCGGTGACGTGTCGACAGGCGGGGTCTTCCACTCGGATCCCGGGGCGTCAAGAAGTCCATGATCTCGGAAGGCCCGGTCATCCGCCTGCGGCGTCGTCGGCCTCCCATCGGAGCAGGTCGCCCGGCTGGCACTTGAGCACTTCACAGAGTGAGGCGAGCGTCGTGAAGCGCACCGCCTTGGCGCGGCCGTTCTTGAGAACTGCCAGGTTGGCAGGCGTGATCCCTACGCGGTCCGCGAGCTCGCCCACGGACATCTTCCGCTTGGCCAGCATCACGTCGATGTCGACGGCGATCGGCATCAGATCACCTCGTCCAACTCGGCCTGCATTTGAGTTGCTTCGACATCGCGTGCGACGGCTTGGGCGAGCAGCATCCGCAGCACGAGCACGATGAGCGCGACCCCCAGGATGGCCACGCCAACTCCGCCCATGATGAGGGTGACGCCCGGGTCGTCCCGCTGGCCCGGCGCATTGATGGCCGTGACCGCGAACCACACGAGGGCCGCCGCCACGATCGCGCCGATCACGCCATCCACGTAGCGGAAGGCGGCGTGGGAGAACACGGTTCCGCGTCGCACCATCGTCACCAGCCGCCATACACAGACCAGGGCGATCTGGACCGACACCATGCCCAGGATCGTCATCACGCGCAGCGGGGTCAGCGGGAGCGACTTGTCCTCTGGGTCGCTACCGCTGACCAACGCCCACACCATCCCTGCCTGTACGAACACGGTGCCGACGAGCACCACCACGAGCACGGCGCGCAGCGCACGCACGGTCAGCTGTCCCATGACCCACCTCTCCATCGACTTGCGATGGAAATCTATCGAATAACGATAGGTTACGTAAGAGCTGAAGGGGAAGACGGGCGGCGGTTGTGCACCCTGGCCCGGGCCCGCGCTGGAGGCGGCACGCAAGAACGGCGTCAACCTCCGTACAGCGAAGACCGCCGTCGACACCGGCAAGGTCGACATGGACGACGAACTCGCCCGCCTGCTGAAGGGCGACTAGTCATGCCCTGCGGCTCACGGAGGCAGGGAGACGCGGCCCGACGGCATGCCGGCACCGTCCGCTTCGTGCTGTTCGAGGCCAGACCCGCCGGCCTGGACTTCCAGCTACGGGGCCGCGGAAGTTCAGCAACGTCAAGACGGCCCGGTGGGTGGCCTCGCGCTGGCCGAGTGAACACCGCTGCGCGGGGGAGTTCTGGGCGGTTCACCGCATCCTGGCCGCCATCGAGGACACCGTGTTGTTCGGCTTCGTCGCGTGCGGCGGCATACGCGGCGGCAGCGCGGTCCATGTCCCCGTGGGGCCACCGGATATCGCCTTCGACGCGGTGGTGGCGACCTTCCCAGCCCGAGGTGTGGGCGGTGGCCAGTGCGGTGGAGAAGTCGCCGGCAAGACGGGCGAGATGGGCAAGTCCGCGGCGGGCGGCGGGGGCGAGGCGGCCTCCGCCGTTGGCGACGTCCTGCATGCCCGCGCGAGAGGCCGGGCTGTCCCCGAGGTCGCGGTGGGCCTATGCCCGGTAGTACAACGCCATATGTTGCAGGTCATCGGGGAGCAGGCGGCTGTCGATGACAGACAAAGTCGTCTTGCCGATTCCGCCGACCCCGTGGAAGACGAGCACGTGGTTGCGGGGCGCCTCGAGGTCCTCTGCATCGAAGGCGGGAGCGCTGAGGTGCTGGAGGTGCTCGGTGAGCGCGGCCGCGACCAGCTCCCACTGCAAGGACCGGTTTGTGAACGCTTGCGCAGACTGCACGCTGCGGTTGTTCGTACTGAACAGGGCCCTGAGATCCCGGCCTGCCACGTAGGCTCCCGAAAGATGATCAGCCAAGGGGTCAACCTATGCCGGTCCAGTGCGCGTTGGGGAGCCTGCCTCCGGGCATGACCCGGGCCGTGTTGCGTCACAGCCTCGCGTGCCAGAGGCAGCCGGCATGCGTCGATCGCCGTGGCGGCTTCATCGACGCAGGCGACCGGCCAGTAGCTGGGGCCTCTCGCGCGGGGCGGCCTCCAGCCGTGTCACGAAGTCTTCCAGGACACTCAGGACGGCGCTGTCGGGTACACCCAGCAACTCACGCTCCTTGGCGACAAATGGCTGCAGAGCCGACCAGATCTCAAGGTACCGACGGCGCAGCAACGCGTTGACGAACCGCTCATCCATGATGTCGAGGTAGGCCAGAACGGCCCAGAGCTGAAAGAAGTACCCGATGTCGTAGATCTTTCGCTGCACGTCCTCGTCAAGACCTGAGATCCCGTTGTCGCTCGGCAGCTGCGGCAACTCGTCTCGGACAAAGGCGTAGTTTCGCTGGAAGTCGAGCGACCGGAACTCGCTCAGGAGCTCAAGAACGGGGCCCACGTGGTTGCCGTGTCGCTGAGCGGTGAACTGGTTCCTCGCCAGCCACGAAGAGATGACGAGAGCCGACACCGACACCACCACTGTTCCTATGTTGATCAGCGTTGACGTGTCCAACATGCAACTCCTGTCGTCAGAGGTCACAGGCACGCTGGCGAACCGAACGCCGCGGTCTCCCACGACTTGCCCGGCACGGATTCCTCCAGCACGCGAACGCTTCCTTCCGCTCCCCTGCACGCCTCGGCTGGGACACCCTCGCGGTGCCGATGCGGCGGTCCGCGCCAAGCAGGGGAGGACAATGACCACCCCATTTCATGATCAAGATCGAGGGGGTTGCCGTGTCCGGCACAGACGAGCCCGATTTCTCCGGCCTGGGAGGCGGCGAGGAGCGGGCGGCGGAGGACGCCGTCCAGGAGGTGGTGAACTGGTACAACACCCAGATCATCACGGAGCGCCGCGCGCCGGTGCCCGATGACGAGCGGATCGAGGAGCTGAGGCCGGCCGTCAGGCCGCACTCGCCGATCAAACGCAGCTGGCGACCGCCGACCCGGAGGAGGCTCAGCGAATCGCCGCCGTTTATGCGGCGCGCCTGAGGGAGTTCAAGGAGTCGTAGCCCGGGGCTCGTCGGGGGATGGGCAGGGGCCAGACGGGCGGGTCCGGCCGGTCGAAGCGGGCTGGCTGAACCCGCAGGCCCGCGAGGCGGGCAACACCCGCCGGGCAGCCGACCCCGACATCGCCTATTCAAGTTCAGTAGCCGCGTCGGCGGCCACAAGCTCGATTGAACTGCTGTTGCTCCGGGAGCCGCCGGCTGTGCGTGGATCCCGGAGCCTGCTGGGTCCCCCTCTTGTCAGCGGCTTGCCGCACAGTGATCATCGCCGCGACACCACTCAGCAGCCCACCGATGCCGGACACCCCGGAGACCACGATCGGCAGGACACTCGGCGAGGTCGGTGCACTCTCCTCTGTTGCCGCCTCTTCCGCCGGTGCCTCTTCCGCCGGTGCCTCCTCCAGGGGCTCTTCCTCCACTGGTGGTTCCTCCGCAGGGGGCTCCTCCACCGGATCACCGGATGGCGCACCCTCATGATTGCCGCTGATGGGCGTGAGGGTGACGGAACGGTCCTCCGCAACCCACACCAGGAACGAGGTGAGACAGGTCACGAACAAGGCAGCGGTGGCGATCAGCCATAGCAGCGAGCCACGGGATGTGACGCGTTGACGCAAGGCGGATGGCAACGCCCTCCATGTCCATGACCGCTTAGGGATGCTCGGCATTTCGCTCACTCCTCGTTCCAGCGGTGCCACGACGACCGTGGCAACCCCTGCCTCCATTGCGCCCTGGCCGTCGATTCGCGTCACGGCACTGCATTTCGGGGCTTGACACGGGCCGGTAAATCGGGGAAAGGCTGCGGCAGGCGGAGGTCCTCGTTGCTCTTGGCCTCGGCGGCGCGCAGTCCGTCGTAGGTCAGCTGAAACCGGCCACCCCCTACTCGGCGGTGACTCCACACCTGCTCAATGGATCTCCCCGCCCATACGCCGCTTGACCTGCGGTCGGGCGCCAAGCGGGAGGGCCGCCGATAGCCAGCCAGGTCCAGGGGCGAATCGAGCGGTCCAGGGTGGGCGAAGCCCAGCGCGCAGCGCCGCCGGAGCCGCCCTTTCAACACCAACGGCGTCATGTTGGACTGCGAGCCGGAGGAAGCCCTCGCGCTCATCATGCGGGCCAAGCACAAGGGCGCCCGCGTGCAGGAGGTCGCCGCGCAGCTGCGCGCCTGGTCCACCTGCTGAGGCCGGCCGAGCCCGGGGCTACCCGTCTCGTCGTCGGGCACGTCGAAGGTGATGGTCTGCTCGTTGGCCACCTTCTCTGCCGCACTCAGCCACGGCCACGCCGACAGCCGGTACCTGCTCGGCGCGCTGTACGGCATCGCCCTCATCCTCGCGGGCCGGGCCGGCCGGGCGTCCAGGGTCCCATTCGGCCCCTTCCTCCTCGCCGGGGCGTTGGTAGGCGTACTCCTGGGCTCCTACGCCTGAACAGGGGCAGACTGCGAGGGCTCCTTCTGTGGGCTGCCCTCGGGCTCGGCCGGAAGCGCGAGCCGGAGGGACGCTCTGACCGCGGGGAGCCCAGCGTCGGTGGTCATCGGGTCTGCCCTTTCCCGCCGGCCGGGTTCGGCGACGTCGGCGTCGTTGCGACCGTACCTACTGACTTCCTGCGGTAGGCCGGTGGTATGCGGTACGCGCAGGGTGGCGGGCTGACCGCCGAGAGGCGACGGCTTCGTGAGCCGATCCGGTGCGAGGCAGGTGAGCGGTTCGGCCGTGGTGAGAGGACTGCGGTGATCGCCCTCGGGCCGGTGGCCGAGGACTGCCGTACTGTCGGAACCGCCGCTGGCCACCCCTCCGACCGCCTCCGGCTCGCCGCACCAGTCACTTCCACCGGGTCACAAGCAGCCGGTAGGGGGTGAGGCTGGGGACTACTACTTGGTGCCGACCGTGCGCAGTGTGGCGAGCACCAGTGCCTGGGTGACGGTGACGATGTCGCTCACGCGGACCTGTTCCTGCGGACCGTGTGCGAGGCGTACGTCGCCGGGGCCGTACTGCAGCGTGGGGATGCCCGCCCCGGAGTACAGTCGCAGGTCGCTGCCGTAGGGGGCGCCTCGCTCGGAAGGTCGCGGGCCGCCGGTGACGTCGGCGTGCGCGTCGGCGACCTGGGCCGCGAGCGGATGCCCGGCCGGCAGCCGTCCGCTGGCGAACTGTCCGCCGGGCCACGTCACCGTGGCGGGGTGGGAGCGCAGCCAGGGGTCGGCCGCGCAGGCTTCGGCCACGCACGCCTCCAGTTCGGTGCGTGCCTGGGCCGGATCTTCGCCCAGCCGGACGCCCAGTCTTCCCTCGGCCACCAGGAGGTCGGGCACGCTGCTGGCCCAGTCGCCGGAATGGACGGTACCGACCGACAGCGGGTAGGGGATGGGGTATTCGGACATGAGCGGGTCGGCGCCGACGTTGCGGCGGGCTTCCAGATGGGCAAGCGCGCGGTGGATGGGCAGATATGCGTCGATGGCGCTCACTCCCACGTATCTTGTGCTGCCGTGGGTGGCCCGGCCGGGTACTTGGATGCGAAACGTCAGGGCGCCGGCGTTCGCAGTCATGACCGCGCCGCTGGTCGGTTCGGTGATGATGCAGGCGTCGCCGGTGTGGCCGCGTTGGAGGGTGCCGAACGCCCCGAGTCCCCCGTCCTCTTCGCTGACTACGAAATGCGCCGACACCTGGCCGCGCAGCCTTGCGCCCGCCTCCCGTATCGCGGCCAGGGCGGCGAGTATCGCCACCACACCCGCCTTCATGTCGCACGCTCCTCGTGCGTGCACCACGTCCCCGGTAACCCGAGGGCGGAAGGGGTCACCCTCCCAACGCGCCAGGTCTCCGGAAGGGACGACGTCGACGTGCCCCTGGAGGATCAGGGTCGGCCCGTCGCCCTGGGGCACCGTGCCGCCCACCAGGCCCCACGCCTCCGTGCGCGGGGCCTCGCTGCCGGGAAAACGGGGATGGTCACGTAGCTCGGGCAGGTTCATGGACCACAGGTCGACATCGAGGTCCATCCGCTTCAGATGCCGGGCAAGGACGTGCTGAACCTCGGACTCCGCGGCACTCCCCGTCACGCTCGGAACAACGAGAAGTTCCAGCAGCAACCGGGCGATGGCCGCCTCGTCCACCGCGGCCAGTGCCGAGGCTTCCACATCGCTCAGGCTTGCTGTCATCTCAACACTGCTCCCAGCACGTGACATCAGGACAAGCCGGAGACTATGTTCGGCGGACAACGCAAGCAATCGCCATTTGCTGCTGCGTACTGTCGCTTTCTTGCAATGTCAGCGGGTCCGTGGCCATTTCTTGCGCTGGGCCGCAGGTTCTGACGTCTGGAGTGAGGTCATGGACGCCATCGATCAAGCGATCATCCGGTACGTGCTGCACGACGCGCGGGCCACATACGCCCAGATCGGCAAGGCGTCCGGGCTGTCCGCGCCCGCCGCCAAGCGGCGTCTCGACCGCCTCGTGGCTACCGGAGCGATCCGCGGTTTCACCGCTCTCGTCGATCCTCAGGCGTTGGCCTGGCATACCGAGGCTTTCGTCGAGGTCTACTGCACCGGCAATCCCACCCCCGCAGAACTGCGCCAAGCCCTGGAGGCCATCCCCGAGGTCGTCGAAGCCTGTACCGTCTCGGGCGCCGCCGACGCAGTCGTCCACATGCTCGCCAGGGACATCCCCCACCTGGAACAGGCCATCCAACGCGTGCGCGCCACCGCTCCTGTGGAACGGACCGAGAGCGCCATCGTGCTCTCCCGGCTGTTGAACCGGCCTCGCGTGTGATCGACACCGTGGGACTACCACGAGCGCCGGCGTCCGCCTGCCTCGGGCCGACGCAGCAGACCGGTGGTCGCCTCGGTGGCTACTGACTTCCTCGGGTCGTTCTCGGCTGCTGGGTGAGGGTCAGTCTGGTGCCGGCCAGGCAGCCGTCGATGAGGTCGGGCCGGAGCTGGATATGAGAGCGGCCGCACCGGCGAAGCACACGTCGACCCATGCGGTGCGGCCGGCCCGCACTGGCCCCTCTGGCTCCGCCCGGCAACCCGTCATGACGGCGGCGGAAGGGACGGCCCATTGTCGGACCCCCTCCGTAGGCTGGTCGTGAGGTATCCGAGACAGTCGTGAGGTATCCGAGACAGGAGGGCAGTGTGGCCCGCAAACCCAGGATTGATCAGCGCGCGATCGAGCGACACGTCAAGGACATCGTCAAGGGCTACAAGACCGAACGCTCAGAAGACGGCCCGCCTTCCCGCGCTATGCAGGACCTCGGCATACAACTCCCGCTGTGACCTGGTCCTGAGAGAGTGTGTCTCTCAAGACCCGTCACCCCGGTACGGTCATCCAGGGCGACGAGACATCAAGGGATCAGGGCGCCTACAGGACTCCGGGACCTGTACCACCTCCTGAGCCAGGCCCCGGCGACAGGACCCTGAGCAGGATGGGATCCGGCTCGTGCACGACGGTAGCGGCCTGCGCAGGTCCACGGCGCCATGGCCTGCCGGATGCGGTCTCTCATCGTCTTCACGGCCTGGGGCCGGATGCCGGGGCTGGTACAGCACCGGTGGGAGACATGCGCGGGGCATGGCGAAGGCCCGGACCACCTGGTCCGGGCCCCGTTCGGCGACCGAGGGCTACCGGGGGGTTCGTCAGCCATGCATTCGGCGGGGAACGCCCCTCGCGGCGGCGTCTCCGGCGCTACGGTGGATCGGCCAAGCACGGGATCGGGGGCTCTGCCCGGGCAGGGCGCGCTGTCCGCGTCTCGCCGGCCCGGGGACCGTCGATTGCCGGTCACACGAGGAACAGGGGGAGGTTCCCGGTGAGCAGGATCAGGATGACGAGGCGCATCGTGTCCGCCGTCGCGGTCTACGGAATCGTGGCGGGTGCCGTGCTCGGCGGGGCGGGCGCCGCATCGGCGACCAACCCGGCCGATGCCCCGCCCGGCTACGCGGGCCCGTTCTCGTACTGCAAGGGCAACGAGCATGACTCCATACCGCTGGGTGACCCTGATGGTGCGGCGTACATCGCGGTCTGGCGTTCGACCGAGGGCAGCGGCACGTTCTGCGCGATGACCTTCGACCGTCGGGACGGCAGACACCATATGGAGGTCCGCGTCCGCCGCGACGGCTGGCAGACCTCCTGGTACGACAACGGCTACTACGACAGGTACGCCGGCGCCATCTACGTCTCCGGCGCCGAGATCTACTGTGCCTACATTTCCGGGTGGGTGGAGCTCAACGGCATCAAGTATTCCGGGGGCGATTGGGTCTGCAGTTGACGCCCTGCTGCATCTACGCAGCGAGCGGGCGCGGTGGGCCAGGAGCCACACGTCCTCCTCCAGCAGCGGCGCCTCGGCTCCGAGCCCTCCCGGTCGAAGTCCCGGCGGATCCTCGATAGTTGAGCCCGAACGTCCAAGATCCCCGAGAGAGTCAAGTGAGGAACGCAGGAAGCCCCGTCGGGGCAGGGTGACCCAATGGGGCCCCTGCCCCGACGGGGCTCGGTCGGCCGGGCGGCGGGTTACCGGCGCCCGGCAGAGGCCGGTGCCGTGTGCGGTGCTTTGCGGCTCAGCCGAAGTTCACGTCGCTGCACCACATGTAGGCCTGGTCGAGGTGCGAGGCCTGCCAGATCACGAACAGGATGTGGTGTCCGGTGTAGCCGGAGGTCTGGACGGGGAACGTGATGTTCTGTGCCGGGGCGAAGCGGCCGGTCTGCGTGATGAAGTCGAGGTTGCTCCAGCCCAGGGTCTGGGTCTTGGGGTTGAAGCCCTGCTTGCTCACGTAGACCTTGAAGTAGTCGGCACCGTGGGACGCCTGGTCGTACAGGTGGACCGAGAAGTTGTTGCCGATGGTGGTGGTCTTCCACGGTCCGGGCTTGTCCAGGCTGGCGTTCCTCGAGAGGTTGTTGCTGCAGAGCGTCCCGTCGGGGGTCCGTGCCTGGAACTGGCCTCCGAGGCCGTCGCGGAGCGCGCTCATCCAGTTCCACATGGTGTCGGGGTTGGCCTGGAAGGCCTGCCAACACATGGGGTCTTGGGTCTGCATGGCCGGGTTCGTGTGGTTGTTGCCCCACGTCTTCCAGCACTGGTACGCGCGGGTCGCGGGGCCGACGACGGTGCCGTGAGCCTGGGCGGGGGTCGACCAGGCGACGGCGCCGACGGCCACGGCGAACAGCATGACGAGCGCCTGGAGAGGCCGGCGGAGGGACGCCCGCGAACGCCGGGTTAACGGACTCTTTTTGCACATGTGGGAGGACTCCTTCCAGTTGCAAGGCTGGTATGGGAGCGCTCCCAAAGTCGGGCCTTCTGAGTGAGATGTCAATGAGACAGACGGAGTTGATTACAGGGGTGGGTGGCGAGCAGGGGATCTGCCGTGAGCCGGGGTCAGAATTGTTTGCGGGACCGGAAAACGAGGATGCGGCCCGGGCCGGTGTGCCTGGCCGGCGATGCCGCTCTCTCCTGCCACGACCCGACATCCGGGAAACAAACACTCATTCCGGGACAAAATGTCGGGGAGAAGGCGATCTCTAAGGCATTTCGGTCGCTCCCGCGCTTGTTGTGAGCCGGTGTGTGCTTCCCGGCAGGCGCCGCGGAATGTCTACCCCTTTTCCCTGCTTACGGGTGGATTAGCCCGGCGCCGCTTGTCGTGACCCACTCAGGAGTGCCCAACTGGCCTATGGGAGACGGGAGTTCCGTCTCTGTGTGACTGGAGGTGGATCGCTGTGCAGGAGACGTCGCAGGGCTTCGAGGCCGCGGACGTGTACGAGCCGCCGCTGCTGTCCGAGGTCGGGCAGTACGCCGAGCTGACCCAGGGCGAATTCGGGGACTGGCCCGACTTCCCGGTCGGTCTGTGGCTCTGATGATCCCGGCGGGTCCCGGTCCGGGCCGCGAGGCCTGGGCCGGCACCCGGTGCCATGCCGCCACGCTGTCACTCGTCCCGCACTCTGGAGATTGTCGATGGGCGCCACGCCGGCCTGCTGGTTCGTTGTCCTTCCTGACCGGGATC
This sequence comes from Streptomyces sp. NPDC051243, assembly GCF_044455405.1. NCBI lineage: Bacteria > Bacillati > Actinomycetota > Actinomycetes > Kitasatosporales > Streptomycetaceae > Streptomyces > Streptomyces sp. NPDC051243. The sequence continues at coordinate 62,417 of NZ_JBITES010000017.1, read as the reverse complement.
TCTCACCCGGTTTCCTCGATCGTCTCCGGAACTTCGCCGGCCCGGCCGTGGTCCGGGTCGTGCCGCATGCTTCCGGCCGTCCGTGGCTGGTCGGCTGCTGGCCGGACGGGGAGCTGACTGCCTGCGCCGTCGGTGACGTGCGTCTGGTGGTCGCCGGGACGTGTTCCCTGAAGGCCGCCGAACTGGCCGCGCGGGCCCGGCAGATCAGTGACAGCGCGCAGATCGAGCCGGTGCTTTCGGATGCCGACGGCTGCTTCCACGTTCTGGCGTCCGTCGCGGGGCACACGTACGTGCGGGGAAGCTTCTCCGGGCAGCGGCGGGTGTACCGGGCCGAGGCCGGCGGCGGCACGGTCTGCTCCGACCAGGCCCGCCTCCTCGCCCGTCTGACCGCGGCGGGGCTGGACACCGCGCAGCTGGCGCTGCGGCTCACCGGTGACACCGTTCCGCATCCGCTCGGCTGGGGTGCGCTGTGGCGTGGTGTGCACGCCGTGCTGCCCGGCACCGCCATGGAGCTGGCGCCCGGCGGCGAGGTGCGCACCCGCCGCTGGTGGCGGCCGCCGGTGGCCGAACTTCCCGTGGATGAGGCCGCGGCCGGGCTGCGGGAGGCACTGGAGCGGGCGGTCGCGTTGCGGGTCCGACCGGACGAGCTGGTGGGCGCGGATCTGTCCGGCGGTATGGACTCGACCTCGCTGTGTTTCCTGGCGGCCCAGGCGGGGGCCCGGCAGGTCACCGTCACCCTGGACGCGGGCGCACCCACCAACGAGGACCGTCTCTACGCCACCCGGGCCGCCGGGCACCTGCCCCGCATCGAGCATCTGGTGTTCGAGTCGGCCGATGTGCCCGCCCAGTTCAGCGGGCTGGACGAGCGCGTGGATCTGGGCGACGAGCCGTCCGCGATCGTGCGTACGCGGGTGGAGCAGCGGTACCTGGCCGAGCAGATGCGGGCGCGCGGGGCCCGGCTGCGGTTGTCCGGTTTTGGCGGGGACCAGGTCATCCAGTCGCAACCCTCATATGTGCACGGTCTGCTGCGGCGCTCACCCGCGGCCGGCCTGCGCCACGCGGCCGGGTGGCGCGCGCGACACCGCCGGCCCCTCGGGGCGATCACAAGGGCGCTGCTCGACCAAGGTTCATACGCCGCCTGGCTCACCGAGGCCGCCGCACTGCTGCACACGCCTGTGACTGGAGACGACCTGCGCTGGGGGCTGCGCCCATGCCTTCCGCCCTGGGCGAGCGAGCAGACCGTACAGCTGTGCCGTGAGCGGCTGCTCGGCGCGGCCCAGGACGCCACCGAGCCGCTGCACCGTGAACGCGGGCGGCACGCCTGGCTCGCCGCCGCGCAGCGTGGGGGCCGACTCGCCGGCCCTCTGGCCCACTGCGGGCAGCTCGCCAGGCTGCCGTATCACAGCCCGTTCTGCGACGACGCCGTGATCGCAGCCGCGCTCGCCGCCCGCCCCCACGAGGCCGCCAGCCCCTGGTCCTACAAACCGCTCCTCGCCGCCGCCATGCACGGCCTGGTACCCCAGACCATCCTGCGCCGCACCACCAAGGACCACTTCGGATACGAATGGCACAACGGCCTGCGCCGCAACCGACACACGCTCGCCGCCTGGGCCGAGGACTCCCGCCTGGTGGCCGCCGGACTGGCCGACGAAGACGCACTGCGCCGCGCCCTGCTCTCGCCCCACCTACTGATCGGCGGGATCGCGGAATTCGAGACCACGCTGGGAGTGGAGGCGTGGCTGCGCGGCCTGGAGCACCAGCGCACCCCGGGCGGCACAAGGGAGATGAGCAGTGCACCGACTACGCTCTGATGTCACCGCCTGCGCCACAGGCGACGGCATGGTCCTGCTTGACGAACGCGCCGGGCACTACTGGCAGCTGAACGGCACCGGCGCCCTCGTCGTACAAGCCCTGCTGGACGGCGCCACGCCCGAGCAGGTTGCCGAACGGCTCGCCGCCACCCGCCCGGTCACCCCTGAGCGCGCCACCGCCGACGTCACGGCACTGGTCGCACACCTCGTGAAAGAGAGGCTGGTGACCGACTCGTGAGCCAGATCCTGGACACCGACGGCACCCGCCCCGGGCTCGGCACCCGGCTCACCGCCCACGCCGCCGTCATCGCCGCCCGGCTCCTCGCCCACCTGCCACCACGCCGGATCCGTGCCGTACTGGGCCAGGGCCGGCGAGGAGCCAGACCCGCCCGCTACGACGAGGCCCTGCGGGCACGCAGGGAAGTGACAGCCGTCAGCACCCTGTGCGCGGGCCGCTACTGCCTCCAACGCTCCCTGGCCACCACTTTGCTGTGCCGCATGCGCGGCCACTGGCCCACCTGGTGCAGCGGAGTACGCACCGCACCCTTCGGAGCTCACGCGTGGGTCGAGGCCGACGGCAAGCCCGTCGGCGAGCCAGCCGACACCGCCACCTACCGGCCGATGATCACCGTACCGGCAGCAGACCACGACGGCATGGACGGCTAGGCCGTGTCCGCAAAGTCCCGCCTGCCCCGACACGACCTAGTGCAGCCAAGCAACGGCGCCCCAGTTCGTGACGCCCGCCGAGCCGCTCGCGAAGAGATCGAGGAGACGGCCGCGCACGGGCTCCGCGCCGAGCTGTCGCCCCTACCGCCTGGACAGCGCGTCCTTTCGTGAGATCGGCCGGTGGGCATGGGTCAACCACGAGACCGTGCCCACGACCGCCCACCCGGATCAACGGCAGCCCGAAGACTCGGGCCGAGCGCGGGGAGCACACCGAATGAGCGCGTCCGGCTTCGAGCCGCTGGAAAATCTTCTGGAGGGTCGCGGAAGAATCACTGCCGCCCTGCTCGCGCACGGCTGGGAGCGCGTGGCCATCGAGGAGGTGTTCGACCTCTACGACAGCGAACTGGCGCAGGAGATCCGCGAAGAGCGGAAAGCCCTGGAAGCCGAGAACTTCCCGGCGCACGCTTATCTCTTCGATGGCATGGACTACGCGGTCAGCACCATCGACCCGTACCCGTACAGCGAGGACCAGACGCGCCCGGACGAGGAACCCACCTCGTGAGTGGCAACCCGGACGTGAGACCGGTGGAACGCCGTATAGGTGCACATCATGAGATGGCGTCCGGCCCACACACCCGCGCACCGCGTTCCCCCTTCCGCCTCGGCTCCGGCCGACGACCAGCCGGGCGGCGCGCTGCCGCGCCGTTGCCCAAGCCCAAGGCCCTGGGCGCCAGGGAGCTGACTCCTTGGAGCCCGGGCCGTCAAGGTGTTTCCGTACGCCGGGCCACGGCTCTGTGGCAGGCCTGTCGCCGGTTATAGGTAGCCGAGCGAGCGGGCGGTTTCGCGGAGCCCACGCGAGGTGATCTTCGGGCCGTTGCGCAGAGTCTCGACCTCGGCCGCTAGATGCCCCATCTTCTTCTCGTACTGGGCCGGGTCCGTCACCGGCCACACGACCCAGCCGCCGGCCGCCTCGATCGAGCCGATCACATCGGCCACCGGCCCCCTCGGCGGACCCCAGGCCCGGCGCACCTGCCGGGCCGCATCCTTGGCCGTCGTGAAGTCGTTCAGGACCACGCGCGGGAACCGGTGCGGACCGTCCACCGCCGAGGCAGCCTTGGCGATGCCCGTCACCTGAGCCGCACCAGGGCAAGTTGGGCATGGATGCGGCGCATCGCCGAGGCCGACAGCGAGGCCCGCTTGCGGTGATGGATCAGTCCCACCCCCACCCCGCTCACCTGAGGATCCAGGCACAACAGTTCCCGCGGGTAGCCCAGGGCGGCGGCATACAGCTCCAGACGGTCCTCGCCACCGCAAGGCGGCCCGACTCCGCCCGGCTGACATATCCCTGGGACACCGCTACGGCGCTATCAGGGGCCACCTTGGTCATGGCAGCGGCCACGTCGACCTGCGTCATGCCCCGCGACTCTCGCGCCAGCACGAGCATCCCGGGATGTGCCTGCAGGTCACTGGACGCCATCACACGACACCACCTCAGATCAGACCTCAAAGCATTAACACAGAATATTCCTCGGATGATTCAGCTTTCTGGTGGGCTGCGTCATTGCCAACCGCCCTCTGCCAACGGCTACTTGCCGCAAACCGGAACCGTGCAGCCGCCCTCCGGCACCAGCGGGTCCTGGCGGCGCCGTCAAGGGCGAGCGGCCCAGGCGCCGTTGCCCCCGGCCGCCAGCCGAACAATATGAGCAGCGCCCCGGGCATGGCCTTGGGAAGCTGTCCCGCATGGCCTTTCATGCGCACCTGGGGATTGCCGACCATCAGTTCCTGTACTGCAGAGGAGAATGCCCCCCGGAACTGGCGGCCCTGTTCACCGAGTCGGAGCGCCAGCCCATGGGCACGCGCACACCCATAGGGTCGAACCTCACCGAGTTCGTCTACGGAACGACCGTGGCGCAGCTGCGGGAGCGACTCCATGTACAAGGCTTCAGCGCCGCCCGGGCGAAAGCCGAACTCGCCGAGGTCCTGGCCACGTGGGCGAAGAAGAGGCCGCTGGATGCACCGCTCTTCTCCGAGGTGCCCAGCGTGCAGAGCGTCGAGGCCTCAATCCGTCAGCTCCTGGCCATGACGTTCGAAGAGGCATGGCCCAAGGACAGCAGGCAGCCTAACCCGTATGACCTACCCGAGGCGTTGTCCCGCTACATGGACCGCCGCAGCATGACGCGCCTGCTGCTCGAATGCGCCCCTGACCCGCACGCCAAGGTCTTCCTGGACCTCAGCGAACTCACCGGATCCGGTGTCGACTTGGACCCTGCGCATCCGGCTGCCGGCGAGGCACGCGCTGAACAGTTGGCGCGCCTCGCCCAGGACGCCCCCTTGCTTGTCCTGACCGAAGGCCCCACAGATGCCCGCCTGTTGGCAGCGGGCATGGAAGTGACTCACCCACATCTGAAGGGCTTCGTCACCTTCTTTGACTTCGCCGTCGCCGGTGCCGAGGGTGGAGTCGCCCAGCTCGCGAAGACCGTATCGGCGTTCGTGGCTGCCGGCGTGGCCAATCGGTTCGTCGCCCTGGCCGACAACGACACCGAAGCCCACGCCGGACTGGCCAACCTCAAGAAACAGCCGCTGCCGGAACGCTGCCGAGTACTGCACTATCCGCCGCTCCGGTTCCTCGAGACCTATCCGACCCTCGGCCCATATGGCGACGAACCGGTGCCGGCAGACATCAACGGACGTGCGGGATCCTTGGAGATGTACCTCGGCCGCGATGTCCTGCGCAGCGACGACCACACACTCGTGCCCGTGCAATGGCGCTCATGGAACCCGAAGCTGCGCCGCTACCAGGGAACGCTTGCGGAAGCGGAAAAGAAAGCGGCGCAGGACCGCTTCCTGCACAAGGTGCAGGCTCACCGTTCCAAACAGGCCAACGGGCACGACTGGGACGGGATCCGGGCCATCATCGACACGATCGTCTCCGCCTTCGACTGATCGAAGGCAGCACATGACGCCCGTAGACGGCCTGCTGCGATGGCCCGCGCTGCACGTTCGCCCGCGCGGGGGACTGTGCTTGCTAATCTTGGCCCTCCTCCGAACACGCGGACCGTGTCGACTGCTGTTGCGTACCGCACCGCTGGTCTGCATTTGTGCGGTGGCAGAGCAGCTAGGGGAGAGGGGGACCCTGGAGTGAGACCGGCCTTAGTGTTCGTTCATGGGATTGGCGGTGCACGCAATCCCGAGACGGAACGCGACTCCTGGCTTGCGGCCCTGGCCACCGGAGCCCGCAAGGCAGGCCATTCGTCGGAGGGCTCGGCACTGGCCCAAAACGGCTTCGCCGACGTGGCCTTCGCCTACTACGGAGACCTGTTCATATGCCCCCAGTCCCAAGGCGGCACCACGCCGCACCTCGAGGCAGGCGAGGGCGAGGTGCTCCGGCAGTTGCTGGCGGACTTGATCGACACGCAGCTGGAGACCTGCACTGACGACGGTGAGCGACGTACCCTGCGCCACGCGCGCACAGAGCTGACAGCGACCCAGCAGCCGCAAGGCAGCGGAGACCTCGTACGGCGGCTGATCAACGTCTGCACGACCCTGCTGGCTCTGCCTGGCATGCGACGTGCGGGTCAGTGGGCCAGCGGCCGACTCATGGCGGGGCATCTCGCCCAGGTGACCCGCTACTTGGCCAGAGCCGAGCCGGACGTCGACGGACGCACGCTCGATGAACGCATCCGCGACCGCGTCCTCGGTTTCTTGGACGGTGACCGGCCGACCGTCGTTATCGCGCACTCCCTCGGGAGCGTGGTCGCTCTCGAAGCCCTGCACGACCATCAAGGCTTCATACCGCTGTTGGTGACGGTGGGATCCCCGATCTGCATGCGCACCGTCGTCCACCCCCGGCTGCGTCCCCAGCCGCCTGCCACCCCAGGCTGCGTGGAGCGCTGGCTCAACTTCTGGGACCGGGATGACGTCATCGCCCCGCGCCCGTGGCTGGAGCGGGACGTGCTGCCCAACATCGGTGGCTGCCTGCCCGTGAGTGATCGGGTGGACTCCGACGGCATCTGGGTCCACACGGCCACCAAGTACCTGGCGCAGGCCAGCGTGGCCGGCCCGGTCATCGAGGCCATCCGCCGCGCCGGCGAGAGGTCGGCTGCATGACCGCCTCGCGGCTGCTTCTCATCCTGGCGCCTCAGAACATGGCCATGGGCCATCTGGACAAGCTGGAGGGCGCCGCGCGTGCCCTGGGCGAAGTACTCCAGCACGACGATCTGGGCCAGTGTTCCCCAGCGCTGGCCGACGGGGCCGCCGTGCTGTACGGCACGGACGTCACTCAGGCACGGATCGAGACGGCGGTGCGTGCTGCCGCCCAGCGGGCCGGAGACACCGGCGCCACGCTGGTCCTCGTCATCCTCGGCCATGGGATGGCGCCACGCGGACACTCCGAGCTGTACCTGATGGGAGCAGACGCGCAGCCGGATGTGCTGAGCACTACGGTGAACGTCGGCCACCTCCTCGTCCAGGCGGCGGAGCAGCCAGGCGTCAACGGCGTCATCGGCCTGGTCGACACCTGCCACGCCGCGGGAGCCGTGCCCGACATCAAGGCCCTCGTGGCAGGCGTGCGGAGCGGGCGCACCCGCGTGTCCCTGCTCATGGCCTCCGGGGCCGAACAGGAGGCATACGACCTCGTGTTCAGCCGGGAGCTCGCGGAACTGCTCAGGCAGGGCATCCCCGGCGCAGGCGCACACACCGGGGTATCCACGCTCAAGGAGAAGCTGCGCCACACGGTCATCGGACAGGACATCGTCAGCTGGGAACACGACGGCGATCACTTCGCGGTGCAAGGGCTATGGCTGTCGCACAATGCCCGCCACATCGGCGCCGACCGCCCCGGCCCGGGCACACTCGGCGCCCAGGACCTCCGATCGGCACTGGAAGCGGTCGGTCCTGCCGTGGGCTGGCCGCAGCCGTGGTCCCTGCACGAGCTGGACCGGGTACGGCACGAGATCCAAACGATCAAAGAGACCGGTACGGGAGTCGGCCCGGCTGCCCTCGTCCATCGGGCCGTCCACGTCGTGGACGGCCTGCGCACCTGCCTCGTCACCCAATCCTTCCTCACCTCCTGGATGGGCAACAAGCTCACCACCCCACGGCTGCGTAAGGCACTGCCCGCGCTGCCCGCCGACGTGTACGCGCTGGTGCCGGACACCACGGGCACCGCCCTGCTCACGGACCTCCTCGAACTGCTGGTCCTGCGCGCACCGCGCGTCGGCGACAGCCGGACGGTGCTGCTCACTGGCTTCGTCGCAGCGCTTGGCGCCGACGCCGGACTGGACCTCGCCGCTCCCGAGATCACGGCATGGGCCGATGCCTGTGGGGCCCGGATCGAGCTCAACGACGCCCAGGAAGACCTCTTCCGCGGCCAGGCCGCACGACGGCTCCGGCTGGTCGTCAGCCTGCATGCCACGGTGGCGGACGACTGGCCCGAGTCGCTGGGCCTGTGGCTGCTGGACGGCGGCCAGGTGTGCGAGCGTGCGGAGGTCGCCTGCGCCCCGACACAGGCGGCGGCCGAGGCGAAGCTCGGAGAAGCCATCGCCTGGGCCCGCAGGCACGCCCGGCTGCGCCAGGCGCCGCTCCGACATGTGGACGTCGCCGTTCCCACCTCGCTGCTCGTGCGCTGGAAGCCCGAAGAGACCGACTTCGGCGTGCGTCTGGGCGTGAACCACGATGTGGTGGTGCGCTGGAGCATGCGTCTGAACCCACCCGCCCACCTGTGGTGGATCAACGATCATGCGCGGGCGGGCCTGGAGCGGATGAGTACTTGTGTGGCCAAGGCTCCCATCGACTGGCTGGCCGAACACGACGCGGGGCAACCGCAGGACCTCGGAGACCGGTTGCGCAACGGCAGGTACACGCGTGCGGTGGCGTTCTCGCACCGCCCGGCCCATCTGAAGCAACTGATGGAACTCGTACTGGCGTACGTGCCCGTCGTGTTATGGCCCGACACGAACCGGAACTTCTCGCCGGCGGAGCAGGCACTCTTGGACATGTTCTGGGACCGCCTGCCGACCGAACTGGCGGAGGCCTACCGGCGCCGCTGGCAGGGCAGCTCCCTCGTCTCCTCCGACCGGCTCGCCGATCTGAGGTCCGTCTGGCACGACCTCGAATGGCTTGACTTCTGCAGTTGGTTCGACAGTGACGGTGCCGTACACGGGAGCGTTCGATGACCTGGAGTCCGTACTACATCGGGGACGGCGTCCCACGAGACGTGGAACTCGCACCCCCACCGCCGTGGCGGACCTTTCCCCGCCTTGCGATGGCCAAGGAGTTCCAGCCGCCCGCAGGACTCGTAGAGTCCGTGAACGCGGCGCTGCACCTGCGGCGGCCACTGCTTGTGACAGGCCCGGCCGGATCGGGCAAGTCCACCGTCATCGAGCAGGTGGCCAACGAACTGAAACTCGGAACGGTGCTGCGCTGGCACATCACCTCCCGCAGTACTCTCACGGACGCGCTGTACCGGTACGACGCCCTGGGCCGCATCCACGCGCAGCGCCTCGGCCAGGCCGGCGGTGTGGACGATATCGCGCCGTTCATGCAACTGGGGCCGCTCGGCACCGCGCTGCTGCCGTCCAATCGGCCTCGCGCGCTGCTGATCGACGAGGTGGACAAGAGCGACCTCGATCTCCCCAGCGATCTCCTCGACGTTCTGGAACGCGGTGAATACGAGATCTCCGAACTCGCCCGCTACCAGGAGGACATCGTCTCCGTGCGGCAGTGGGGCGGCGACGAACACCACGACATCAAGCGGGGCCGCGTGCGCTGCACGCAGTTTCCGTTCATCGTGATGACGAGCAACGGCGAGCGCGACTTCCCGGCCGCCTTCCTGCGCCGATGCATCCGCTACACCATGGCACCGCCGACAGTTCCTCTGCTCCGGCAAATGATCATGGCTCATCTGCAGATCGACATCGAGGACGCAGGGCCAGTGCGAGATCTCGTCGAAGAATTCGTCGCCCGGCTGGAAGGCGGCGACAGTCTGGCCATCGATCAACTGCTCAACGCCGTCTATGTGATGTCCGGAACCACCGCGCCAGATGGCGCCGGACGGCAGCACGTCGTCGAACTGCTCATGCGAGAGCTGTCACGTGCCTGACCACCTGTCGCACGTATTGCATGGCCTGCACGCAGCCGGGACGGACCTGGACGCCACGGCGCTGGCCGAAGCCGTCTGGCTGGCCGCTACGCTGCGCGCGGGGACCAGCCAGTGGCAGCCCGGCACCAATGAACCCCGACCACTACCACCGGGGGCCAACGGCGGACACGGGCACCGACCGCACAGCGGCCGGGCGGCGGTGCAGTCACCCCGGCACGGCGCGGCGATGCACGAGCAACTGCCCGACAGCCCCGGCAGTGTGCCCGGCGAGTCCGTTGCCGTCCGGCGGGGGCGGGCACTCCCCAAGGCCCTGGACCTCTTACGCGCGCTGAGGGCCTACAAACGGCCGTGGGTAGCCGGCCTGCACACGGAACTCGATATAGAGCAGACGATCGACGGCTACGCGCGCAGCGGTGAACTGATCCCAGCGTTCCGGGCCGCTCCTGAGCGATGGTTCGATCTGCTGCTGATCATTGACCGGTCGCTGTCCATGCAGGTATGGAAGGAAACGATCACCGAGCTGGAGCGCGTGCTGGACCACCTCGGAGCCTTCCGTCTCCTGCGCACCTGGGGGCTGACGTTCGAAGACTCAAAGCCCCTACTCCACGACCACCAGGGAGCAGCGGCCGGCCCCGACCATGTGCTCTCCCCGCAGGGCAGGCGCCTGGTCCTCCTCATCTCGGACTGCTCGACCCCTGGCTGGTACCACCCGGAGATCTGGCAACAACTGCGCACCTGGGCCCAGTCGACGCCGGTGGCGCTGCTCGATCCCCTGCCCCCGAAACTCTGGCGGCGCAGCGCCCTGGACCTGCCCGGCGTCACCGCCACCCAAGCCGTACCGGGCAACGGCAGCACCACACTGCGCTTCGACATGCCGTTGCTACTGGAGGACTTCGCGGACGGCCGGACGCCGTGGCTCCCCGTGCCCGTCCTCTCGCTGAGCCCGCATTCCCTCGGCCGCTGGGCACACGCCCAGATGCGCGGCGATCCAGGCGGCTGCGACGCGGTCCTCATTCCTGCGACGGGCCGCATCCGACGCGGCAGCACCCCTCACGTCCGTGCCGCACATGACCCGGTCCAAGCGTTTGTCCGGACGGCTTCGCCAGATGCCGTCAAACTCGCTGTTCTGTGTGCCCTGGTCGGTCGCATCGGCCTGCCCGTACTTCAACTGATCCGGCAGGAACTTGTGCCCGAGGCCACGGTCGCCGACATCGCCGAGCTGATCACGAGTGACATCGTGTCACTGCAACCGCAAGACCACGGCACGTTTGTGGTGACCTTCCACAGCGACTCCGAAGAAGAACTGAAGCGACTCCTGCCCCAACACGAAGCGTGGCGACTGTGCGGGATGCTGGAGGGGTATGTGAGCGCCCACGCCCACGGCACAGTGAGCGTGCCCGCAGTTCTGCACAATCCCGATGCACTGCAGCATCTTCCCGCCGAAGTGCGGCCGTTCGGTCAGGCCGCCCATAACGTTGTGCGGGCACTTGGCGCCAGCGACGGCGAACAGGGGCCGGACGGCATGGCGTCGATCGTGGCCTCGGCAACGGCCCGGATCGCCGGCGAACTCGACGTCGACGAGATCATCCACGCCTTGTTCGACACCGCGGTCCCGGTCTTCGCCGACAGCCTTATCCTCTACCTGCGCGAGCCCTTGCCGATCGGCGACCAGCGGCCCACCGGCCCGGTCGTGCTGCGGCTGTGGCGGGAGGAGCGAAGCTGGGAGGAAGACGACGTGCAGGACTTCCTGGCGCCGCTGCTCGTTTCGGAGCCCGGCCTCCAGGGAGTTGCCGAGATCTGCGAGGTGCAGCCCGGCAGTGAGCTCGCCGAGACGCTGCGCGCGGTACGCCCAGCCTTCACGGACACACCCATAGCCCATGCCGCCTTGCCCCAGCTCCTGGGCGAGAGCGCTGCGTTCGGCGTTGCCGATGGGCAACGGGCGATTCTCGCCCCGCTACGGGGACGGCGCCGTGTGATGGGCGTCGCGCTCTTCCTACGCCGTGCGGAGCGTAGCTCCTTTGAGGCCGAGGACCTGCTGATCGCTGGCCAGCTCGCTACGCACAGCGCTCTTGGTATCGACAAGGCGGTGCTGTACGGCCACGAGGCGCACATCGCCGACGAACTGCAGCGCACCATGCTGCCTGAGACACTGCCGCAGACAAGCGGAGTCCGGCTTGCCGCCCGGTACCTTCCCGCCGCGGAGACCGCACAGGTGGGCGGCGACTGGTACGACGCCATCCCGCTGCCCGGCAGCCGAATCGCCCTGGTTGTCGGCGACGTCATGGGGCACTCCATGGCCTCAGCGGCGATCATGGGCCAGCTGCGCACATCCCTACAGACCCTGGCCGGCCTCGATCTGCCTCCTCAGGAGGTTCTGCACCACCTCGACGAACAGGCCCAGCGGCTCGGTACCGACCGCACGGCGACCTGCCTCTACGCGGTCTATGACCCGGTCTCGCACCGCCTCACCATCGCCAATGCCGGGCACCCCCCGCCGGTCCTGCTGCACCTGGGCGGGCGGGCCGAGGTGCTGCGGGTGTCATCGGGGGCGCCGATCGGTGTGGGCGGCGTCGACTTCGAGGCCGTAGAGCTTGATGCACCCGCCGGGGCGACCCTGCTCCTCTACACCGACGGGCTGGTGGAGTCCCGGCTGCAGGACGTATGGACCGGCATAGAGCGGCTGCGCGAAAAGCTCGCTTCGACCGCACAACTGACCGGGCCCGGACATCCGCCGCCGCTGGAAGCCATGTGCGACGAGGTACTCGACATGCTCGGGCCGGGCGACCGGGACGACGACATTGCGCTGCTCGCCGCCCGCTTCGAGGGGATCGCACCCAAAGACGTGGCGTACTGGTTCCTGGAACCGGAGGACGCCGCACCCCGCAGGGCTCGCCAACTCGCACGGCGCGCGCTGACCCGATGGGGCCTCGACGCCCTCAGCGACTCGGTCGAACTGCTCGTGAGTGAGGTCGTGACCAACGCCGTGCGCTACGCGACACGGCCGGTCACCTTCCGGCTGCTGCGCACCGACGTCCTACGCTGCGAGGTCGGCGACGATGTGCCCCAGCTGCCGCGACTGCGGCAGCCCCGGGCCGTTGATGAAGGGGGGCGCGGCCTTTACCTGGTCAGCAAACTGGCCAGGAGTTGGGGTAGCACTCGGCTCAGTACTGGCAAGATGGTGTGGTTTGAATGCTCCCTTCCGGACGTTTCGGAGACCACTCCGTGACCTTCAAGCAGGTATAGCGCTTGGGCCGCAGCACCCAGCACGGGCAAAGGCATTGCGCCACCACTGTGACCGCAGGCCGCGACAGTCAGCGCACGTGCCGGGCTGTCGCGGAACGTCGGGTTGGCGATGGGCTGGGAGAGGAACCTGCTTACGGCCGCCAGCGACGTGAGCAGTGATACCCACTGGCAAAAGCCCCAGACCGACCCACCAACACCGCATGCACGAAGGGGCCCTGGCGTTTGTATGGCCCACCCGCTCCATCCGGCAGATCCTCACACTGACAGAGCGGGCAACACGGCGGGAAACAGCCCGAACGGCAGCCTGCAAGCGCTAGCCTGTCTACAGGCCGAGTGCATCGGCCCAAGCCAGGGTCGGCCCATGAACGGCCCCACACGGTAAAGGTGCCCGTGTCACGGCACAGCGGTGCTGCATCAACTGCGCACGCACCACAGCATCCCACGAACAGATCATCAGGTCCGCATGCGGCTCGACGTCCGCGCACCGGATCACGAGGGCCGGCGCGCAGAATTTGCTGCCCCGCCCAGATGCGGGACTAGTACGAAGGGTCATGCGACGCGGACCGGTACCTGGTGGCTGGCCAGTGGTTGGGCCAGCGCGTCGGTCTCTTCCTCGGGCAGGGCGATAGCGGCCAGGCGGCGGGCGCGGGTGACGGCGATGTACCAGACGCGCAGGCAGGTTGGCGACGGCCTGGACCTTCTCATCCACCGTGAACGGCCGGTCGGCCCGCTGCCCGACGACCCTCTTCGCCCCGTCCGGCGTCCACTGCCTCGCCCCGGTGCGCGGGTTGAACGGGGCGCGTCCTCGATCGCCGCCCACCGCTCGTCCTCGACCGCCACCGAGGCCAGGATGCGGTGGACGGTGAACGACACCCCTCCTTGCGGCGCTCCTTCGGCCACCGGTTTGCGGTGTAACGCCAGTCCTCCACCGTCCGGCGCTCGACGCCGATGTCGTCCGCGAACAGCTGCAACGACTCCGTCACCGTGAACAGGTCGTCCGTGCCGTTCGGCATCGACCCGCCCACGGCCGCATCGGCTCGGTCTCCAAAGCCATGTCACCCAAGGGAACTGTGCCCTCGTGACCTGCGTGATCCGCTCCTTCGCCTGGGTGACGAGCTGGTCGTAACGCTGCCGGGTGACGTTCCTGATCCGGTCGGCCACGTCGGTCATGATGACCACCGCCCTCGCCCGGGCCCGGCCCGGTCATCGTGACGTGACCGGTCAAGGGGACGCCGGCCCCGGTCACCGTCCACCGTGACGCGGGCGCGTCACGCCGGGGCAGAGCGTGAACCAGGGGCGCTCGGAGCACCCCGCAGTAACTCCCAACTACCCTGCAAATCAAGGGGGTTCGAGGTCCTGAGACGTTCGGCTACGGCGTTTCCGTAACGTCGTTCCGTGACGCCCGCCGCCGACGACAGGCCCTTACCCGGCAACGGTCCGAGCAGTCACCGCCGCCTTCGACTGCTCCACTCCCACCGTCCACGTCCGGCCACAAACCGGGCACTCCGCCTGCTCACCCCGCTGCATCGCGATGACCCGCTCCCGGGTCCGCTGAAGCCTCCACCACCGCCGTGACCTGCACCGCCCTGAGCAGAACCCAGCCTCCGCCGCCATCGTCTGCGGCGGCGGATCACCGCACTTTCGGCAGTACCGCCGAGCCGTCCCGCCAACCCCACAACCCAGATCATCCAGCCGTAGCCACCTCACGGCCAGGGATCAAAAAAAACCTACTGAGCCCGCCATGGCAAAGGCCGCCCCGAAGTCGCCGCAGCCACACGAGGGGTCAACAGCCCAGGGCTCGTAACGCCACGTCACTAGACTGCAAGAGGGGGTTCAGAGCCGCCTGTCACGGCCGTCGGCGCACGGGCCCCTCCCGGCCCGGAGGCACTACAGTTCCGAGTCATGGGCGACGTCAGGCGGGCGAGTCCACGGAGGTACGCCGTTCGGAGGGCGCCAACTGGCCGAAGAGACGTGCGGTTTGCTGTACCGGAGCGGGGGAGGTCCATGAGGTGGGGTGGGGAAGATCCGTCCGGTGACAGATACCTTCCTGCCCAGCGGAAGGCTCGGAGGCGGTCCAGAGGTCCGCGTCGGGCCGCGCTTGTCTGTTTGTTCGCCGGTCTCGTGCTGGCAGTCGGCGGTTTAGCCAACCTGATCTCCCAATCGAGTGCGTACCGGGTCGAGTTCGGCGATCCTGGCCAGGGCTGCGCCCCCGACGTGATCAATCTGGATGCCACGACGGCAGACCGGCTGCTGTGCTCCAGGTGGGCGCTCGATGAGACGAGACACTCCTTTCAGCCGTGAGGAAGTAGGGCGCGTCGCGGCGCTGGCGCGGAAGCTGGGAAGCGACTCGGATGGGCTGTCCGGTGAGGACAGAGCCGAGATCAGGCATCTCGTGTACGCAATCGGCGCTGAGCACGGTGATCCGAACGAGGCCTATAACCCGAAGGGGGACACGACCGGTTCACCAGGACACGTTGCCCTTCTCGCAGGCATCGCCCTGTTCTTGAGCGGCGGCGTCTGGGCGGTGGTCAGCTACATCCGAGCGAACTGGTGAGGGTCAACCCCTGGCGTCGGCGGCTCGCTGGCCTGAGCAAGGGGTGCCGGCACGGAGAAGAGGTCACCGTAAAATGGCTCGCGCCACTCCTCCCACCCCCATACGGGCGCATCGGCTCGATGCGTGGACCATGCGGGCGAGGCGCAACGCGAGCCACTACGAACGCCTGATGCCCCACGCCGAAGCCCACATCCAGAGGGCGTTCATCACCCTCATCTCCCGCCGTCCGGCCCGGCAGCTCCGCCGCACTGAGGCGGTCCCGGACACCCTCGCGGCAGCCGTCTCCACTGCCCGTTCGGCAGCCCGCCCACTCGATGCCCGCCCGAACGGCAAACCGAGGTACCACCATGCCTCATGGCGCCGGCACCTATGGAAAGGAGATGTGCCACAGCTTCTCAGCGGCACGCACGGTGCCGAACTCCTCTGCGCGGTGGTGACCTCGACGGCGTGCCGCGGCTAGTGGTCGTGATCGGCCGGGCCGACACCACCCTGCGGCAGTTCTCCCAGTACTGGGAGACGTTCCGGCAGGAGGACGATCCCAAGAAGTCCCCGGCCATCGCCGCCCTTGCGGGCGATGCGGTGGACAGCAGGTATCACTAAAGCCCCCTAATACATCCGGTGTACCCGCGTATGTGTCGGTATGCGGTCCACCACCACGACGGCCCTCCACACGTTGCTCCGAACCAGAAGCTCACACCGTCCGTGCTGTTCTGGGAAGAGTCAGGAGAGGAACGTTGTCCGACCGATCAGTCGCCGCGGCGTGCTGCCCGGCGTGGCCGCCATGACGGTTGCCGCAGCTGTTTCGCCCCCGCGCTCAGGCGCGCTGCTCACGGGTGACGGTCAGCGGGCTGCCCCCCGGCGTCCGGGCCTCGATCCGCAACTTCGGGGTCCACGACCGTCCCTTCGGCGCGGACGCCGGGACCGTCCGGCTGGTGAACCGCGAGAGCGGCAAGGTGATGGACGTCAATGGCGCCTCGACCACCGACGGCGGCGCGGTCATCCAGTGGCCGTGGAGCGAACCAGCAGAGCCCGGGCGGTTCCGGCCAGGGCGACGGACTCAACCAGTGGACCGACGACGGCGGCGACAACCAGTCGTGGAGGCTGATGCCTTCGACCAACGGCTGCTACCAGTTCGTCAACGTCCGCAACGGCTGGTGCGCCGACGTCAAGGACACGCCTCCCCCGCGGACGGTGCCAAGGTCACCCAGTGGCCCTCCACCGGTGGCTCCAACCAGGACTGGCAGACCCTCGCGGTGTGAGCCGCCGGGGCGCTCAGTGAGGGCGGAGTTGTCCGGCCCAGATCGGTAGCAAAAGGTGCCGAGTGGCTGGCACCAATGGCTGTCCCCCCACCCGCTAATTCACCATCACTCGCAGAAGAGGACGCCTGTATGAGAAAGCCCTGGTTTCTCCCCCTGGTCACGCTTGTCGCCGCCGTACTCGGGGTGACGGCGGCGGGTGTGGCCCCTGCCTCCGCCGCCTCCGACACCCCTTTGCGGGTCATGCCGTTGGGCGACTCGATAACCTGGGGCGTGGGAAGCAGTACCGGCAACGGCTACCGCGCGCCGTTGTGGGACAGGCTCGCGGCGGACGGCCATCCGCTGGACTTCGTGGGCACGGGACGGAGCGGCTCGATGTCCGACCCCGACAACGAAGGCCACTCCGGCTACAAGATCCACCAGGTTGCCGCACTCACCGACGCCTCGCTGACCCGTTACCGACCCAACGTCGTGACACTGCACATCGGCACCAACGACCTCAACGAAAGCTACGAGGTCTCCACCGCCACCGCCCGGCTGAGGTCGCTGGTCGACCAGATCACCGCCGCCGCCCCCGACGCAACCGTCCTCGTCGCCTCCCTGGTCGTGTCCACCAGCGGCTCGGAGGAGCAGTACCGGGGCGCGTACAACCAGGCCATCCCGCAGATCGTGAGGGACGCACAGGCCGCGGGCAAGAAGGTCGGCTTCGTCGACATGAGCGGCCTGACCACGGCCGACCTGGACGACGTCCTGCACCCGAACGACTCGGGCTACCAGAAGATGGCCGACGCCTTCCACCGCGGCGTCCAGGCCGCGGACAGCGCCGGGTGGCTGAGGAACCCCGCCCCCGCCCCCGCCCGCGTACAGTCCGGCATCACCGGCAAGTGCCTGGACGTCAACGGCGCCGGCACCGCCGACGGGACCGCCGTCCAGACGTGGAGCTGCGGCGACGGCGCCAACCAGTACTGGTCCGCCTACACCGACGGCACCCTGCGCTCCATGGGCAAGTGCCTCGACGCCGCCGGCGGGGCCACCGCCAACGGCACCAAGGTGCAGCTCTGGGCCTGCCACGGCGGCGCCAACCAGGTGTGGCAGCCCTACAACGGCGGCTATCGCAACCCCGCCTCCGGCCGCTGCCTCGACATTCCGGGCGCCTCCACGACCGACGGCACTCAGCTCGTGCTGTGGGACTGCAACGGCGGCTCAAACCAGAAGTGGACCACCCTCGCCACCGGATGACCCCCACTCCCCGGGTCTGAACCCCTTCCGGGTTCTCCTCGCGTGAGGCCGACCCAGGGCCGGTCACCCGAACAGGGAACGGCCCGCCGCACCATGAACACCGGTACGGCGGGCCGCTCGCGGTTCTCAGCTCTGCTGCAGGGGAGTCAAGAGGAACACCGCGGCGTCACCACCCGGCGGTCGTTGCCCCGTAGCACCCGGCCTCGTCGACGGCACACGGTAGAGCTCCCGATCACCTTGCGGGTCAGATGTGCCCAGCCTGGAAGCCGGCCCGCGTCCTGCAGCGTCGCCATGCCGCCGCATCGGACGCTGCCGCCGCCGGGCGCAACACGTGGTGCAACAGAGAACTGCAACTCACCCCTGTTGCGGTCCTGACCTGCGAGAACGGACGTTGCGACCGCTTACCCGCCCTTGCGCTGGACGCCCGCCGTGAGGCGGCGGGGAACTGGGAGACCGGTAAGACCGAGCCGCGGCCGCAGAAGGGCGCCGCGTACGCCCGGCTGCTGGAGGGCCTCGCCGCCCGCTTCCCCGCCCCAGCCTCCGACGCGCCCGCCGCCACCCAGGCCTCGGTCCCGGAGGCGTTCACCGGGCCGGAGCCGAGCTCGGCCCCGGCGCCCGCCGCCGTCCCGCCGTCGCGCCCGAAGGCGGCGGCGAGCAGCTCCGCCAGGACCGCCGCGTCGTCGCGGCTCCCGGGTGCGAAGAAGAAGACTGCGGCGAAGAAAGCCACCCCGGCGGCGGCCGCCGTCGACCCGCGCTTCGAGAACGGCCCGCTCTCCGTCATCGGCTGCGAGGACGGGCAGGTGTCGGCGCACTGCGTCCGGGGCCTGGTCCTGGACGTGCCCGCCAAGTCGATTCCGGCGCTGGTCGACTGGACCCTCACGGAAGCGAAGCTCGGGCAGGCCCGACTGCACCGTAACGGCCGCGACGCTGACCCGATCCTCGTCCTGACCGCGTCCGCGCTGGAGCGCTACGGCCTGCCCGCCGCCCTGTCGGATGAAAAGCGGGCGCAGCAGGCGCCACTGCTTCAGGGCAGCCATGGCCTGCTCACCCGACGCGCAGGACACGTCGATCCCAGCCAGATAGAGAAGCATGCGAAGCCTCTGGTGGAGATGGTTCTCTTGGTCGAAAATTCATCTACCAGGGGCTTCACTGCGCTGTCAGCTCAACTGGCCATCATCGGCAAGAGGTTGGAAAAGGCTCAGTGTTTGATCTGCGGGGTGGATGTGGTCCGGGGGACCCTGACATTTGTCAGGGTCCTTTCCTGTCTGCGGGTTTTTAGTCTTGCGCCTGGAGAACGGCCCCACGACGCATCGCGGGGCTCAACCTTAGGAGGGCGACGGACGTGATCTGGAAGCGGAAGAGGGAAACCGGCCGGAGTGGCCGTCGGGGGCGGCGTGCGCTGCTCGGCGTCGGCTTCGCTTTCGGGCTGGCGGCGGTCACGCCGCTGCAGGCTCAGGCGGCCCCCGCCGAGAGCGCCAACTACGGCACCCTCCCCAACGAGGGTCTCTATCCCGAGCAGACCTCCTGCTCGGGACGTTACTATCAGCCCAACGTGCCCGGCGGGGCGACGAAGACGGCGGTCTACGCCGGGCGCACCATCACCCTGAAGTACTTCTACAGCCCCGGGTGCGGCTCGTTCGCCCGCATCGAGAACGCGCCTCAGGGCTGCGCCGCACACAGCAACCGCCTCACGGACACCAGCACCGTGTGGGTGCTCGAAACAGTCGACCCGGGTATCAACTACGCCTACACCAAGGTGATCAACAACCTCGACGGCCGGCTGAGCAAGGCGGTGCTCTTCTGCGACAATCAGCGTCTGGCGGAGACCGCCTGGTACTAGCGTCCGTCTGCAAGCGGATCCTGCCCGGAGCAGACATGACGCGAGTGTGACCGCTGTCTCGTAGGAGGCGGCGGTCTTCTCGTATCTGATGGCGATGCCGCAGAAGCCCTTGAGTCGGTTTGAAAGCAGTCCTCGTCCCCAAGGCCGGCCGCCGTGGTGACCGCGGTTGTGCCGGTTCGGACGGCAGATGACAGCTGCCCGGCTCCCGCCGTCGAGCCTGCACCGGCATGGCCTTCACCAGCATTTCGCCAACTGGGACACCCGGCAGGCTTGTATCGGCGTGTGACCTGCCCGGCACGAAGCTGCCGCCTGTCATGCGGGGGTCTGCTTCGATGTCTGCGGGCCGATCTCTGCGAAGGTTCCTCGTCAACTCCTCATGTATCGCCTGGTCGTATGCGGCTGACGGTCGACGACATCCTCGACCGCTACCGCGACCACCTGCCCGTATCGCTTCGCCAGCTGTTCTACGTGCTCCTGAGCGACGGCGTGCTGGAGAAGACCGAGCGTGACTACAAGCGAATGCGAATGTGTGAGTACGTCGGCATGGCCCGTCGCTCCGGACGGATCCCCTGGGGCATTTCGTGCTGGTAGGACGGTCTCTGGCGGGTGCAGCTGGAGACTTTGGGAAGTGCACCGCAAGCGTGGGGTGGGAACACCATGACGTGCGCGGTGGCGCCGAACATGGTGGCGTTCCGGAAGATGACGACGCCCTCGTCCGGCGTGCCGCCGAACTGGGCTCGCGCCTGGGTCTTGCCCGGCGAGCCCCCTAGCAATCAGGAGAGCGGCAAATGCCTCGATGTCAACGGAGCGTCCACTGCGGACGGCATCACGGTCCAGCAGTGGACCTGCGCCGATCCACCAGTGGATACCTGCAACCCTGGCAGGGCAGCCAACTCAAGCAGACCCGGCGCCTCTGGTGCCGCTGAAAGACGCGCCGAGCAGGGATTCCGTGTGGTCCCAGAGTTTGCGACGAGGTCGCCGTCGCGGGCCTGTTTCGACGTCCGGGAGTTGGCCTTCATTTTGTTGAAGTACTGGCCGTTGACGCTGTGGGGGTCGGGGAGGGTGGCGAGGTGTACGAGCGGCGCGGCGCCCTTGTCGTTGGAGATCATCGTTGCCCGGCCGAGACGGGTGTTGTAGATCAGGTTGGTCATACCGGCCGCCCCCGTGCCGATGTTGGAGTTGACCACTCCGGGGTGGAAGGCGACAGCGGTGATTCCGGACTGCGGCGTACGCCGGGCGATCTCCCGCGCGAAGAGCAGACCGGCGAGTTTCGAGTCGGAGTAGGCGGCGCTTGTCGAGTACGAGCGCTTCTCGTACGACAGGTCGTCGAGCCGGATCCGGCCGGTCCAATGGCCGAAGCTGCTCGTGACGATGACGTGAGCTCTGGACACGCTGAGCCTCTCGTGCAACAGCGACTGCAACAGGAACGGGGCGAGGTAGTTGACCTGCAGCGTCCGTTCATGGCCGTCCTCGGTCGTGCGGCGGTCCGGAAAGAAGCCGCCGGCGTTGTGGGCCAGTACGTCGATGGTGCGGTGGCGAGCGAGCAGTTGGTCGGCGAGCGCGCGGACCTCGCCGAGCCGGGAGTAGTCGGCGACCAGCGGAGACGTTCCGAGTTCCGCGGCGATGGCCGCCGTCTCGTCGGCCGATCGCCCGACCGGCACCACCGTGGCTCCCCGCCGGGCGAGTCTCCGTGCCGCAGCGGCACCGATCCCGGAACCGGCTCCGGTGATCACGATGGTCTTGCCCTTCAGGTCTTGTGTCATTGCTGGCCGCTCTCGGGAGGTGGTGTCGTACGCGGACGTGATCCGCGTCGAAGTTGAAGCTGTGGGGCCGTGATACGGGGGTGGTGTGCTAGACGGAGAACTTCACGTCGGTGAGTTCCTCGGACACGGCCCACAGGCGGTCCTGGTCGGCGGCGTCGTAAGACTGGGCACCGGAGGTGACCACGCCCGGGTGACCACGGAGCTGGCCCGTCCCGCTGGGACCGTAGTACTGGCCGCCGACGACACCCGGGTCGGTGGCCGCCCGCAGCGTCGGCAGGACACCCAACGCCGCCGGCTGGCTGATCACCGGCGCGACCACGTACGGATCCGTGAGGAGTACGGCATCGCCTGCTTCTCCGGCGGTGGTTTCGACGGCCTGGCCGGCAAGCACGACGCAGCCGTCCGGGCCATGGAAATCGGGACGAGAACCCGGATTTTGCACCTTGGTGACTACGACCTGAGCGGCGAGCACATGTTCAGCTCGCTCGCGGAGGACGTGATCGCGTTCGCCGAGGCCGCAGGCGCCGAGGTGGCGTTTGAGCGCGTCGCGTCCACCCCGAGCAAATCGCCACCTACAACCTGCCGACCGCCCGCCGAAGACGACCGACCGCAGATCGTTCTCCGGCACCACAACCACCCAGGCCGAGGCACTGCCACCTGACATCCTCGCTTCCATCGTGCGCGAAGCCATCGAGGCTCACCGCGACCCCGTGGTCCACCAGCAGGCACTCGCCCGCGAAGAGGCCGAACGTCGCGCGATTCGCGAGCGCCTGAACGGGCGGCCCGAACCCGGGCAGCCACCCACCGAATGAATCTTGCGCCGGGCTCCGTGCACCACAGGTGTTGCACCCGATATGATCACCTAGACCGCCTCTGAGCTGTGGTGATTCCCCCCGCACACTCGCGGAGCCCCGGAGAATGGCCGCGGCCATCCAGATCACCGCGGTACGCCTGTCCGGCGGCACCACGCACCAGCACATCACCCGCCTGTGGTGGACCAACCCGGCGACCGCCAAGACCGGCGACAACACCCGGGCGGAGATCGTCACCTGGATCGAGGATGAAAGGGCCAGGCCTACACGAGCGACGCAGGTGGGCACCGGGCGGAGGTCGCCGTGGTGACCCCGCCGCACGGTGAGAAGTACCTGCAGACCCGCGCCGACGGCGTGTGGACCGACAACCTGCTGGCCCTTCCCCGTCGCTGAGCAGTTCCGCCCCGGTGAGCAGAAGAACGGCCGACGCGCTCCCGCTCACCCCGGGGCGGCGGCGGATCGTGGAGGCGGGGCGGGCCATCGGAGGACCGAGTCGGCCACCCACGACGTGGGGCCGACCATGCCCGGCCCGCGGCAAGTGCCCGGTCTCCCCGCCCCTGCGATTCGCGTCCGGCTACCGGGCGTTCGACACGCTCGAGGACATCGAAGCGGCGATCGCCGAGCCCCGGGAGCAGCGCCTGAACGCTCCGCTGTCCGATCGCGGCGGCGTTGTTGTCAGTGGCGCGTGATACATCTGGCCTCACGCGTGGCACTACCCCGTCGCCCCGGTCGGCCCCACCTGGCGGGTCGAGCAGTAGTGGGGATCGGTGGCGTGCAGTGGCGGTGGCCGTTCACGGTGCGCGCGGCGACCACGGAGAGATGGTGTCCTGGCGGGTGGTGTGGTGTAGTCGAGCCGCCTTCGTGATGCCGCAGATCGCGGCGGGGATGCGCCCGGCACCCGGGCTTGTGGGTCATACCGCTGTGACCAGCCGGCCGGCCGCACAGGAAGCTCCACCGCGCGGCCCGGTCACAGGCTATGTGCCAGCGCGCCGTCCACACGGCTACACCACCCGTGGGGCATGACTGGGGACGGTGCCGTCTGGTGTCGATGACAGTCTCGGGGTGCCTCCCATGGCTGTACCGGATCGGAGGCGAAACGTGGGGGGCGGGGCTCGGTGAAAGACGCTGGGAGTCTTCTCAGACGTCGCTGAGGCGCAGGCCGGCGTGGGCTTTGTAGCGGCGGTTCACCGAGATCAGGTTGGCCACCAGCGACTCCACTTGGTGGGCGTTGCGCAGTCGTCCGCCGTAGACGCCGCGTGCGCCCGGGAGGCGTGAGGCAAGTGCCTGGACGGTGTCGGTGGCGGCGCGTTCGTCGCCCAGGACGAGTACGTCGGTGTCGATTTTCTCGATCTGCCGGTCTTCCAGAGTGACGGCGGAGAGATGGTGAAACGCGGCGGTCACCCGGGAGTTGGGCAGCAGCGCGGCAGCCTGCTGGGCGGCGCTGCCCTCCTCGGGCCTGAGGGCGTAGGCCCCCTTCTTGTCGAAGCCGAGCGGGTTGACGCAGTCGACCACGATCTTGCCGGCGAGTTCATCGCGGAGCGTGGTCAGTAGCTCGGCATGCCCCTCCCAGGGAGTGGCGACGATCACCAGATCGCTCTCCCGCGCGGTCGTGGCGTTGTCAGCGCCGCGGACGCCATTGCCGATGGCTGCTGCCGTGGAGGCGGCCCGTGCGGCGTTCCGTGACCCGATGACGACCTGCTGGCCCGCGTCGGCGAGCCGGTAGGCGAGGCCGCGCCCCTGTGGGCCGGTTCCGCCGAGGATGCCGACGACCAGGCCGGACACATCGGGAAGGCGGTGGGGATCGTTTCGAGTGGATTCAGTGGGAGTGGACGGACGGGGGCCGGCGGCTTCGTCGGGAGTCGTCATGCTCTGGTCCTTGGCTCGTTCGATTCGTTCTTCCGCGGCCCGGTGCCGCTTGTCGTCGGCGGGCTGCTCGGGCCGCGATGCGGGACATCGGCCCGCGCCGTCAGGCGGTCAGCGACTCCACGCGGCGCATCACCTCGCGGCAGAAGGCGCCCACTGCGTTCGGGTCGTCGGTGAACTGCGAGGGCTTGATGCAGAAGGTGGTGAATCCTTGGGCGATCTGCGCGGGGATGGGCTCGAGGGCCTGGGCGAGGTCGGCGCAGGAGTCGTCGTCGGGGAACACGGCGCGGGTGCCGCCGATCATCTCCAGGTCGGCGATGTCGCGGCCCGCGGCGGCCATCGCGGTCTTCAGCATCTGCATCTGCTCGGGCGTCACTTCGCCCAGCGGGTTGAAGGCGTGGCCGTACCGGACGATCCTGCGGACCATCGCGTCGTGCATGCCCGCCCCACCGAAGCACAGTCGGGGGCCGTCCGGGCGGTATGCCTTGGGCTCGAAGTAGACGTCCTGGAAGGTGTAGTACTCGCTTTCGTGGGACACGGGGGAGGGGCCCCACAACTTCGCCCAGATCTCCAGATGTTCGTCGAGGAGCTTGCCGCGCCGGGAGAACGGGACACCGAGTGCCGCGTACTCGTCCCGGCTCCAGCTGACGTTGGGCAGCACCATCAGACGGCCCTCGGAGAGAAGGTCGAGGGTGCCGAGCTCACGGGCCAGGAGCAGGGGGTGCCGCAGGGGAGCGATGACCGCCGACGCGGCGAGGCGCAGGCGCTCGGTGACGGCGGCGATCGCGCTGAGCAGTATGAGGGAGTTGGGCCATGGGGTGTGGGGGTCCTGGTTGCCCGGCAGGGCGTAGTCGCGGGGGTTGCCCATCACGCCGCCCGCGCCGGCGTCCGGGCCGAGCACGATGTGTTCGCTGATCATGACGGAGTCGAATCCGGCGTCCTCGGCCTCGCGGGCCCAGCGGACCACGGTCGGCAGGTCCGCGCGGCCTGCGGTCATGGTCCAGTTCTCGCTCAGGACGAGCTGCATGCGGGGAATGGGCATCGTGGCGATCCTCAAGGCGGGAGTGTTTGAGGGCAGAAGTGAGGGGTGGCCGCAGCCGTCCGGACGGCTGCGGCCGGCGGTCAGGCGAGGGTGACCTCGACCGGCAGGTGCTTGATGCCGTTGACGAAGTTGGAGCGGACGCGGGGGACGTCGCCGGCGAGCTTGATGTCGGCGATGCGCGGGATGAGCTCCTCGAACATGATGCGGATCTCGGTGCGGGCGAGCAGGTTGCCCAGGCACAGGTGGGGGCTGCCCTTGCCGAAGGTGACGTGGTCGTTGTTCTGCCGGGTGACGTCGAAGTCGTAGGGGTTGCCGAAGACCTGCTCGTCGCGGTTGCCGGAGGCGTACCACATGACGACCTTGTCGCCTTCCTTGATGTGCTTGCCGCCGAGTTCGACGTCGCGGGTGGCAGTGCGGCGGAAGTGGTAGACGGGGGAGGCCCAGCGCAGGAACTCCTCGACCGCAGTGGGGATCAGCGACGGGTCGTCCTTCAGTCTCGCCAGCTGCTCGGGGTGCTGGAGGAGGGCCAGCATGGAGTGGGAGATGGTGTGGCGGGTGGTCTCGTTTCCGGCCACCACCAGGAGAAGGAAGTAGTTGTCGAAGTCCTCGGCCGAGAGCGGGATGCCGTCGCGCGGCGTGGTGTTGACCAGCTTCGAGACCAGGTCCGTACCGTCGCCGCCGCGCCGCTGCCGCGCCAGCTCCCTGCCGTACTCGAAGACTTCGATCGAGGCGGGGGAACGGAACGGCAGGTCGCGGTACTTCTCGCTCTCCGCGCTGTGCAGGAGAACGTCCGCGTAGTCGGGGTCGGTGTTGCCGATGATGCGGTTGCCCCAGTCGATGAGCTGCTGGTTGTCCTCCGGGGGTACGTCGAGGAGCCGGGCCAGGACGTTGATGGGGAAGTCGGCGGAGACGTCGGCGACGAAGTCGAAGGTGCCCTTGGCGAGGGCCGCATCCAGCGTCTTGGCGGTCAGGCCGCGCAGGAAGTCGCTGTAGCTGTTGATGACGCTTGCGCCGAACTGCCGCTGGATCACGTTGCGCAGGGCGCGGTGGCGGACGCCGTCCATTTCCAGGATGGAGGCGCGCTTCTTGATCTGGTCGTCGTCGAGTTCTTCGAGGTTGACGAAGCGCGTGGAGGTGAAGGTCTCGGGGTCGCGGTCGACGGTGGCGATGTCGGCGTGGCGGGTCACCGACCAGAAGCCGGAGTTGGGGGCCTCTTCGGGCTGCCAGTGGACCGGGTCCTGGTGGCGCAGGGTGTGGAACATGCGCCACGGGGTGATGCCGTCGGCGAAGTTGTCGAGGTCGGCGAGGTCCACCCGGTCGAGCGGCAGCGGCTCGTCGAGGGCTGCGCGCAGCTCGGCCCGGGTGGTGGGGACGGCGGGAACGGTGGGGCTGGTCATGGGGCGATTCCTTCGGGCGAGGGTTTCGGGGGCGGGCTTACAGGTGGTAGGCGTACTCGGTGAACTCCCAGTCGGTGACGTGCCGCCGGAAGCGTTCGAGCTCGTCCCGCTTGTAGGTGAGGAAGGACGTGGTGAAGTCCTTGCCGAGCAGGTCGGTCAGGGCGGTGTCCGACTCCAGCGCGTCGAGCGCGGCCGGGAGGCTCTGGGGCAGCAGGGCGGCACGGGAGGTGTCGTAGCCGTAGCCCTGAAGCGGGGCGGGCGGTTCCTCGCCAGCCCGGACGCCGAGCAGCGCGGCGGCGATCGTGCCGGCGATCAGCAGGTACGGGTTGGCGCTGGCGTCGCCGAGGCGCAGCTCCAGCCGCGCCCCGCCACCGCGCTCCGGCGGGATGCGGACCATGGAGCTGCGGTTGTCGAGCCCCCAGTCGATCAGCCAGGGGGCGAGGGTGTCCGGGCCGAAGCGCTTGTAGGAGTTCACGGTCGGGTTGGCCAGGGCCGCGAGCGCGGGCGCGTGGGCGAGAATGCCAGCGATGGCGTGCCGGGCCGTGGCGGACAGTCCGTAGGAGCCCGCCGGGTCGTCGAAGGCGTTGCGGCCCTCGGGGTCGTTGCAGGACAGGTGGAGGTGGAAGCCGGAGCCGCCCGCGTCGCCGAAGGGTTTGGCCATGAAGGTGGCGAGGTTGCCCTCCTTGCGGGCCAGTTCCTTGACGGCGGCCTTGAAGCGGAAGGCGCGGTCGGCGGCGTCGAGGGCGGCGGAGTGGGTCAGGTTGATCTCGTACTGGCCGCCGTCGAACTCGTGGTTGCCGGTGACGACACCGAGACCCAGGTCGCGCAGCGCGCGCAGGGTGCGCAGCAGGTGGTTGTCGGGGTCGGCGCGCAGGCCTGCGGTGTAGACGGCGCCGGTGGTCTCCGGTGAGCGGCGCCAGCCGATGGGGGAGCCGGGGGCGGATTCCAGCAGGAAGTACTCCAGCTCGGGGCCGACCACGGGGCGCAGTCCCTGCTCGGCGCAGCGGGCCAGGACGGTGCGCAGCAGGTCGCGGGAGGACTCGGGCGCCGGGGCACCTGTCGCCGGGTCGGTGACCTCGCCGAGACAAGCGGCGACACCGGGCTCCCAGGGCAGGACGGCCAGGGTGGACAGGTCGGGGCGTACGGTCACGTCCGGCAGGCCGGCGTCCAGACCGCCCGCGACCGGGACCACGTCGCCCTGCGGGGTGGTGTGGTAGACGGCGCGGCAGAAGGCGAGGCCGTGCTCGCAGGCCGACGGCAGATGGTCCAGCAGCACTTCGCGGGCGCGGTCGGTGCCGATCAGGTCGGGGTAGACCACGCGGACCACGTCGACGCCCGCGGCGGCGAGCCGCTCCATGTGCCGGCGGATGTCTGAGGTGTCGGATGCGCTCACCAGTGTCTCCTTGGCGGAAGGAAGGGACTCCCGGTGCCGGGGGCACTGGGGGAGAGGGTGCGGAGGAGGGAAGCGGGGGCGGGGAAGAAGCGCGCCCCGGACTAATCATTTGATCCCGAACGATATGGAGGGGGTTGCCGTCCCGCAAGGGGCTGGTAGAAAAAAGTTATCCATCTGGACAGGTATTGACCAGGGTCGAGCGGCTTCCTATCTTGTTTGAAGCCAAACGAGTAAGGGATGCGGCATCCGCTGGATTTCGCCCCCTTTGGCCGACGGGCCCGGCTGAACCCGGGCCGGGCCCGTCTCTTCCTCCCCTCTTCCTTGCTCCGACGCCTCACCCCTCAGGAGGACCGCCATGAAGGTCGTCGTCGACATGAACAAGTGCCAGGACCACGGCCAGTGCGTCTTCGCCGCCCCCGACGTCTTCTCGATGGACGACGACGGACACCTGGTGTACGTGTCCGACCCCGACGACGCGCTGCGCGACGAGGTCGAAGAGGCCGCCGACGTGTGTCCGCTGCAGGCCATCCGGATCGAGGGATGACCGCCATGAACGCACCCACGACCGGACGTGTCGTCGTCGCCGGCGGCTCGATGGGCGGCCTGCGCGCCGCCGAACAACTGCGCGCCGCGGGCTGGACCGGGACGATCACGGTCATCGGCGACGAGCCCCACATGCCCTACAACCGGCCCCCGCTGTCCAAGGAGGTGCTGGCCGGCAAAGCACCCTTCGAGTCGCTCGCCTTCACACCGAAGGCAGCCGCCGCCGACGTGGAGTGGCGGCTCGGCACGAAGGTCGTCGCAGCCGACCTCGACCGGCGCGTCGTCGCACTCGACGACGGCTCGGCGATCTCGTACGACGGACTGGTCGTCGCCACCGGCATGCGGCCCAGGCGCCTGCGCTGCCCCGGACCGCTCACCGGCCGCCACACCGTCCGCACCCTGGCCGACGCCCAGGACCTGCGCGACGAGCTGACCCGCCCTGGTGCCCGCGTGGTCGTGGTCGGCGCCGGCTTCATCGGCTGCGAGGTCGCCGCCACCGCCGTGGGCCTCGGCGTCCGCGAGGTGACTGTCGTCGATCCGCTCCCCCTGCCCATGGTCGGCCCGCTCGGCGAACTGCTGGGTCGCGCGCTGCTGAAGCGGCATGAGGAGCGCGGGGTGCGCTTCGCGCTCGGCACCGGAGTGTCCGGTTTCGAGGGCGAGGACCGGGTCACCGGGGTCGTGCTGAGCGACGGCAGCGTGCTGCCCGCCGACGTGGTCGTGGAGTCGGTCGGCTCCGTGGCCAACAACGAGTGGCTGGAGGGCAACGGCCTCGACCTCAGTGACGGCGTCCTCACCTGCGAGCAGCTGCGGGTCGGGGGACGGCTGGAGGTCGTCGCGGTCGGCGACGTCGCCCGCTTCCCCAACGCCCGCTACGACGGTGTACCCCGGCGTGTCGAGCACTGGTCGATGCCCACCGACACGGCCAAGCACGCCGCGAAGGCCCTCGTCGCCCATCTCACCGGCACAGACGGGGACTTGGTGCCCTTCGCCCCGCTCCCGACGTTCTGGAGCGACCAGCACGACTTCCGGCTGCAGTCCTTCGGCGCGCCCGTCCTGGGCAAGGACGACGTACGGGTCCTGGACGGCGACCCCGACGGTGACGTCCTGGTCGGATACCACACCGGTGGCCGGCTCGTCGGCGTCGTCGCGCTCGGCGGTCAGGCCGCCGCGATGGGGGCCGCCCGGTATCGCACCCAGTTGCTCAAGCAGCCCGCCCTCACCGCGTAAGGAATCCCTTCATGTCCACTGTCCGTGGCTACTTCCACCCCAAGACGGCGAGCGGTGCCTCCTCGCTGATCCCGTCCCCGCCGTGGCGCTACTCCGGCGACCTGCTGACCGTCGAGTACCGCACGGATCCCGCGCGGGTGCGTGAACTGCTGCCCGAGCCGCTGGAGCTGGCCGACGAGGACCCTGGCGCGGTCGCTTTGATCTGGGCCGACTGGCAGTCCTGCTCGGAATCGGGCCAGGAGCTGTTGGACCCGGTGCTCGCCCAGTACAAGGAGGCCTTCGCGGTCGTCCGCTGCAAGTACCGGGGCCAGACCTACAGCCGCTGCGTCTACATCTGGGTCGACAAGGACTTCGCTATCGCCCGCGGACTGCACCAGGGATACCCGAAGAAGCTGGGCTCGATCCACCAGACCCGCCCGCACCCGTACGGCCCCGCCCCGCGCATCGAGGCCGGCGCCCGCTTCGGGGCAACCCTCGCCGCCGCCGACCGGCGCCTGGCCCAGGCCGTGGTCACCCTGCGCGAGCCGTCCGAGACCAACGGCTTCGTCAACGCCCACCCCATGGCCCACCACCGTTGGCTGCCCTCCATCGAGAAGGGCAAGGGCCTGGCGCTCGACGAGCTGATCGAGTCCGGCGCCGCCTCCTTCGAGGCGGGACAGGCCTGGCGCGGCGACGCCGAGCTGGAGCTGTTCCAGGCGCCCACCGAGGAACTGGCACGCCTGGAGATCCGCGAACCGATCGCCGCCTACTACCGGCAGGTCGGCGTCGTCTGGGACGGCGGCCGACTGCTGGAGTCCGGCACGTCCGGCGCCGAGTAACCCCGTACGCACCACAGGACTTGGAGACCGGACATGACCGAGCACACCCTCACGGTGGCCGGGGTCGCCGTCGACACCCGGCACTGGATCGGCGGCGAGCGCGTCGCCTCCACCGAAACGTTCACCGATGTCTCGCCGATCGACGGCAGCGTTCTGGGGGAGATCTCCCGGGGCACTGCCATGGAGGCTGCGGCCGCGGTGGCCGCGGCGAAGGCCGCCTTCCCCGCCTGGGCCGCCACCCCCCGTGCCGAACGCGCCCGCATCCTGCACGCCGTCGCCGACGGCGTCGAGAAGCGGCTGGAAGAGCTCGCCATCGTGGAGACCTGCGACAACGGCGCCCTGCTCCGCTCCCACCGCCGGGGCGTCATGCCCCGCGTCGCCCACAACTTCCGCTTCTTCGCGGACTGGCTGCTGAAGCTGGAGCACGAGGACTTCGAGACGCGCGGGCACACCAACCACGTCAGCTGGGACCCGGCAGGCCCCTGCGTGTTGATCACCCCCTGGAACGCCCCCTTGATGCTGGCCACTTGGAAGGTGGCCCCGGCTCTCGCCGCAGGCAACACGGTCGTCCTCAAGCCCGCCGAGTGGACCCCGCTGACCGCCTCCCTGCTGGCCGACATCGCCGCCGAGGCCGGGTTGCCGGCCGGGGCGCTGAACGTCGTGCAGGGGTACGGCTCGGAGATCGGTGACGCCCTGACCTCGCACCCTGACGTGCGGCGGATCAGCTTCACCGGTTCGGTGCCGACGGCGAAGCGGATCTCGGCCTCGGCTGCCGCGAACCTGACCCCGCTCAGTCTCGAACTCGGCGGCAAGTCACCCCTGTTGGTGTTCGCCGACGCCGACCTGGACCTCGCTGTCGACCTGGCGGTGGAGCAGTACGACAACGCCGGGCAGGTGTGCCTGGCCGCAACGCGCTTCCTGGTCCAGGAGTCGGTCGCCGAGGAGTTCACCCGCCGCTTCGTCGAGAAGGCCGGACAGCTCACCCAGGGCGACCCGCGTGACGAGGCCACCGACATCGGCCCGAACATCCACCCGCGCCAGCTGGAGAAGATCGACGGGTTCGTGCAGCGGGCAATCGCGGCCGGGGCCCGCGCGGTCATCGGCGGCCACCGGAGGGACGGCCAGTACTACGCGCCGACCCTCCTCACCGATGTCGCCCAGGACTCGGAGATCGTGCAGGAGGAGGTCTTCGGACCGGTCCTGACCCTGCAGACCTTCACAGACGAGGACGAGGCCGTCCGCCTCGCCAACGACACCCGCTTCGGGCTGGCCGCCACGCTCGCCACCGGTGACCCGGAGCGCGCCGAACGCGTCACCGCCCAGCTGGTCGCGGGCACGGTCTGGGTGAACTGCTTCTTCGTCCGCGACCTGCAGGCGCCCTTCGGCGGCTCCCGCCACTCCGGAGTCGGCCGCGAGGGCGGCACCTGGAGCTTCGACTTCTACTGCGACGTGAAGAACACCGTGACCGCGCCGAACGGTTGGAGGAACCATGGGTGAGATCGTCGGGGCGGGCCTGCTCGCCCACGTCCCCACCATCGTGCTTCCGCAGGAGACCCGGCTGGAGCTCAACGAGGGAAAGGAAATCACCCTCGTCACCGGCCTGCACCAGCTGCGCAAGGACGTCTTCGAGCGCGACGACTACGACACCGTGGTCGTCCTCGACTCCCACTGGGCCACGACGGTCGAATTCGTCGTCACCGCCCAGCAGCGCAGAGCTGGCCTCTTCACCTCCGAGGAGCTGCCGCGCGGCATGTGCCGGATGCCGTACGACTTCCCGGGCGACCCCGACCTCGCCCGGAACATCGAGAAGTTCGCCGACAAGCACGGCACCTGGATCACCGCGATCGACGACGAGTACCTGCCGATCTACTACGCCACCATCAACCTCTGGAAGTTCCTCGGCGAGGGGCTGCCCGACAAGCGGTGGGTGACCATCGGCGTCTGCCAGACCGGCGACATGGAGGACCACCTGCGCCTCGGCCGCGCGCTGGCCGACGGCATCGCCGCAACCCCGGGCCGCCGGGTCCTGCTCATCGCCTCCGGTGCGCTGTCACACACCTTCTGGCCGCTGCGCGAGCTGCGCGACCACGAGTCGAGCGACCCGGTGCACATCTTCACGCCCGAGGCGCGCGAGGCCGACCAGGAGCGGATCGCCTGGTTCAAGGAGGGCCGCCACGACAAGGTCCTCGACACCATGCCGGAGTTCTCGAAGTACAGGCCCGAGGCGAAGTTCTTCCACTACCTGATGATGGGCGGCGCCCTCGGCGAACAGGCGTGCGTCGCCAAGGCCCGCCAGTACGGCGAGTACGAGAACTCCATCGGCACCGGTCAGGTCCACCTCTGGTTCGACCGCCCGGCCGACGGCTGGACCGGCGCCGGCCTGCCCTCCCCGCACAACCCTCACAGCCGTATCTAGGAGTCCTGTCATGCCCGAGTACCGCCGCATCCTCCTCGACGGCGCCGCCGTCCAGGTCACCGTCGACGAGGGCGAGCTCGTCGCCGGGGACGGCCGCCGCGTCAAGATCGAGGACGCGCAGCACCTGCCGCCGATCGTGCCGTCCAAAGTGATCGCCGTCCACCTCAACCACCGCAGCCGCGTCGACGAGTTCCGGATCGACCTGCCCGACACCCCCACCTATTTCCACAAGCCGACCTCCTCCCTCAACTCCCACAAGGGCGCCATCGTCCGCCCCGAGGGCTGCAAGTGGCTCAACTACGAGGGCGAGGTCGCCATCGTCATCGGGAAGACCGCGCGGAACATCTCCCCGGCCGAGGCGGGGGAGTACATCGCCGGCTACACCATCGCCAACGACTACGGCCTGCACGACTTCCGCGACACCGACGCCGGGTCCATGCTGCGCGTGAAGGGCTCCGACACCCTCTGCCCGCTCGGCCCCGGTCTCGTCACCGACTGGGACTTCCACGGCAAGAGCCTGCGCACCTACGTCAACGGCGAGGTGGTGCAGGACGGTTCGACCGACGAGATGAAGTGGGACATGCACTACCTCGTCGCCGACATCGCCCGCACCATCACCCTCTACCCCGGTGACGTGCTGCTCTCCGGCACCCCCGCCAACTCCCGGCCCGTCCAGCCGGGGGATGTGGTCGAGGTGGAGGTGGAGGGGCTCGGCCGGCTGACGAACCACATCGTGACCGGCCCGACCCCCATCCGTACCGACGTCGGCGCCCAGCCCACCGAGTCCGAGGAGGTCCTGTCCACCGCGCTCGGCGGCGACTGGGAGTTCCGCGGCATCCGCCCGCCCAGGCGCTGACGGACGCCCACGAGACGGCGCCGCACCGGACCTGCCGACCGAGGCGTCCGGTGCGGCCGCCCGCCCAGGTAGGGTCGCCAACATGACCGAGTCCACCGACGCCCCCAAGAGCCGGCCCTCACGCAAGCGCCTGCAGTACGGCGAGGGCCGGGAAGCCCTGCTGAACGCCGCCGTCCGTGTGGTGGCGCGGGGCGGCCTGCGCAGGCTGACCTACCGGGCCGTCGCGGAGGAGGCCGGGGTCACCCACGGCCTCGTGGTGCACCACTTCGGTTCGCGCGATGCCCTGATCGAGGAGACCCTCGCCCACACCATACGCACCTCGCTGAGCACCAGTGCGCTCGAACCGGGCACCGGCAGGGTCGCGGACTTCTCGGTGGGGCTGTCGGAGATGGTCACGGCGGATCCGGACGTCCAGGCGTTCCAGTACGAGCTGCTGCTGGAGTCGCGCCGCCGCCCGGAGCTGCTGCCCCAGATCCGCGCGTTGTACGACGAGTACTTCGACGCCACCCAGCGCGAACTGACCCGCATGCTGCCCGCAGG
Organism: Streptomyces sp. NPDC051243; assembly: GCF_044455405.1. NCBI lineage: Bacteria > Bacillati > Actinomycetota > Actinomycetes > Kitasatosporales > Streptomycetaceae > Streptomyces > Streptomyces sp. NPDC051243. Next base: position 28,039 of record NZ_JBITES010000017.1, on the reverse strand, counting down.
CGCGGACAAGGCACTCACCCGGCTGGTCTTCGCCGCGCTCGACGGCCTCGTACTGCACCAGCTCGTCCTCGGTGAGCCCGAGGTCACGGATGCCGCACTGGAAGAGCTGCGCTCCTTGCTGCGGTTCCTTGACGCAGGCGGTGACGCTGCCGGCGACCGTACCGCCGAGGACGGCTGACAACCACCTGTGACCTGCTTGTTCCAAGGCTCCGGACAGTCTGTGTCCGGAGCCTTTCGCTGTTCGGCGCCATGATCTCGTTTGATTCCGTACGAGTAAAGAGTTGGTTACGGCCGCCGGAAACGTTGACGCAGCTTTCCAGATGGATAATTCTCGCCTGCATGGCAGGGACCGTCCGCGGCCGCCATGCATCCCTAGGAGATCCCCATGACCATCGAGGCTCCCGCAGCCGAGCTGCTTCCGTTCCGCGACCCCGGCTACCGGGCGAACCCCGCTCCGTACTACGCCCGGCTGCGTGCGGAGGCGCCCGTCTACCGGCATCCGATCGGCGTGTACGTGGTGTCCCGCTACGAGGACGTCGCGAAGCTGATCCGCAACCCCACCCTCAGTGTCCGCAAGCTCGATTTCGGCGTGGCCGATCCGCTGCACGACACGGTGCTCGGCCAGGACGCCCCTGACCACACCCGGCTGCGCCGCATCACCAATCGCTGGTTCACGCCCAAGGCGGTCGAGGAGTGGTCCAAGGTGATGCAGGCGTCCGTGGACGCCGTGCTCGACAAGGCGGTCGAGGCGGGCGGCACGCTCGACGCGGTGGACGACCTCGCCCTGCGCTCCACGTTCGAAACCATCTGTCGCATCTTCGGTGTCGAGCCCACCAAAATGCTGGAGATCCAGAAGGCCACCTATGACATCGGCGTCAGCCTCGGGCCCGGGTCCGACGAGGACGACTGGCGGGTCACCGGTGAAGCCTTCGAGTGGTTCGAGCGGCACATCCGCGCCCTGATCGCCCACAAGCGCGCCCACCCCGGCAGCGGACTGATCGACCACTTCCTCGCCGAGCAGGACGCGGGGAACATGACCGAGAACGAGGTCGTCTTCTCGATCCTGCTCTTCTTCGCCGTCGGTCACCTGGACATCAAGCACCTCATCGTGCAGGGCATCCGGCACATGGCCGAACACCCCGAGTACGTCGGGATCTACCGCGACCAGCCGGAAATCCGGCCCGGCTTCATCAACGAGGTGCTGCGCATCGAGACCCCCGAGCAGATGGTCTCGCGCCTCACCACCCAGGAAACGGTCATCGGCGACACGACCGTGCCCGCCGGCGAGGTCCTCGTCCTGCTCATCGGCTCCGCCAACCGCGACCCGGAAGCCTTCCCCGACCCGGACCGCTTCGACCACAACCGTCCGGCCGCCGCGAGCCAGCACCTGGCCTTCGGCTCCGGCCAGCACGGCTGCGCTGGACAGGTGCTCGCCCGCGCGCAGGCCGACGTCGTCTTCACCGCGCTGGTCAACCGCTTCAGCATGATCGAGCTCGCCGGTGAGCCCACCTTCACCCACACCGAGTTCCTGCGCAGCATCGCCCACCTGCCGATCCGGCTGCGCTGACCGCACGCCGGCCGTTCCCCCAGCACAGCACCACATCCAGGAGTCATCATGCGCGTCGAAGTCGACCTCAAGAAGTGCCAGGACCACGGCCAGTGCGTCTACGCCGCCCCCGAACTCTTCGCCCTGGACGAGCACGGACGCCTGTCCCTGCGGAACGAGGCCACCGAGCTGTACACGGCGGAGCTGGACGCGGCCAACCTCGACGAGGTGCGGGAAGCCGCGGACGTCTGCCCGCTGCAGGCCATCACCGTCCACGAGTAGCCGGACATCGCTGCTGTCCTGGCGCCGCTACCGCGGCGCCAGTTCCCTGGGGATGTCCTCCCGGGCGGGAGCGGCAGCGGAAAAACATCGCCCACCCCCTTGTCATGTGGATAGTTCAGCCTCACTATGAGGCAACTCGTTTGGCTCCAAAACAAACCTCCCTTCGCTCCGCTCCCCTGGCAGGTGATCCCCGTGGACAGTCAAACGGTCCAGAGAAACCAGACCGTGCAGGACGAACCCACCGCTGGCCGACTCAAGCCCAACTCCCTGGGTGTCCTCGGCATCCTCTTCTTCGTCCTCTCCGCACAGGCCCCCCTGACCGGCATCGCCGGGGCCGTGCCCATCGCCGTCGCCATCGGCAACGGCGCGGGCGCGCCCGCCGCCTATGCCGGGGCCGGCATCGTCATCCTGCTGTTCTCCGTGGGCTTCGTCGCCATGGGACGCCATGTCGTGGACGCCGGCGCCTTCTACACGTACATCGGCAAAGGGCTCGGCCGTCCCGCGGGCTCCGGCAGCGCCGGTGTCGCGCTCTTCGCCTACTGTGCGGTCCAGGCGGCCATGTACGGGCTGTACGGATCGATCGTCAGCGGCCTGGTGGAGCAGTACACCGGTCTGAACGCCCCGTGGTGGGTCTGGGCGCTGGTCACCATGGCGATCGTCCAGGTCCTCGGCGCGGCCGGCATCGAGATGGGGGCCAAGGTGCTGGCCGTGTTCGTCCTGGCCGAGTTCAGCATCCTGCTCGTCTTCGCCCTGGTCACCCTCGTCAAGGGCGGCGGCCCCGAGGGGCTGGGCTTCACCGACAGCTTCTCGCCGCACGCCGCGCTCCAGGGTGCTCCCGGCGTGGCCCTGATGTTCGCCGTCGCCTCGATGTTCGGCTTCGAGGCCACCGCCATCTACGGCGAGGAGGCGCGCGAGCCCCGCAGGACGGTGCCCCGGGCCACGTACCTCTCCGTCGCCGTGATCACAGGCTTCTTCGCCTTCACCTCGTGGATGCTGGTCTCCGCCCACGGCGCCTCCCGCGCCACCGCCGAGGCCGGCCAGGCGCTGGCGAACGGCGACGCCACGGCGTGGGTCTTCGCACCGATCACCGCGCAGTTCGGCACATGGGTGGGCGACGTCCTGCCGATCCTCCTGGCGACCTCCCTCTTCGCCGGCATCCTGGCCTTCCACAACTCCGCCAACCGCTACCTCTTCTCCCTCGGCCGCGACGGCCTGCTGCCCCGCGGGCTGACCGCGATCAACCGGCGTCACTCCCCGTGGGTGGCGGGCAGCGTGCAGACCGTGATCTCCCTGCTGCTCGTCATGCCCTTCGCGCTGCTGGGCAAGGACCCGGTGCTGACCCTCTTCTCGTGGTTCAGCGGGGTGGCCGTGCTGGCGATCATGCTCCTGTACTTGCTGACCTCCGTGTCGGTGGTGGTGTTCTTCCGGCGCGAGCGGCTGGACACCCGCCCCTGGAACACTCTGATCGCCCCCGTCCTGGGCGCGCTCGGCATCGCCGGTGCGATCTGGCTGATCATGGCCAACTTCACGACCCTCATCGGCGGCGACTCGACCACGGCGACCTGGCTCGAACTCGCCGTCCCGGCGGTCCTGGTCCTCGGTGTCGTCGCCGCTCGCGTGACGCGTGACCGGGCGACGGACCAGGTCTGAGGAGGCTGCTTCTCGCGGTGTGACCGGTCCGGTCCCCGCTCTCCCGGGACCGGGCCGGCCACGTCCTGCTCCCACCCGCCCACGGAGGATTCATTGAGCACGGGATACGTGTGGCACGAGCTGTTCGGCCGGGCCGACAGCGGCAGCGGCGGGCTGCCGCCCGCCGATCCGGCCGCCTGGCTCCAGTCGATCGTCGATGGTGCAGGAGGGCGGCCACCCTTTGTATGTGCCGTTCTGCGGGCACGCCGTCATCGAGACCCAGACCGGGGTGAAGGTGCTGGACGACGCGCTGTTCCCGGTGGTCGGCGGGAGGACGGGACGCGACCTCGCGCCGCACCGGAAGGCGCTGGTCGACGAGGTCGCCGCGCTGGTGCTGCCCGCATGAGACGGTCAGCCGGCCGTGCCCGCCACCCGGTCGAGGAATCCGTCGACCAGGTGGCGGGCGTTCGCGCGGGCCGTCGCCGCCAGGTCCGTCGTCCGGGTGAGCAGCTCCCCGGGGTCCACGCCGTGCTGCAGGCACTGCTCGGCGCCGCCGACCTCCAGGTACCGGCGCACGGTGGTGGGCGTGATCTCCGGATGGAACTGCACCCCCAGGCTCCGCCCGAGCCGGAACGCCTGGGTGCACACGGAGGTGCGGGCCACCTCCTCGGCTCCGGGCGGCAGGAGGCAGCGGTCGTAGTGCCACTGGAACCACGGGCCCGGGCTGATCAGTCGCGGATCGTCGGTGTCGACCCGGACCCAGCCGATCTCCGGGCGTGGCGACGCCTCGACCGAGCCGCCGAGCGCGGTGGTCAGCGCCTGCGCGCCGAAACAGACCCCGAGCACCGGGACACCGAGGTGGTGGGCCTTGCGCAACAGCGCCAGCTCTCCGCCGATCCAGGAACCCACGGCCGTCTCGTCGTAGACCGACCAGGGCGCGCCGAGCGACACGATCAGGTCCCAGCCGTCGGCCGCCGGGAAGCCGAAGGCGACGTCCGGCGCGTGGTGGCGGTGTTCGGGTACGACGGTCACGACGCTCAGGTCGTATCCGCGCTGTACGAGCCGGGCCCCGACCGGACCGGGATCGGTCACGTGGTCGTGCTGGATGACGAGTGCGCGCACGGTGGGCTCCCTCCCGTGTTCACGGACCCGTGGGATCGATCCGTGAACTCTTGTGACGGCTGAGCCCACAGCATATCGTTTGGGATCAAATAAAGTATCCGGAGGTTCTGCATGCTGGACATCACCCACGAGGAATGGCTGCGCCGGGCCAAGGCACTGGACCTGGCCGGCGCGCATCACATAAACGGTGCCGACGAGGGCGGGGGAGGGGCGACCTTCGCCGCCGTCTCGCCCCGCGACGGCCAGGTGCTGACCCAGGTCGCCGACGGGGGCACGGAAGAGGTGGACGTGGCCGTGGCCGCCGCCCGCCGGGCCTTCGACTCCGGCCCCTGGCCCCGCCTCGCACCGGCCGACCGCGGCCGGATCCTGCTGCGCATCGCCGACCTGCTCGAAGATCACCGCGAGGAACTGGCGTTGACCGTCAGCCTGGAGATGGGCAAGCCGATCACGGACGCGTACGCGATCGAGCTGCGCGCCGTCATCAACACGTTCCGCTGGTACGGGCAACTGGCCGACAAACTCACCGACGAGTCGCCCCACACCGCCCCCGATGCCCTGGCGCTGGTCACCAGGGAGCCGGCCGGCGTCGTGGGCGCGGTGGTGCCGTGGAACTTCCCCCTGACACTCGCCGGTTGGAAGGTGGCTCCGGCACTCGCGGCGGGCTGCACCGTCGTACTGAAGCCGTCGGAGAACTCCCCGCTCTCCGCCCTGCTGCTCGGCCGGCTCGCCACCGAGGCCGGCCTGCCGCCGGGTGTGCTCAACGTGGTGGGCGGCAAGGGCCCCGTCGCCGGGCGCGCCCTCGGTCTCCACCCCGACGTCGACGTCCTGGCCTTCACCGGCTCGACCGCCGTGGGCCGTCACTTCCTGCACTACGCGGCCGACTCCAACCTCAAGCGGGTCTGGCTCGAACTCGGCGGCAAGTCCCCCAACATCATCTTTCCGGACGCGCCCGACCTGAAGAAGGCCGCCGCCACCGCCGCCTGGGGCATCTTCTTCAACCAGGGCGAGATGTGCACCGCCCCCTCCCGGCTGCTGGTGCACTCCTCCATCGCCGAACAGGTCACCGACGCGATCGTGGCGCGGGCCCGGGAACTGGTCGTCGGCGACCCGCTCGACCCGGCGACCGAGATGGGCGCGATAGCCGGTGAGAGCCACCTCGAACGGGTCCTCGGCCACATCGAGACCGGACTCGAGGAAGGCGCCCGCCTGCGCGTCGGCGGCGGCCGCACCCTGGCCGAGACCGGCGGCAGTTTCCTGCGCCCCACCGTCTTCGACCACGTGCGCCCCGGCATGCAACTGGCCCGCGAGGAGATCTTCGGCCCCGTCCTGTCCGTCCTCACCTTCGACGACCTCGACGAGGCGGTCCAGCTGGCCAACGACACCGAGTACGGCCTCGCCGCGGGCCTGTGGACCTCCGACCTGTCCACCGCCCACCAGGTCTCCCGCGCGCTCAGGGCCGGCACCGTCTGGGTCAACTGCTACGAGGAGGGCGACCTGACCGTCCCCTTCGGCGGCATGAAGCAGTCCGGCAACGGCCGCGACAAGTCCGCCCACGCCATCGCGAAGTACACCGAACTGAAGACCACCTGGATCCAGCTGTGACCCGACCCCTGATCGCGATACCCGCCCGCTTCTCCGCGACGACCTCCGCGCTGCGCTACGCCGCCGAGGTCAACGCCCGCGCGCTGATCGAGGCGGTGTGGCGGGCGGGCGGCGAACCGGCGAGCATCCACCCCGCCTCCGAAGACGTGGCCGGGCGTCTCGCTCGCTTCGACGGTGTCCTGCTCCCCGGCGGCGGAGACCTCGCCCCGCACCGCTACGGCGCAGCAGACATGCACGAGAGCGTCTACGACGTGGACGACCTCCAGGACGACTTCGACATCGAGGTCGCCCGCCAGGCCATCGACTCGGGCCTGCCGCTGCTGGCGGTCTGCCGAGGACTCCAGGTTGTCAACGTCGCCCTCGGCGGCACCCTGGAACAGGACATGGGCGGCCCGGAACGCGAGCACCGGCATGTCGTCCACCCTGTGGCGATCCAGCGCGGCACCTTGCTGGAGCAGGCCACCGGCGCGCAGAAGGTCGAGGCGTCCTGCTACCACCACCAGCGCGTCCACCGTGCCGGCGTGGGACTCGCGGTCAGCGCACGCGCGGCCGACGGCACCGTGGAGGGGCTCGAACTCCCCGGTGTCCACGGATGGTTCACCGCCGTCCAGTGGCACGCGGAGGACACCGCCCACGAGGACCCCGCCCAGCAGGGACTGTTCGATGCCCTGGTCCGAGCCGCCCACGACAGACGCTGACACCGCAGGTGACATTCTTCGGCAGCATCAGGCGGCCAAGGCCCCGGCTGGCCCCGGAACTCGACGATGCCGCCCTTGGCCGGGTGCTCAGAGATCGCCTCCCTGCGGGGCCCGGGCCCCCAGGACCTCGCCATCGCCCGGATCGAGCAGTTCCTGCGGGACACCGGGCCCGACGGGGACCGCCGCTGCCACCGGATCTCGGTGCTCGCGCAGGCTGCTTCCGCGCTGGCCCGCGGGTGGCACGAGCGCCGGCCGCGCGACCCCTTCCGTGCTGGTTCTCGCCGGATGGGCGCGCTGGGTCCGTCTGATCAATCACGGTCTGGAGCAGAAGACGCTGGAGCTGGTCCTGGAATGCCTGCGGGAACTGGGGCTGCAGAAGGCGGGGTCCGGCAGCGGACCGATTCCACGCATGTTCTTGCGGCGGTGCGGATCCTGAACCGGATGGAGTTCGTCGTTGAGACGCTGCGGGCGGCGCCTGAGGCGCTGGCGGTCGTGGCTCCGACGTCGCTGTCCGGACTGGTCACGGCCGAGTGGGCCGAGTGCTACGGACCGCGCGTGGACGACTGGCGCTTCCCCGAGGGCGGAGAGGTCCGAGAGGAATGGGCCGGCAGGTCGGCGAGGACGGATTCTTCCTGATGGAAGCGGCCTACGCGCCCATAGCACCCCGTTGGCTGACTTGTTTTCGTTCGTAGAGGGCGTCGACTGAGGTGCTGTTGTGCAGAACAGAGAACGAGCCCCCCGCGCTCGTACGGCTCGCCTTACATGACTGCCTGACGCAGGCGCGTGTCGGTGGCGGAGATGGCCTCGCCGAGGTCAGCTTTGCCAGTGTCGTGCCTGCTGCTTGCCCTGACGGGCGGTTCGACCAGCGGGGCGGGCTCGCCGAAGCAGGAGAACAGCGGCGAACCCCCCTGCTGTCGTCGGCCGCTGGATCCAGCTACGGCCTCGGTGGTCGAAACGGAGCAGCACCCGAACCGGGGGCACCCCACGGCGCAGCCGCACCGTGTCTGCGGCGCCGAGCGCGGCCAGTTGGGGCACGGTGTCCCTGCGGAACCGCTTGCGTCGCTGGACGGCGAGCGCAGGTCCGAGGTGGTCGATGATGCGGTCGGCTGCGGACTTGGACATCCCGAACAGCGGGGCCAGCCGGCGCAGGGTCAGGTCAGTCCGCCAGTATGCGGCGACCAGCAGCACGCGGCCCTCGATCGGCATGCTCCACGGCCGGCCCTTGCGCACCGGATCCGCACCCTCGCGCCGCAACGCGGTGATCAGCTTGCCGAACTGACGCAGGCTTGGCCCGGTGAACGGGACAGGTTCTCGGAGTCAGCGGCGATGCCACGGCAGGGCCGCCGGGTAGGCGTCCTCCTCGCCGGCCTGCTTGAGGGAGGCGACCACGGTGGCGGTGATGGTGGCGAGTTGCTCCACTTGTTCGGGGCTGAGGGCGTCGAACACCACGCGGCGTACGGCAGCAACGTGGCCGGGGGCGGCCTTGGTCATCAACTCCATGCCGGCATCGGTGAGTTCGGCCAGCTGTCCGCGTCCGTCGGCCGGATCCTCCCGGCGCCGTACGTAGCCCGACTCCTCCAGGCGGATCACCGCGCGCGTGAGGCGGCTGCGGGTGAACTTCAACTGCTCGGCGAGCAAGGACATCCCCAGGGCGCGGTCGGGAGCCACGGACAGGCGGGCCAGGAGGCTGTAGTCCGCGTGCGTCAGGGCCGCGTCGCGCCGCAACTGCTGATCGAGGTAGTCGTTCAGCAGCGTCGAGCAGTCGAGGTAGTTGATCCAGGCTCGCAGTTCTTCGGGAGCGAGCCACCGGGGGGATGTCATGGTGGCCACCCTAACCGAGATGTTTGCCTGATCAAACACTTCGGAGTAGCGTCCCGCATGTTTGAGGAATCAAACGTCTGCCTTTCCGGTGCTGCACCTGTCGTTCTTGAGCTCTCCGCAGGAGGTCCCCATGTCCGGTTCCGTCCCCGAAGCCGTATCGTCCGCCCCGGCCGCCCCGCCCGCGCCGCGCTCCCGCGGCCTGGCCGTGGTCGCGGGGCTTCTCGCGGCGGCTGTCGTGGCCGTCCTCGGAAACGTGGTGGTCGCGTTGCTCGCCAGCGCGGCGGGGGCGTCGGGCGATTTCGCTCCGCTGCACCCCTCCGCGTACGGGCCGCTGACGGTGTTCGGCGTCGTCCTCGGCGCCATAGGCTGGGCGGTCGTCCGTCGTGTCGCCAAGAATCCGGCGGGGCTGCTGCGGTGGCTGGTGCCCGTGCTCGTGGTCGTGTCGTTCGGGCCCGACCTGTCCCTGCTCGGTGGCGGTACGCCCGGCAGTGGGCCGCTGGCCGTCGCCGCGCTGATGGTGATGCATGTGGTGGTCGCGGTCGTCGCCGTCGCCGCCTATCGGCGCGTCCTGCCGCTGCCTGTCCGCTGACGCTGCCCTGCGAGCGCGACGTGTCGGCTGCCGGCTGCCGGCTGCCGGAAGGTGGCAGCCGGCAGTCCGGAGGCCGGGACGACCCAGCTCCGGGACACCGCTGTTCGCGCGCAGGAACGGTCGTGCGCGTCTTCGTCTGCGTGACGGTTGCCCATCCCATCCACAGCGTGGATAGCCCGGATACGGGATTCGGATCGCGCAGGGGATGGCACCGGCGCTTCGGCGCCCCCATAGTCGTCGCTACCGCACACCGCTGTCCGGACGCCGCCGGCGTGCGAGCTTCCCCAGCATGCCGTGCGCCGTCGGCGCCCGTGAGGCATGCCCACTCCCTTACACCGCCCCCTGGAGTCGCCATGCCCGGTTCCGTGCCCCCGCCGCCTCACGCGACGGTCGATGCCACCACTCCGTCAGCCGTCGCCGTCTCGGGCCCGGCCCATCTGCTATGGGTGACCCTTCTGATGGCGGGCAGCTGTCTGCCGATCCTGGGAGCGGTGCTGATCGCCCCGGTGCTGCCGAAGATGCAGGACCACTTCGCGTCGGTCCCGGGGGCCATGGCGGTGGTGCCCCTCGCGCTGACCGTCCCGGCGCTGGCGCTGGCGCTGCTGGCCCCGTTCGCCGGGGTGATCGTGGACCGGGTGGGCCGCAAGCGCCTGCTGCTCGTGGCGACCGTCCTGTACGCGCTGTTCGGCACGGCACCGCTGTGGCTGGACTCGCTGGGCGGCATCATCGCCAGCCGCGCCCTGGTCGGAGTCGCCGAGGCCGCGATCATGACCTGCTGCACGACCCTGATCGGCGACTACTACAGCGGTCACCGACGGGTGAAGTACCTCGCCCTGCAGACCATGTGCGCCTCCGCGTCAGCCACCGTCTTCTTCGTGATCGGCGGCGCCGCCGGATCGGCGGGCTGGCGCGTGCCCTTCTGGGTCTACGCCGTGAGCCTGGCGCTCGCCCCGCTGATGGCAACCGCCCTGCCCAACCCGGCGGCCCGTGCGGACGGCGAGGAGACTCCGGCCGAGACGGAGGCCCGCCGCTCGTTCCCCTGGCGACAGTTGGGCGGCATCTGTGCCCTCACCTTCTTCGGGGCGATGGTCTTCTACACCGTCCCGGTGGAGATGTCGTACCTGCTCGACGACCTCGGGGTGGAGAACACCGGTGTGATCGGACTGGCCACCGCGATCGCCAGTGCCGCGACCGTGGGCGGAGCGGTCACCTTCGCCCGGCTCAAGCGTTCTCCCGACCCGATGCTGCCCGCCGTCTTCGCGCTCTGCGCGGTCGGCTTCGGGATGATGTTCCTCGCGGGCAACGCCCCGCTGCTGGTCATCGGGGCGGTCGTCAACTGTGTGGGCACCGGCATGCTGCTGCCCGCCCTTCTCACCAGTGCCATGTCCCGCCTGGCGTTCGAGGACCGCGGCCGCGGGACGGGGTTGTGGATGACGGCCTTCTTCGGCGGTGAGTTCATCTGCCCGCTGGTGCTGCTCGCCGGGGAGTCCGCGGTCGGCAGTCTCGCCGGTGCGGTGGGCGTGCTGGGGCTGGCCGCTGCCCTCGTCGCGGCGGTGCTGTGGGCGGCCCGCCGCCGGGTGGGCGCCGTCGATACCCGGCCGTTGCCGGAGCAGTTGGCCTGAGGGTGTGCGGGAAGACCGCCGAGAGCGCGTCGATCACGGGCTGGCGCCGGGCCCGGTCAGAGCCGGCCCCGCGGCAACCCCGCGCTCTGGTCGACGGGCACGGCCTTCCCTGGCCCCTAGCCGTAGCTGTAGCCGTTGCCCGTCAGCGTCGCGCCCACTTCCGCGGCCTTCTGCCGCAGCCAGATGTGGCCCGCGTCCTGAGCGTGCACCGGGTGCCACCACATCGCCTCCCGCACCGGTACCGCCTCGAACGGGCAGGGCAGGACGCGCACCGCGGCGGCGCGGACCGCTTTGCGGGCCAGGCGTTCCTGGATCATCGCGATCCGGCGGGTGCCCTCGACCATGTGGGGCAGCAACTGGAAGGTCTGCACGGAGACCTCCACCCTGGGGCTGATGCCGATCATGCTGAGCTGGCGGGCGGCCGGGGCGTCGTAGGGGCGCTGGTAGACGGCCCAGGGCAGACGCCCCAGCTGGTCCAGGGAGAGTTCGTCACCGACCTCGGGGTGATCGTCGGCGACCAGGAACAGCCAGCGGTCCTGGTGGAGGTCGACGGCGGGCAAGCCGTCGATGACGCCGTGCGGCATCAGCAGTCCGTCGACGGTGCTCAGCACCGCGGCGGTGTTCTCCACGACGGACGGTGCCGGGTGCTGGAAGGTGAGCCGGATGCCGGGCGCCTCCTCGTGCAGGCTGCGGGCGAGTGCGGCACCGAACACGGCCGCCCCGTAGTCGGAGGCGAGCAGGGTGAACTCACGTGCCTCCGCCGCCGGGTCGAAGTCGGCGTGGCTGGAGAAGACGCGTTCCAGCAGGTCGCACGCGGTGGCGCTGCGGTCGCGCAGGGCGGCGCCGAGCGGAGTGAGCTCGTAGGTGTTGCCGGTGCGGGCGAGCAGTTCGTCGTCGAAATGGCGCCGCAGCCGGGACAGCGCGGCGCTCATGGCCGGCTGGCTGAGTCCGATGCGCTCGCCGGCCCGGGTGACATTGCGCTCCTCCAGCAGCGCACGAAGGGCGAGGACCAGATTGAGGTCGAGTCGGGACAGGTTCACCGGCAACCACCTAGCAACGAGAGTCATCCATGACGTGGATTTGACACATCCACAGGATTAATTTCCGTGATCAGCTGATCGGGGTCAGAGTAGACCCCAACCCCGCAGGAGGAAATCTGATGGCAATGCTCCCGCAACCCGCCGGCCCGTTCGCGCTCGGCACGTTCTCCGCTCAGGACGGGGAGCCGTTTCCCGGCCTCCTGGCCCATGACCGGGTACTCGATCTGCGCAGCGCCCTGGACTGGGCACCGTCGGATCTGCGCGCAGTCCTGGAGCGGTGGGAGGAGACCCTCCCCGTCCTGCGCACCCTGGCGGACGACGACTCCCTCGGCCGGCTGCCACTGGAGAGCCTGCGCGTGCACGCCCCCATCGAGCCGCGGCAGATCTTCCAGTCCGGCGCCAACTACCGGCAGCACGTGATCGATCTGGAGGTCGCCCACCGTTCCCCCGACGACCCCCGCACCGTCGAGGAGGCACGAGCGGAGATCGCCGCGGTCATGGACCGCCGGGCCGCCGAGGACCTGCCCTACGTGTTCATCGGCCTGCCCAGCGCGATCACGGGCCCCTACGACGACGTGGTCCTGCCCGCCTGGGCCGAAAAGCCGGACTGGGAGCTGGAGTTGGCGGCCGTCATCGCCAGGCCCGCCTACCGGGTGACGGTCGAGGAGGCCCTGGAGTACGTCGCCGGGTACACCATCGCCAACGACCTCACCGACCGCGCCACCGTCTTCCGCCGGGACATGAAGGCCATCGGCACCGACTGGCTGCGCTGCAAGAACGCGCCCGGCTTCACACCGCTCGGCCCGTGGCTCGTACCTGCGGAGTCGATCGCGGACACCGGTGACCTGCGGGTCACGCTCAAGCTGAACGGCGAGACCATGCAGGACGAGTCCACCAAGGACATGCTCTTCGGAGTCGCCCGGTTGGTGTCGTACGCCTCGCACACGGCTCAACTCCTGCCCGGTGACCTGGTGTTGACCGGCAGCCCGGCCGGCAACGGCATCCACTGGGGACGCCTGCTGCGCGACGGCGACGTCATGGAGGGTTCCATCACCGGTCTGGGCGTGCAGCGCACCCGCTGTGTCGCGGAGGGAACGGCATGAGCCTGGACCGCCGCGACCCGGAGGGCGCGATAGCCGAGGCCGCCAAGGCGTACTCCAACTGGGGGCGTTGGGGTGAGGACGACGTGCTCGGCACGCTGAACTTCCTCACCGAGGCCAAGCGGCGCGAGGGCGCGGCGCTCGTGCGCCGAGGCGTGAGCTTCTCGCTGTCGCAGCGGTTCGACATGAACGGCCCGCAGAAGGGCTGGCGGCGCCGCACCAACCCGGTGCACACAATGCTCGACACGGGCACCGACGCGGCGCTGGGCAACCAGGGTTTCCCGCACGGCATCGGCGGCGCCGACGACGTGATCGCCATGCCGCTCCAGTGCTCGACCCAGTGGGACGGACTCGGGCACATCTTCGACCACGGATTCGCCTGGAACGGGCGGCGCGCTCACAAGGTGGTCACCTCCGAAGGCGACCTCGTCACCGGCATCGAGCACATGGCGCCGCACGTCGCCGGACGCGGCGTGCTCCTCGACGTCGGCCAGGTCGTCGGCACGGACGGCCAGCTGCCCGACGGGTTCGCCATCACCGAGGAGCACCTCACCCGGGCCGCCGAGGCCCACGGGGTGACCGTCGGCCGCGGCGACATCGTGCTCGTCCGCACCGGACACCTCGCCCGCGCACGGCGCGACGGCTGGGGCGACTACGCGGGCGGACCCGCGCCCGGCCTGTCGTTCACCACCGCCGGCTGGCTGCACCGCACCGAGATCGCCGCCATCGCCACCGACACCTGGGGCTTCGAGGTCCGCCCCAACGAATTCGACAACGCCTTCCAGCCGCTGCACCAGGTGGTCATCCCCAACATGGGCCTGCTGATCGGCGAGATGTGGGACCTCGACGCACTCGCCGCCGACTGCGCCGCCGACGGCGTGTACGAGTTCTGGCTCACCGCCGCTCCCCTCCCCATCACCGGCGCCGTGGGCTCCCCGGTCAACCCGATCGCCGTCAAGTAGCCCGTACTACTGCCGGATGCGCCGTTCCCCGGACAGCAGCGGCGCATCCGGCCCCGCACCCCCGTCCCCACCTCTGGCCCGCTCTCGCAGCGGGCGAGCCGCAGCCCCCGCCGCCCGAAGTCGCGCGGCCCAACCTCGGGAGGATCCCGACATGGCACACAGCCCGACACGCAGAGTCCTCGTCATCGGCGGTGGCGCCGCCGGCAACGCCGTGACCATTCTGCTGCGCCGCGCCGGCATCGCCGTAGACCTGATCGAGGCCAAGCCGGACTGGAACGCCACCACCGGCTCCGGCATCACCCTCCAGGGCAACGCCCTGCGGGTCCTGCGCGAACTGGGTGTGTGGAAACAGGTGGAAGCCTCCGGATACGGCTTCGGGTCGCTGGGCGTGACCGCTCCCGACGGCACCGTTCTGTTCGTCGCCGAGGACATCCAGACCGGCGGGGAAGACCTGCCCGCCACCCTCGGCATGCAGCGCCCCCAGCTGCAGCAGATCCTCATCGACGCGGTCCGCGCCTCCGGCGCCACCGTCCGGCTGGGCACCACCGCCGAGGCGCTGGAGCAGGACGCCGACGGTGTCTCCGTCCGCTTCAGCGACGGCAGCGAGGGCCACTACGACCTGGTGATCGGCGCCGACGGCCTGGGCTCCGCCACCCGCGCCGCGATCGGCATCACCGACAGACCCGAGCCCACCGGCATGGCCATCTGGCGCATCGCCGCCCCGCGCCCCGAGAGCGTGACCCGCACCGACCTCGCCTACGGCGGCCCCGCCTACATCGCCGGCTACTGCCCCACCAGCGAGAACACCATCTACGCGTACGTCGTTGAAGGGTGCCGCGACCGCGCCTCCATCGACCCGGCCACCTACGCCGACGAGATGCGCCGCCTGGCGCAGGCCTACGGCGGGGTCTGGCCGGAGATCACCGAGCACATCACCGACCCGGCGAAGGTCAACTACACCTGGTTCGACAGGCTGTTGGTGGAGGGGTCCTGGCACCGGGGCCGGGTCGTACTGATCGGCGACGCCGCGCACTGCTGCCCGCCCACCTTGGCCCAGGGGGCTGCGATGTCCCTGGAGGACGCCCTGGTGCTCGCCGAGCTGCTGACCAGCGGTCGGGAGTGGGACGGTGAGCTGCTCCAGAGCTACTACGACCGCCGTGTCCCCCGGGTGCGCACCGTCGTCGACGCGTCGGTGCAGATCGGCCAGTGGCAGCTGGACGGTGTGCGCGACGCCGACATGGCCGGGCTGGTCGGCCGCACCATGAACGTCCTCAAGGAGCGCCCGTGACCACCACCGCATCCTCCGCGCCGACCATCGACGTCCACGCCCACCTCCTGCTCCCGGAGATCGAGGAGGCCGTGGCCGGTCATCCCGGTCTCGCCGAGGCCCGCGCCCTCGACGCGCGCCGCAACGGCCCGGCGGCCCTCGCCGTGAACGGTCCGATGGTCGGCGCGCGCGTGCCGAAGCTGACGGACGCCGCGGTGCGCCTGACGGCCATGGACGCGCAGGGCGTGGACATCCAGTTGGTCAGCCCCTCGCCGTCCCACTACCACTACTGGGCCGAGCCCCGACTGGCCGAGAAGGTCTGCCGACTGGCCAACGAGGGCACCGCCGCACACTGTGCGAAGGCTCCCGACCGCCTGCACGGCCTGGGCCTGGTCCCGCTCCAGCATCCCGACCTCGCGGTCGGCCTGCTCGACCACGCCCTGGAGCAAGGGCTGAGTGGGGTGGAGATCTCCTCGCACGCGCCCGGCCACGAACTGTCGGACCCGGCGTACGAAGCCTTCTGGTCCCGTGCGGAGGAGGCAGGCGCCCTGGTCTTCCTGCACCCGTTCGGCTGCTCCCTCGACGAGCGGCTGGACCGGTGGTACCTGTCCAACACCGTCGGCCAGCCCACCGAGAACGCGGTCGCCCTCTCCCACCTGATCTTCTCCGGCGTCCTGGACCGTCATCCGGGCCTGAAGCTGATCGCGGCGCACGGCGGCGGCTACCTGCCCACCCACATCGGCCGCTCCGACCACGCCTGGCGGGCCCGTCCCGACGCCCGGGGCTGTGAGCGGGAACCGAGCAGCTATCTGCGGCAGCTGTACTTCGACTCCCTCGTCCACGACCCTCGCGTGCTGCGGGAGCTGCTGCGAGCGGTCGGCCCGGAACGGGTGCTGCTCGGCTCCGACTTCCCCTTCGACATGGGCACCGACGACCCGCTCGGCGCGCTGCGCGCCGCGGACCTGCCCGACACCGACTTCCACTCCGTCCGCGGCGGAAACGCCGCCGCTCTGCTCAACCTTGTCTGAGGAGGACCCCCCATGAATAACCGCCTGCTCACCCACCTCCGCCACGTCGACCTAGCCGTGCCGGACTACGACAAGCAACTCGACTTCTACGCCGGCGTCTGGGGCCTGACCAAGGTCGCCGAGGACTCCGGCATCTCCTTCCTCGCCGCCGAAGGCTCGCCCGAGCAGTACGTCGTACGGCTGCGCAAGGCCGACGAGAAGCGCCTCGACCTGGTCTCCTACGGCGCCGCGAGCGCCGCCGACGTGGACACGCTCGCCGAGCAACTCCTCGCGGGCGGGGTGCGGTTGATCTCCCAGCCGGGCAAGGTCGACACCCCCGGAGGCGGCTACGGCTTCCGCTTCTTCGACATCGACGGCCGCACCATCGAGGTCTCGGCCGACGTCGACGTACGGCAGCACCGCAAGATCGAGGAGAAGGAGTCGATCCCGGTCAAGCTGTCGCACGTCGTCCTCAACTCCCCGGACCTGGACAAGACCAAGGCGTGGTACGAGGAGCACCTCGGCTTCCGGCTCTCCGACACGCTCGGCCATCCGCACATCGGCGACGTCATGCACTTCATGCGGATCAGCAACCAGCACCACTCCATGGCCATCGCCAAGGGCCCGCACACCTCCCTGCACCACATCTCCTTCGAGATGCGCGGCATCGACGAGTACATGCGCGGCTCCGGCCGTGTGATGCGCGCCGGCTTCCGGAAGATCTGGGGGCCGGGCCGGCACATGGCGGGCGACAACACCTTCACCTACTTCCTCGACCCGCACGGCAACACGGTGGAGTACACGACGGAGTTGGAGCTGCTGGACGAGGACACCTGGCACCCGCACGTCTACGACTTCTCCCAGCCCGAGGTCACCGACCAGTGGGGCACCGCCAACCCCATGAACGAACTGGTCACCAAGGAGTCCTTCAACGACGTCGACCGCGGCGTCTTCGTCGCCCCGCCGGTCTGATCGGCGCAGCCTTCAGCCCCGGGGGTGCGGTTGCCCTGTCAACTGCCCTGACTCCCCTGCCGCACCCCCGGCCTTCGTGCCGCCAATCACGCCGACAGCCGACAGGAAACCGCCATGCGTTTCGCCGCGTACGAGTACCACAACCGACGCCAGGTGGCCGTCGTCGCAGAGGACGGCACGCTCCACCCCCTGCCCGGCGTCAGCTCACTGACCGGCCTGCTCACCGAGGGCGGCGGCCTGCCCGAACTGCTCGACGCGGGCTCCGCGACCCTCGACCTCCCGGCCGGCCCCCACATCTCCGACGTACGACTGCTGGCGCCGCTCCAGCCGCCCACCGTGCGGGACTTCGTCACCTTCGAGGAACACGTCGAGGGCGTACGGCGGTCCGTGGACGGGGCTGCCGGCGTACCGGAGCGGTGGTACGCGGCCCCGACGTTCTACTTCGGCAACCCCTACGCGATGTACGGGCCGCACGACGACATCCCCATGCCGCCGGGGTCGAGCGTGCTCGACTTCGAGCTGGAGGTCGCCGCCGTGATCGGAAAGGAGGGCCGCGACCTCACGCCCGAGCAGGCCCGCGACCACATCGTCGGCTACACCGTCTTCAACGACTGGTCGGCCCGGGACCTGCAGTCCGCCGAGATGAAGGTCGGCCTCGGCCCCTGCAAGGGCAAGGACACCGCCACCACGCTCGGTCCGTACCTCGTCACCGCCGACGAGCTGGAGAAGTACCGCGACGCTGACGGCTTCCTGCGCCTGGCGCTCACCGCCGAGATCAACGGCGAGGTCGTGGGGAAGGATCTGCTGTCCAACATGAGCTGGACCTTCGAGGAGATGGCCGCCTACGCCTCGCGCGGCACCGTCGTCCGCCCCGGCGACGTCCTCGGTTCCGGGACCTGCGGAAACGGCGGCTGCCTCGCCGAGCTGTGGGGTGTACGGGGTGAGCAGTCCCCGCCTCCCCTGAAGCCCGGCGACACGGTCACCCTCACCGTCGAGGGCATCGGCTCCGTCTCCAACACCGTGGTGGTCGGCCCGGAGCCCGTGACCGTTCCCGTCGCGCGACGCCGCACGAGGGAGCGGCCGTGACCGATCTCCATGCCAAACGGCTCCTCGGCCGGGTCGTCGTGGTCACGGGCGCGGCCGGTGGCCAGGGCGCAGCGGAGGCCGAGGCGCTGACCCGCGAGGGCGCCCGGGTGATCGCCACCGACCTCTCGGAGTCACCCGGCTGCCGCCGTCTCGACGTCACGAACGAGAAGCACTGGGCGGAACTCGCCGCCGACCTGCGTGAGGCGTACGGGCAGGTGCACGGCCTGGTCAACAACGCGGGCATCACCTGGCGGGCCCGGATCGACGACGTACGCCCCGAGGACATGGCCCGGGTCCACGCGGTCAACGTCACCGGACCGCTGCTGGGCATCCAGCACCTTGCCCCACTGATGCCACCCGGCTCCTCGATCGTGAACGTCGGCTCGTCCGCGGCGCTCACCGGCCACTACCCGGTCGCCTACACGGCCGGCAAGTGGGCGCTGCGCGGCCTGTCGCGGACCGCGGCCATGGAACTGGGGCCCGTCGGCATCCGCGTGAACATAGTCCACCCCGGCTTCATCGAAACGGACATGACCGCCTCCGCGGCGCCCGGCTTCCGAGAGGCGAACGTCCGCGAGACACCGCTCGGCCGCACCGGAACCGTCGACGAGATCAGCCCGCTCGTCGTCTTCCTTCTCTCCGACGAGGCGTCCTTCATCACGGGGGCCGAGATACCGGTCGACGGCGGACTCACCGCGCACGGCGGCGCCAAGTCGATCTCCGACGCCCTGCGCGCGGACGCCTGAACCGGCGACCACGCAGGACAGCCACGACAGAAAGGCCCTCTCTCTCATGGACAAGGTCCGCGCGAGCGCCGCCGAGGCGGTCGCCGACATCCCCGACGGCGCGTCGCTGGCCGTCGGCGGCTTCGGCCTCAGCGGCATCCCCGCCGTGCTCATCCAGGCACTCCACGCCCAGGGCACCACCGGCCTGGAGGTCGTGTCGAACAACTGCGGTGTGGACGGGCGCGGACTGGGAGTCCTGCTGGCCGACGGCCGGATCGCCCGTGTCACGGGCAGTTACGTGGGCGAGAACAAGGAGTTCGCCCGTCAGTACCTGTCGGGCGAGCTGGAGGTGGAGCTGGTGCCGCAGGGCACGCTGGCCGAACGGCTGCGGGCCGGGGGAGCGGGCATCCCCGCCTTCTACACCCCGGCAGGGGTGGGCACCCAGGTGGCCAGGGGAGGGCTGCCCTGGCGTTACCGGCCCGACGGCACGGTCGCGGTGGCCTCCCCGCCCAAGGAGACCCGCGACTTCTCGGGCCGCGCGTACGTCCTGGAGCACGGCATCACCACCGACTTCGCCCTCGTACGGGCCTGGCGCGGCGACCGCCACGGGAACCTGGTCTTCCGTAAGTCCGCCGCCAACTTCAACCCGCTGGCCGCGATGGCGGGCAGCATCACCGTCGCCGAGGTGGAGGAGCTCGTCGAGCCCGGCGCGCTGAGCCCGGACGAAATCCACCTGCCGGGCATCTTCGTCCAGCGGATCGTGGTCCTCACCCCGACCGAGGCCGCCGACAAGCAGATCGAGCACCTTTCCCTTTCCGCGTCTTCGACACAAGGGGCCGTACGCGCATGAGCACCACCCTCGGAACGCAGCTGGGCTGGACGCGGGAGCAGATGGCCGCCCGCGCCGCCGCCGAACTCACCGACGGCTCCTACGTCAACCTCGGCATCGGCCTGCCCACCCTCATCCCCGGCCACCTGCCCCCGGACGTCCATGTGGTCCTGCACTCCGAGAACGGCATCCTGGGCACAGGCCCGTACCCGACCGAGGCCGAGGTCGACCCCGACCTGATCAACGCGGGCAAGGAGACCGTCACGGTGCTGCCCGGGGCCTCCTTCTTCGACTCGGCCCTGTCCTTCGGCATGATCCGGGGCGGCCACATCGACACTGCCGTGCTCGGTGCGATGCAGGTCTCCGCCGCAGGCGACCTGGCCAACTGGATGATCCCGGGCAAGATGGTCAAGGGCATGGGCGGCGCGATGGACCTCGTCCACGGCGCCCGCCGCGTCATCGTCCTGATGGAACACACCGCCAAGGACGGCAGCCCGAAGATCCTCACCGAATGCACCCTGCCGCTCACCGGCGAACGGTGCGTCCACCGCATCATCACCGACCTCGGCGTCCTCGACGTCACACCCGAGGGCCTCGCTCTCGTGGAATGCGCTCCGGATGTCACCGCCGAGGACATCGCCGCCCGCACCGATGCACCTGTGATCCGGAAGTCGTGAACCTGGACGCGTCGGGCGGGCAGGGACCACGGTTACTGCCCGCCGGATCGTGGTGGATCAGCCGGCACCTGGCAGGAGTACACGTGCCGGATGAGCAGCTTGCGCACCCCTCGGGGGGCGGGCCGGGAAAACCGGCCCGCCTGCCCGATAACCTTCCACGCCGGCCCTCTGTGATCGTGCGTACGGCTCGCCGGGCCCTGTGGGCTGGGGCAGACGGCGGGCATGCGCGCGTACTGCCTGACCGGCCCCGGCGCCGTCGGTGCCTTCCCTGCCGACGGGCGAGGCGTGCGCGCGGATCGTGCACGCCTGCCCGCGCAAGGTGCGGTACGCCTGGTCGCATGTGCTCGACCTGCTCGATCTCGACCATGGCGTACGGGAGTTGGCGGCACCGACCGCGGTCGTCGTCGGCACGGCCGACCGGCTGACCCCGCCGGTGCACGCCCGCTCGCTGGCGGCCGCGCTGCCGAACTGCCTCGGCGTCACCGAAGTGCCCGGCCTCGGGCACATGACGCCGGTCGAGGCGCCCGAGCTGGTGACCGGGAAGATACGGGAACTCGTCACGACGTACGTTCACACGCAGTCCGGCACAGCCCAGACAGGCACGGCCCCACAGCTTTCCCGTCAGGGCCGGCCGCGCTCGGCGGCTTCGACGATGTTGGTCAGCAGCATGGCCCGGGTCATCGGCCCCACCCCGCCCACCGGCGGGGCCAGGGAGCCGGCGACCCGGTCGACGTCCGGGTGGACGTCCCCGAGGATGCCCTCCACGGTCCGGGTGATTCCCACGGACAGGACCGTGGCGCCCGGCTTGATCCAGTCGGGCCCGACGAGGTGGGCCACGCCTGCCGCGGCCACGACCACGTCGGCGACCCGGGCGTGGGCCGCGATGTCCTGGGTGGCCTCGTGGCACAGGGTGACCGTGGCGTGTTCGGTGCTTCGGGTCAGCATCAGGCCCAGCGGACGGCCCACCGTGATGCCGCAGCCGATCACGCAGAACTGTCTGCCGGTGATGGCCACCTGGTTGCGGCGGAGCAGGTCGATGATGCCGCGGGGCGTGCAGGGCAGCGGCCCGGGAATGCCGAGCACGAGGCGCCCGAGGTTCGCCGGGTGGAGCCCGTCGGCGTCCTTGGTGGGATCGACGAGCTCCAGTACGGCGTGGGTGTCGATGTGGGCCGGCAGCGGCAGCTGGACGATGAAGCCGGTGCAGGCCCGGTCGGCGTTGAGCCGGAGCACGGCGGCTTCGACGTCGGCCTGGGAGGCGGTGGCGGGCAGCTCCAGCCGGATCGACGCGATGCCGACCTGGGCGCAGTCGCGGTGCTTGCCGCCGACGTAGGAGTGGCTGGCCGGGTCGTCGCCGACCAGGATGGTCCCCAGGCCCGGGGTGACGCCCCCTGCCTTCAACGCCTGGACGCGGACAGCGAGTTCGGCCTTGATCTCGGCTGCCGCGGCCTTGCCGTCGAGCAGCGTCGCGGTGGTCATGGTCGTACGAACCTCTCGGGTCAGGAGAACACGACGGTGCGGGAGCCGGTCAGCACGACCCGGTCCTCGGCATGCAGGCGCACCGCCCGCGCCAGGACGACCCGTTCGACGTCGCGGCCGATGGCGACCAGCTCCGGCGCGGTGTGCCGGTGTCCGACGCGCACGACGTCCTGCTCGATGATCGGGCCCTCGTCCAGGTCGGCGGTCACGAAGTGGGCGGTGGCGCCGATGAGTTTGACACCCCGGTCGTGGGCCTGGTGGTACGGCTTGGCGCCCTTGAAGCCCGGCAGGAACGAGTGGTGGATGTTGATGACCCGCCCCGACAGCTTGCGGCACAGGTCGTCGGAGAGCACCTGCATGTAGCGGGCGAGGACCACGAAGTCGACCCGGTGTTCGGCGACCAGCCGCACCAGCTCGGCCTCCGCCTCCGGCTTGGTGTCGCGGGTGATGGGGAGGTGGACGAAGGGGATGCCGTAGCTCTGCGCGACGGGCGCCAGGTCGGGGTGGTTGGAGACGATGAGCGGGATGTCGACGGGCAGTTCGCCCAGACGCCAGCGGTAGAGGAGGTCGACCAGGCAGTGGTCGAACTTCGACACCATCAGCAGGACCCGGCGTCGCTGCTGCTCCGGCCGCAGGGACAGCACGGGGTCGAAGCGCGCCAGGCGCAGGGAGAGCTCGTCCCGCAGGCTCTCGACGTCGGCCTGCGGGGTCTCCAGGAGCACCCGGATGGTGAAAGTGCCGGTGCCGGGATCGGAGAACTGGGCGCTCTCCACAATGTTGCCCTTGGCCTCGGTGATGCCACCGGACAGGGCGTGCACTATGCCCGGCTGGTCGGGGCAGCTGACGGTCAGGATGTAGCGCTGCATGGCTGCGGTGCCTTCCGGCTCAGGCCCGTACGCGAGTGCGCTCGGGGTCGTACACGGGCGTGGGCCGGACAGTGGCGTCGGCCTTGGAACCGTCGGTGCCGATCGCGGTCAGCGCGGTCCCCGACTTCGCCGCTTCGCGGTGCACGCGGGCGAGCCCCAGGGTGGCGCCGTCGAGTGCGG
This sequence comes from Streptomyces sp. NPDC051243, assembly GCF_044455405.1. Lineage (NCBI taxonomy): Bacteria > Bacillati > Actinomycetota > Actinomycetes > Kitasatosporales > Streptomycetaceae > Streptomyces > Streptomyces sp. NPDC051243. Next base: position 4,941 of record NZ_JBITES010000017.1, on the reverse strand, counting down.
GCGAGGGCACGGCCATCGTCACGTAGCCGACGGCGCGCCCGTCCAGCTCCAGCCGCGAGCCCTCGGCCGCCTCGGGGGCGGCGTCCACGACGAGGCTGACCACACGCCCCTGTGCGGTGCTCTTCTTGGCGAGGAGTGCGTCGCGGCCCTGGAAGGGGCCCTTGTCGAAGTCGATCGCCCAGCCCATCCGGCATTCGAACGGGGTGACGGTGTGGTCGTACTCCAGCTCACCCATGATCATCCCGGCCTCGGTGCGGCAGGTCAGGAGGGCGAGCGCGCCGGCGGCCTTCACGCCGAGGTCGGCTCCCGCGTCGAGGACCGCGTCCCACAGGTCCAGCGCATGCTCGCGCGGTACCTGGATCTCGTAGCCGAGTTCGGCGGTGAACCCGATCCGGCTGACCTGCGCACTGATGCCGGCGACCAGGACGTCCCGGACGAAGGTGTAGTAGGGGAAGGCGGAGTTGGAGACGTCGACGTGCGTGAGCCGCTGGAGAACCTCGCGGCTGCGCGGTCCCTGCAGGGTCAGTACGGCGAATTCGTCGCGACGCTCGGTGACCGTGGTGCCGTCGGGGGCGTGCGCGGTCAGAGATTGCTGGGTGGCGGGGTTGCCGCCTGTGACGACCACGTGGCCGGGCGCGAGGACGGCCACGGTCACGTCGTCGATCATGAAGCCGTCCGTGTCGACGACGACGCCGTAGGCGATGCGGCCCTCGCCGAGCCCGCGGACGCTCCGTGAGAAGACGGCGTCGACGGTGGCGAGCGCGTCCTCGCCCTGGACGTGCCACTTGTAGAGCATCGAGTAGTCCAGCGCACCGGCGGCGGTGCGGAATGCCTCGTACTCCTCGGCCGGGTCCGTGATGAACAGGGGCACGGCATGGCCGTAGACGTCCATCCACTCCTCGACGCGGTCGTCGTACCGCGGGGAGAACGGGGTGCTGCGCAGTCCTTCGGGCAGGGCCATAGGAACTCCAGTGAGGCGGAGGAAGCGAGGTACCGCCCGAGAATCTATCCATTCGGATAACTTGTCAATAGGATAGATTCCCTTGTGAGAGTGCGTACGTGGAGAGGAAAGGGGGGTGCATGACCGAGACGGCGGTCGAGGAGGGGACCGGCGGCCAGGACCATCGGCCCGGATACGGTCAGGGACGGGAAGCCTTGATGGCCGCGGCCATCAAGGTCGTCGCGCGAGGGGGCCTGCGGAAGCTGACGTACCGGTCCGTGGCTGCCGAGGCCGGTGTGACCCACGGCCTGGTGGTCCACCACTTCGGATCACGTGACACGCTGCTCGAAGAGGTTTTGAGCTGGGCTGTGCGGCGCAGCATCGAGACGTCGTCGCTGGTGCCCGCCAGTGGCCGGCTGGAGGACTTCGCCGCGACGCTGGCCGCCTTCATCGCCGCCGATCCGGATCTGCAGGCGTTCCAATACGAGCTGAAGCTCGAATCCAGCCGGCGGCCGGAGCTGCGCCATCACGTCGACCTGCTCTACGACGCCTACCGCGATGCCGTCCGCGAGGCACTGGCCTGCTTCGACGTGTCGCAGGAGATGACGGAGATCGTCTTCGCGGCTCTGGACGGCCTGGTCTTCCACCAGGTCACGTCCGGCGCACCGGACCGCACCAAGGAGAGCGTCGACGCCTTGCGCCGGCTCCTGGCGGCCCATCGCGCGCAGGCGTCACCGAGGCCGACCGGCGGTACATTGAATGAGCCGAAGCTCTCCTGCGCCCACTTCGGGAGCGGCGATGACGAGCATTTTCAAAGGGCGTGACCAGCCGGTCCGGCCGCACGGCAGGTCTTCCTCGGCCATGCCGACGCCTCTGGGCGCGACCGCGGTGCTGGACCAGCAGCTGCGGTTCGCGGGGTGGAGCCGGGAAGCCGAGGTGCTGTTCGGTTTGGCGTCCGAAGAGGTCCTCGGCCGGTCCGCCGACGCCGTTCTGGCCGATGCCGAGACGGGAGCCGGCCTCTCCTCAGCCGCTGGTGACGGTGGTGCGGCAGGGGCGCTCGGCCCCCGACCGGTCCGCCGTGGTGACGGCCGCCCGGTATCCGTGTCCTTGGCTCTCACCCCGCTCGCCCTGGGGGCGGGCGCGACCGGGTGGCTGCTGACGGCCATGGACGCCGAGCTGGCGCACCGGGAGGCCATCGGCCGGGCCATGCTTGACGGACTCGACCGGGAAGCGCCCGTCCAGTTGGTGGTCTACGACACGGACGCCCGCGTGCGCTGGATCAACACCGCGATCGAAAAACAGTTCGGAATCCCGCTGGAGGACGCTGCCGACAGGTTCCTGAAGGACATCCTGCCGCAGGGCGAGGTGCTGGGGGAGGCGGAGGGGACAGCCGCGAGCGTTGAAGAGATCGTCCAGCGCGTGGCCCGCACCGGCGCACCTGTGATCGACGTCCGCTACCGCAGCTCCACTCACCTCGACCCCCATCACGAACGCGTCTGGTCGTGTTCCTACTTCCGACTTCAGGACGAGCACGGCCGACCGATCGGAGTCTGTGAGGCCGGCCTGGATATCACCGACCGCTACGTGGCGCGCCAGCGTCTCGCCTTGCTCAGCCGGGCGAGCGGCAGTATCGGAAGGACCCTGGACATTCGGCGCACGGCCCAAGATCTGGCGGAACTCGTGGTCCCCGAGTTCGCCGACGCCGTCACCGTGGACATCGTCGAAGCCGTCCTGAGCGGCCAGGAACCACAGCACTTCGCCACCCACCCCACCCTGTGCCAGGTGGCTCACCGCACCGATCACGCCGCGGCCGAGGACACCGCGTACGACGCACTGGACACCGTCCGCCTGCGGTGCCTGGCCGAGAACGCGCCGGCCACCGACGCGGCCACCCATGCGCTCGCCCTTCCCCTCAAGGCCCGTGGCGCCACCCTGGGCGCGGTGGCCTTCGCACGCTCCCGACACGCCGACCCCTTCGACCAGGAGGAGATCCAGCTCGCCGAAGAGCTCGTCTCCCGCACCGCGGTCTGCCTGGACAACGCCCGCCGTTACGCCCGAGAACACGCGACCGCGCTCACACTCCAGCGTGATCTCCTCCCGCGCACTCTGCCCCAGCAACCGGGTGTGGAGGTCGCTCACCGCTATCTGCCCGCGGCCGGGCCCGCCGGCGTCGGAGGGGACTGGTACGACGTCATCCCCCTCTCCGGGGCACGCGTCGGGCTGGTGGTGGGCGACGTCGCCGGACACGGTACGAGCGCGGCCGCCACCATGGGCCGGGTGCGCACCACCGTCGCGGCGCTCGCGGCACTCGACCTCGCGCCGGACGAACTGCTCGCCCGTCTCGACGACCTCGTGGCGCGCACCAGCGCCCCGCCTTCCGGGCCCGCCGAGGCCGAGGACCAGGCACTGGGAGTCACCTGCCTGTACGCGATCTATGATCCGGTCTCCCGGCACTGCGTCATGGCGCGAGCGGGCCACCTGCCGCCCGTGCTCGTCACCCCCGACGGACACGCCGAGCTCGTGGACCTTCCCGCCGGACCGCCCCTCGGCCTGGGCGGCCTGCCCTTCGAATGCGCCGACATCGAGCTTCCGGAAGGCGCCACGCTCGCCCTCTACACCGACGGACTCGTCGAAAACCGTCACACGGACATCGACGCCGGAGTCAGCTCTCTCTGTACTGCACTCGCTGGGCCCGAGGACGGCCAACTGGACAAGACATGCGACAAGGTCATCACCACACTCCTGCCCCAGCCCCCCGAGGACGACGCCGCACTGCTGCTGCTCCGCGTCCACGGCCTGGCCGAGAGTCTGGTGGCGACGTGGGACGTCGCCACCGACGCCGGAGAAGTGGCAAGAGCGCGGTCGCTGGCCTGCAACCAGCTGGCCGCGTGGGGAGTCGACGAAGCCGCGTCGTTCGTCGTCGAGCTCGTCGTCAGTGAACTGGTCACCAACGCGATCCGCTACGGCGGCGCTCCGGTGTGTCTACGGCTCATCCGGGAGCGTGGCCTCATCGTCGAGGTCTCCGACGGCGGGCACACCTCGCCCCACCTGCGGCGGGCCGCGATGGAGGACGAGGGCGGCCGAGGTCTGTTCCTGGTCGCGCAGCTCACGCAGCGGTGGGGAACCCGGTACACGCCAACGGGCAAGACCATCTGGACCGAGGTGTCGCCGGTTCCAGCCCAGATGCCAGGAATCTTCGCAGGCGAGCAATTCGACCTGTAGCGATCCGGGCTCCGCCGTCCGGGACTGTCGCGGCTCAGGCCTTACGACGGCCGCTGCGGCGTGGCGCGGGGGCGGCACCACCCAACAGATCCTGGCGGCGCTCCTCGCCGTTCTCCTCCACCTGCAGCACCACCCGGCGCAGTCCGTCGGCGACGGTCTGGCAGTCCGTGTCGCTGAGCCGCCCGGTGACGAAGGCTTCCTCCTCGTTGAACGCCGGAAAGAGGCGCTGCATCAGCTCCTGCCCTTCGTCGGTCAGGCTCAGGAGCACTAGCCTGCCGTCGGTGGGATGGTCTGCTCGCTGCACAAGCCCTCGTCCTTCCAGTGTCCGGGCAACCCCTGTGAGCGTGCCCTTGGAAATCCCGGCTTCTTCGGCCACGTGCCGCGTCTCCGGCTCGCCCCAGATCCAGATGACCCAGAGCACCACGAAGGCGGTCCAGGTCAGGTCGACGCCGCGCAGCACGGAGTTCTCCAGGTGCTGGCGCACCGCCGAGGCGGCGCGATAGATGTTGGCGACCACTGCCATCTGGTCATGCCTGATGGGGATACCGCCGAGCCTGGCCGCTGCCAGTTTCTCGGCTTCGGTGATGGATCGATGGCCGGGCACGTGCACGCTCCTTCGGGCCGCCTGAGAAGCCGTGAGACATGAGAATTGTTCGGGCCCAAATTATACGGTGCCTCGTTGCCCCTGGCCGAGCGGCGTCGTGGTCGCTATGCCGTTTGTGGTGTTCTACGCCACCCGGCCCATGGAGAGACTCGAGGCTTGTTGTACGTACGGCGCG